>NZ_CP048833.1:0-310361 GCF_012971725.1 Pseudomonas multiresinivorans
GCGCTTCGTCGCACGCTTTCCGCATCGCCCGGCCCACTCGCCGGGCGAGTGCCTGAAACAAGGCACCCGACTCCGATTCGCATTCGCGGACTTCGGAGTTTTTGCTTTTCAAGCCCCATGCTTAGTCTCAAGCCTCGCTCGCGGCTTCATCGCCCCGCGCTATGCTTGGGTCCACCCTGCGTCCCGATGAGTCTATGGCCGGCCTGATTCCACAATCCTTCATCGATGACCTGCTCAACCGCACCGATATTCTCGATGTGGTGAGTTCGCGCATCCAGCTGAAGAAGACCGGCAAGAACTACAGCGCCTGCTGCCCGTTCCACAAGGAGAAGACACCCTCCTTCACCGTCAGCCCGGACAAGCAGTTCTACTACTGCTTCGGCTGTGGCGCCGGCGGCAACGCGCTCGGCTTCATCATGGACCACGACCAGCTGGACTTCGTCCAGGCGGTCGAGGACCTGGCCAAGCGCGCCGGGATGGACATCCCCCGCGAGGAAGGCCGGCGCGGCAACAAGCCCCGGCAACCGGTCGACTCGCCGCTGTACCCGCTGCTGGCCGGCGCCGCCGAGTTCTACCGCCAGGCACTCAAGAGCCACCCGGCACGCAAGGCCGCCGTGGAATACCTCAAGGGTCGCGGCCTGACCGGCGAAATCGCCCGCGACTTCGGCCTGGGCTTCGCCCCGCCGGGCTGGGACAACCTGCTGAAGAACCTGGGCGGCGACAACCTGCAGCTCAAGGCCATGCTCGATGCCGGCCTGCTGGTGGAAAACCCCGACAGCGGCAAGCGCTACGACCGCTTCCGCGACCGGGTGATCTTCCCCATCCGCGACAGCCGCGGCCGGGTGATCGCCTTCGGCGGCCGCGTATTGGGCGACGACAAGCCGAAATACCTGAACTCGCCGGAAACCCCGGTCTTCCATAAAGGACAGGAGCTCTACGGCCTGTTCGAAGCGCGGAAGAACAACCGGGATCTCGACGAGATCATGGTGGTCGAAGGCTACATGGACGTCATCGCACTGGCGCAGCAGGGCATCCGCAACGCGGTCGCCACCCTGGGCACGGCCACCAGCGAAGAACACATCAAGCGGCTGTTCCGCATCGTGCCGAACATCCTCTTCTGCTTCGACGGCGACCAGGCCGGCCGCAATGCTGCCTGGCGCGCACTGGAGTCGGCACTGAGCAACCTGCAGGACGGACGCAAGGTGCGCTTCCTGTTCCTGCCCGAAGGCGAAGACCCGGACAGCCTGGTACGCGCCGAAGGCCCGGATGCGTTCCGTGCCCGCCTCGCCCACCAGGCACAGCCGCTGGCGGACTACTTCTTCCAGCAACTGACCGAGGAAGCCGACCCCAGCACGCTGGAAGGCAAGGCGCACCTGGCGACCCTGGCCGGACCGCTGCTGGAGAAGATCCCCGGCAATACGCTGCGCCTGCTGATGCGCCAGCGCCTGGGCGAGATCACTGGCCTGTCCGCCGAAGCGCTCAGCCAGATCAGTGCGCCGCGCTCGGGCCTCACCGGCCAGGCCAAACCGAATCACACCCCTGCAACGGCGCAGGCACCTGGCTCGGAGCAGCACGCCCACGAGTACGCCGACTACGACATGGGCCAGTTCGCCGGCCAAGGCGACAGTCATTACCAGGACGCTTCGAGTTACTTCGAAGCGCCGATGGAGTTTTCCCCCGGCAACGGCGGAGCCAAGCAGGGCAAGAAGCCCTGGAAGGGCGATCGCAAATGGGATGGCAAAGGCAGGAAAGGCGACTTCACGCCACGCCAGCCGCGCACCGAGATCAGCGTCGAATCGCCGACCCTGACCGCGCTGCGCACCCTGCTGCACCATCCCCAACTGGCGCAGAGCGTCGAGGATGCGAGCCACTTCTCCAACGAGGGACAGACCTATTCGCAATTGCTCGCCGCACTGGTCGAAGCGTTGCAGAAGAATCCGAAACAGAGCTCGATGCACCTCATCGCGCGCTGGCACGGAACGCCCCAAGGGCGCCTGCTACAGGTGCTGGCGGGAAAAGAATGGCTGATCGACGACGGCAATCTTGAAAAGCAGTTCGTCGACACCATTACTACACTTGCACACAACCAGCTGCTCAGCAGCCGTGAAGCCCGCTTGCACAGCGTGCTGCGAAAGAACCCCAGTGAACTGACCGACGAAGAGAAAGCGTTACTGCGGGAGCACTACAGCACCCCCTCTTCAACAGGCAGCCAGAGCTGAACTGGCGCCTGAAGCCTCGAATCTGGTATAATCCTCGGCTTATTTCAGCCCGCCAAGACCTTCAGTGGATAGGGTGTTATGTCCGGAAAAGCGCAACAGCAATCTCGTCTCAAAGAGTTGATCACCCGTGGTCGTGAGCAGGGTTACCTGACTTACGCGGAGGTCAACGACCACCTGCCGGAGGATATCTCTGATCCGGAACAGGTAGAAGACATCATCCGCATGATCAACGACATGGGGATCAACGTATTCGAGACAGCCCCGGATGCGGATGCCCTGTTGCTGGCGGAAACCGATACCGATGAAGCTGCCGCCGAAGAAGCTGCTGCCGCCCTTGCCGCGGTAGAGAGCGACGTTGGCCGTACGACCGACCCGGTGCGCATGTACATGCGTGAAATGGGTACCGTGGAGCTGCTGACCCGCGAAGGCGAGATCGAAATCGCCAAACGCATCGAGGAAGGCATCCGCGAGGTCATGAGCGCCATCGCCCAGTTCCCGGGCGCGGTGGACGGCATTCTCGAAGAGTACAACCGCATCGTTACCGAAGGCGGCCGCCTATCGGACGTTCTCAGCGGCTACATCGACCCGGATGACGGCACCCTGCCGGCCGAGGAAGTCGAGCCGGTCGGCCTGAAGGACGACGCCGAAGCCAAGGATAAGGACAAGGACGAAGAGGACGAAGAGTCCGACGGCGATAGCGAGGAAGAAGAAGGCGATGGCGGTCCGGATCCGGAAGAAGCCGCCCGTCGCTTCGGCGCCGTCTCCGAGCAGCTGGAAAAGGCCAAGAAGGCCCTGAAGAAGCACGGTCGCGGCAGTAAGCAGGCAACCGAAGAACTGGTCGCCCTGGCCGAGCTGTTCATGCCGATCAAGCTGGTGCCCAAGCAGTTCGACGTGCTGGTTGCCAAGGTCCGCGATGCGCTGGATAGCGTGCGCCGCCAGGAACGCGCCATCATGCAGCTGTGCGTGCGTGATGCTCGCATGCCGCGTGCCGACTTCCTGCGCCAGTTCCCCGGCCACGAAACCGACACCGCCTGGGTCGACTCCGTACTCAAGGGCAAGCCCAAGTACGCCGAGGCCATCGAGCGCCTGCGTGACGACATCCTGCGCAACCAGCAGAAGTTGGTCGACCTGGAAACCAGCTCGCAGCTGACCGTTGCCGAGATCAAGGACGTCAACCGTTCCATGTCCATCGGCGAGGCGAAAGCCCGTCGTGCGAAGAAGGAGATGGTCGAGGCGAACCTGCGTCTTGTGATCTCCATCGCCAAGAAGTACACCAACCGCGGCTTGCAGTTCCTCGACCTGATCCAGGAAGGCAACATCGGCCTGATGAAGGCGGTGGATAAGTTCGAATACCGTCGCGGCTACAAGTTCTCGACCTATGCCACCTGGTGGATCCGCCAGGCGATCACCCGTTCGATCGCCGACCAGGCCCGCACCATCCGTATTCCGGTGCACATGATCGAGACGATCAACAAGCTCAACCGTATCTCCCGCCAGATGTTGCAGGAGATGGGCCGTGAACCGACCCCGGAAGAGCTGGGCGAACGCATGGACATGCCGGAAGACAAAATCCGCAAGGTCCTGAAGATCGCCAAGGAACCGATCTCCATGGAAACGCCGATCGGTGACGACGAAGACTCGCACCTGGGCGACTTCATCGAGGACTCCACCATGCAGTCTCCGATCGAAGTGGCGACCAGCGAGAGCCTCAAGGAAGCCACCCGCGAAGTCCTCGCCGGCCTCACCGCTCGCGAAGCCAAGGTCCTGCGCATGCGCTTCGGCATCGACATGAATACCGACCACACCCTCGAGGAAGTCGGCAAGCAGTTCGATGTGACCCGCGAACGTATCCGCCAGATCGAAGCCAAGGCGTTGCGCAAGCTGCGCCACCCGTCGCGAAGCGAGCACCTGCGCTCCTTCCTCGACGAGTGATGAACAAACCCCCGGCCCAAAACCGGGGGTTTTTCTTTGGGCCTTCCATCGGGCAAAGTGCCACGTCTACACTTCGGCATAGTCCCCCCTGGAATGAGGCCCTTCATGCCGCGTCTGCAGGCAGTTCTACTGTGGTGCCTCGCATTCTGGGCGGGACAGGCATTCGCCCTGAGCCTCACGCCCGACGAACAGCAGTGGCTGCAGGCACACCCCTCCCTGCGCCTGGGTGTAGACGCCTCCTGGCCCCCCTTCGAATTCCGTGACAACGACGGCGTTTACCAGGGCCTGGCTGCCAGTTACGTCAAAGTCATCAGCGACAAGCTCAAGGTCCAGCTCCAACCGATCGAGCCGGCAAGCTGGAGCGAAGTCCTGCAACAGGCGCGGGACAGCCATCTCGACCTGCTCCCCGGCATCATGGCTACGCCGGAACGCCTCGAGTACCTGACCTTCACCCGCCCCTACCTCGACTTCCCGATCATCATCCTTGCCCGCAAGAACGGCCCCGCGCCAGCCAGCGTGAAGGAGCTTTACGGCCTCAAGGTCGGTGTGGTCGCCCACTACGCCCCGCATGAACTGCTGGTCGCCAGGCACCCCGACCTCAACCTGCAACCGCTGCCCAGTGTCGCTGCCGGACTGCAGGCGCTGGCGGTCGGCCAGGTGGATGCGTTTGTCGGCGACCTCGCCTCCAGTGTCTGGAACCTTCGTCAGCTCAAGCTCGAGGGCCTGCAGATCAGCGGCGAAACCCCCTACCGCTACCAGTTGGCCATGGGTGTGCCGAAGGACCAGGCGATCTTCGTCGGCATTCTCGACAAGGTGCTGGCGGACATGACCGTAGAACAGATCGACGCACTGCAGGCCCCCTGGGTCGGCGGCCTGGTCGACCACCGTAGCGTGTGGCCTGATGTGTTCCGCGTGGTCGTGCCCATCGCGGTTCTGACCACCCTCACCCTACTGGTCCTGTTCACCATGAACCGGCGCCTGCGCGGCGAGATGCAGCGCCGGGAGAAACTCGAGCAGGCCCTGCGCGACAGCGAACAGCACTACCGCGGCCTGGTGGAAAGCCTGACCGCCATCGCCTGGGAAATGCGCCTGGCGGAGAACCGCTTCACCTACGTCTCGCCCCACGCCCAGCGGCTGCTCGGCTACCCGCTGACCGACTGGCTGGAGCCCGGCTTCTGGCAACGCACCCTGCACCCGGAAGACGCCGAGCACGCGATCCACTTCTGCATGAGCGAGAGCCATGCCGGGCGCAACCACAGCTTCGATTACCGCATGCTCGCCGCCGATGGGCGAATCGTCTGGATCCGCGACATCGTCACGCTGATCCAGCATGGCGACGACCTGATCCTGCGCGGCCTGATGATCGACATCACCGAGGCGAAGCACACCGAACAGGCCCTGCGCCTGTCCGAGCAGAAATTCGCCTCGGTCTTCCATCACTGCCCCGACATCATCGTCCTCGCCCGCCGAGTCGACGGCGTGCTGCTGGCGGTGAACAGTACCTTCGAACAACAGATCGGCATCCCCGCCAGCGAAGCCCTGGGCAAGACTTCGACCGACCTGGGAATCTGGGGCGCCCCTGGCATGGGCCCGGCCATGCTGCAGCGCCTGCAGGGCGAACCGCTGAACAACGTCGAGATCCCGCTCAACCGCCGCGACGGCAGCCACTTCACCGCCCTGCTGTCGGCGCAGCACATCATCCTCGACGACACGCCGGCGCTGGTCGTCGTGGTGCGCAACATCTCCCAGGTCAAGGAAACCCAGGAGCAACTGCGCGTCTCCGAGGAAAAATTTGCCAAAGCCTTCCACGCCTCGCCCGACGGCATGCTCATCTCCCGCATCAGCGACGGCCGGTTGGTGGAAGTGAACCAGGGCTTCACCCGCATCACCGGCTACAGCCGTGAGGAAGCCGCCGAGCGCTCCACCCTCGACCTGCGCCTGTGGGCCAACCCGGCCGACCGCAGCAAACTGCTGGGCATCCTCGACAACGCCGCCAGCGCCCCAGGCTTCACCGCGCAGATTCGCACCCGCGACGGCAGCCTGCGCCTGTGCGAGCTGTCCGCCCACCGCATCACCATCGGCAGCGACGACTGCATGCTGACCATCGCTCGCGACATCACCGAGCAGCAGCAGATGCAGGAAAAACTCCGACTCGCCGCCACCGTATTCGAGAGCACCGCTGAAGGCGTGATGATCACCGACGCACGCCAGCGCATAGTCGCGGTCAACCGCGCCTTCAGCGAGATCACCGGCTACAGCGAACAGGAAGCCCTCGGCAGTTCGCCGCGCCTGCTCGCCTCCGGCCAGCACGACAGCAGCTTCTACGTCGCCCTCTGGCACCAGCTCAACGCCGAGGGCCATTGGCAGGGCGAAATCTGGAACCGCCGGAAGAACCAGGAGCTCTACCCGGAGTGGCTCACCGTCAGCGCCGTGCGCAATGCCGACGGCGAGTTGTCGCACTATGTCGGCGTGTTCGCCGACATCTCCACCCTCAAGTACGCCCAGGCACGGCTGGACTACCAGGCCCACCACGATCCACTCACCGGCCTGCCCAACCGCCTGCTGTTCGAAAGCCGCCTGAACGCCTCGCTCAAGGAAGCCCAGGAAGACGATCATCAGGGCGCCGTGCTGTTCCTCGACCTGGACCGCTTCAAGCACATCAACGATAGCCTCGGCCACCCGGTCGGCGACCTGCTGCTCAAGTCCATTGCCACCCGCCTGCGCGAGCAGCTGCGCGACGTCGATACGGTAGCGCGCCAGGGCGGAGATGAATTCATCATCCTGCTGCCCGGCCTGCACCACGCACTGGACGCCGAACACGTCGCCAACAAGCTGCTGCTCTGCTTCGACAAGCCGTTCATCGCCGGCGAACAGGAATTCTTCGTCAGCGCCAGCATCGGCATCTGCCTCTACCCCAGCGATGGCTCGGATGTCGCCACCCTGGTGAAGAACGCCGACGCCGCCATGTACCGGGCCAAGGCCCAGGGCCGCAACCGGGTGGAGTTCTACACCCGCGAACTGACCTTCCAGGCCACCGAGCGCATGGCCCTGGAACATGAATTGCGCCGCGCGCTGGAAAGCGACCAGCTGCAGCTCTACTACCAGCCCAAGCTCTCCCTCGGCACTGGCCAACTGGTCGGCGCCGAAGCCCTGATCCGCTGGAAACATCCTCAATTCGGCGCGATTTCGCCCGATCGCTTCATTCCGCTGGCCGAGGAAAACGGCCTGATCCTGCCATTGGGCGACTGGGTGCTGCGCGAAGCCTGCCGGCAGATGAGCCGCTGGCAGGACAGCCACGCCGCCTTCGGCCCACTTTCGGTCAACCTGGCTGGCGCCCAGCTGCGCCAGACCAACCTGGTCGAACGCATCCGTGAACTGCTCGCCCACTACAACCTGCAGCCCTCGCGCCTGCAGCTGGAAATCACCGAAAGCTTCCTCATGCACCAGACCGAGGAAGCCCTGTCGATCCTGCACAGCCTCAAGCATCTGGGCGTACAGCTGGCCATCGACGACTTCGGCACCGGCTACTCCTCCCTCAGCTACCTGAAGCAACTGCCGCTGGACACCCTGAAGATCGACCAGTCCTTCGTCCACGGCCTGCCGGACGACCCACACGACGCCGCCATTGCCCGGGCCATCATCGCCCTGGGGCGCAGCATGAACCTCATCGTGATCGCCGAAGGCGTGGAACACGAAGCCCAGGAACGCTTCCTCGAAGCCGAAGGTTGCGACCAGATCCAGGGCTACGCCCTGAGCGCCCCACTGCCGGCCGACGCCTTTGCCAACCGCTTCCTGGTCCCGCTGCATCCGATTGGCGCGACGCACAACGCGCCGGTATAATCCGCCCGCCTTCTGGGGGCCTATAGCTCAGTTGGTTAGAGCAGAGGACTCATAATCCTTTGGTCCACGGTTCAAGTCCGTGTGGGCCCACCACCTCTTCAGCAAAAAGCCGCGCGAATGCGCGGCTTTTGCGTTTCTGGCATTCGGTCGTCAGGAGTTCGCCAGTTCCCGCAGCGCCGCTGTGGCGAGGAAGCCGGAGCGGGAGCTGTAGCGCTGGTCTTTGCTGACGCGGTCGTCGATGCGTTGCAGCAGATGTTCGGGCAGCGTGGCGTTGAAGCGTACTGCTTTGCCCAAATACGGCGTGACGTCGAACTCGATAACCGCCCAGACACCACCGGCGTAGTCCGGGTTGTTCAGGTGCTGGTCAATGGCTTGCGGTTGGGGCAATTCTTCGCCGTCCGCGACCAGCCCCTCGAAATGCAAGGCAAGGGCTTCTTTCGCGTTATCCAGGGCTTCGTCGACGGTACAGCCAGCAGAAAAACAGCCGGACACATCCGGCAGGGTAACGCCGTAGTCGCTGTCGGGGTCCTTGTGGAGCACGACGGGAAATTTCATGGGTGGCTACCTGCTGTCACGTATTCGGTTCAGTGGCTGGCACTGGATTGTCCGAGCTTGAGGCCGGCCTGCTTGAGGATGCTGTTGACCGTTCCTTTAGGCAGGCTGGCTTTCGGATGTGGGACCGTCACCTTGCCGGGCCTGACCGGGTGCTTGAACTGGTGATGGCTGCCATTGCAGCCGATCTCGAACCAGCCATCCTCGATCAACAAATCAATGATCTCTTTGCTGCGCATCGACGCTCTCCCGACGGCGCAGCAGTGTGTACCGTACACACCAAAATCGAAGCCCGTCAATGTGACGAGGAGATAAGCCGACAGGCGCTGCAGTTACCCGTGCTGGAGGCAGGTTCGCCGCAGACCAGCGGTATTTCCCGAATTGCCCTACGCCGCAACGGCGTTGCTGTCCTACAAGGGCTCTGCGTAGCGTTCCGTCTGCCACGGCTCGCCGTGGTCAGGAGTGGAATCCTGAAAAAGGCACATTACGCAATGCAAGCCATAGCAGAGAGCGGCAGCCCCACGGCTGCAGGTCTTTGGTGGTCTATGGCGGGCCGTGCAAGGAGGGCTCCGTGCCCTACCGGTCGTGTGCCACACCGGCGATTCCACCCTTGCACGGTCCGCCGCCCTCTTCGGTTGTTCGGGCGGCGGCTTCCTGGATGTACATGGAGAGACAGCATGAAGTTTTCCGATTCGCCATCGGCCGACGAAGGCCTGATTCCTACCGTGTTCCACCGTTACAACCGTCGTCTGCGCGGGCTGCTGATCGAGCGGCAGGCGTGGTTCGTCCTGCGCGATTTGGCCAAGCTGACCAACAGCCACCTGGGCGAGCGGGTCACCAGCAAGCTCGATCCGGACCAGCTTCGCCATGAGCAGTTGGCAGGCTGCGACGAAAAGCTCTACCTGGTCAGTGAAAGCGGTCTCTATGCGCTGCTGCTGGTGCACTTCTATCACCCGGAGAACCGCAGCCTGCGGCAGTGGATCAGCACCGAGGTGCTGCCGGCCCTGCGCGATGCGCAGCAGAACAACCCACACCTGCCGCGCCGACGCATGGAGCAGATCGAAGGCCAGCCGACCAGCGTGATGGACTGGCAGGGCAAGGTCTGGGTGCGCTGGACCGATGCGGTGCGCATCATGGAAAACCAGGTGCGCTCGTTGCACTGATCCTGCCCGGTGCACTTCGTAGAATGGCGTGGAGCGAAGCGATACCCATCGCTTCCCGCCCCAATGAGCTTCGCAGACAAGGTCCGCTCCTACAGGATCAAAGCCCCCTCACCCTAACCCTCTCCCGCAAGCGGGAGAGGGGACCGTTCGGAGCGAGAAATAACCTCGGTGTCAGCCGGTACGTTTTGCCTGCTCTCCCAGCAGTAGGGCGCATAACGCGCCAGCGTTATCCGCCGCCGAGGGTCTGGCGGATAACCTGTTCCAGGTTATCCGCCCTACGTTTTCCGCGCGTTTATGGCAGTTTTCCGGCACCGTATTGCGGGCCACTTCACACCTAACGTCGTCCATCTGACGCAAGCGCCCCGCCGAGATGACTGGGGTCAATATCAGATAGCCACTAGCCATTAAATTGGCATCTCCCTGATATGAGTGAGCCCCTCATGACTCTTCACCGGTACCCGGTCCAGTTGCTGGTCACCTCCCAGGACGCGGCGCTGGCTCGCCAGGTTCGTGCGTTGCTGGCGGCCTATGAGCTGCCTTGCGCGGTGATGGAAGGACCAACCAACTGCGAGCAGGCACCGCTGTGCCGATGGTTCAAGGACGCGCCCTTGAGCGATTCGGCGCGGATGCTCGCGCTGCTGGCCGATGCCATCGGGGTGCTGGAGAGAACCCGCCACGCCTTCCGCTCCCGCGAGCTGGGCGAGTTGCGTCAGCGCCTGAGTGGCGCACTGCAGGAGTTGTCGGGGCCGCGCCCGCTGGTGTAAAAGACTTCCACCCGCGTTCCGCGTTGCGGAAGCTGGCTTTGCCGGGCAGGACTTGTGGGCCTGCAAGACAAAGCGCCGAGTTGGTCGCCGTCGATTTCGACGTGACGACGAGCCGGCGCTTTTTTCATGCCCGACAAAAACAGCAGACCCGCAAGGAGCCGAACATGGGCCTGGGACCGAAGCTCGATAGCGTGCTCGAGCGCATCGGCCTGTCGACGATGGAAGTCGATCAGCGCCTGAGTTACCTGGAGTGGCGCGAGGAGGATGGCCGCCATCTGCATGGCCGCGCCGCCGAACTGGAGGGCTGCCACCAGCGCTTCATCGAGCAGCTCTACGATCACCTGCGCCACTATCCGCCTCTGGGCGCGATCCTCTCCGAGCCGGCGACGCTGGCGCGGCTGAAATGCAGTCAGTTCGAATACTACCGCCAGCTCTGGGACGCCCCGCAGGACGCCGACTACGTGCGCGACCGCCTGCGCATCGGGCTGGTGCACCAGCAAGTCGGCGTCGAGCTGAAGTGGTACATGGGCGCCTATCGCCTGTACCTGGACCAGATGCTCGCCGACCTGATGGGCGACGCCCCGGAAGCCAAGACCTACGCCAGCCTGCTCAAGCGGGTGTTCTTCGACATGTCGCTGGCCATCGACACCTACGGCGCTGCCCAGCGTCAGGCGCTGGAGGACAGCGAGGCGCGCTTCGCCCGCGCGCTGCGCGGCGCCAACGACGGCATCTGGGACTGGGACCTGGGCAACGACCGCCTCTACGTCTCCGAGCGCTGGGCACGCATGCTCGGCCTGACCCGCGACAACCTCGGCGAAGGCAGCACCAGTTGGTTCGCCCGCGTGCATCCGGACGACCTGCCCGGCCTGCGCAAGGCCATCGACGCGCACCTGCGCGGCAGCAGTGCGCTGCTCAGCCACGAATACCGTATCCGCCAGCGTGACGGCAACTACCTCTGGGTGCTGGCGCGTGGCGTGGTCACCGATGGGCGCATGGCCGGCTCGCAAACCGACATCAGCCAGCACAAGGCCAGCGAGCACCAGCTCAGCCATGCGGCGCGGCATGACCCGCTGACCGGCCTGGGCAATCGTCTGCGCCTGGACGAGTTGCTGCAGCAAGCCCTGATGCGCCAACGCCGCCCCGGCGCGCGCGAGTCCGGCCTGCTGTTCATCGACCTGGACCGTTTCAAGCTGATCAACGACAGCCTCGGCCACGCGGTGGGCGACCGCGTATTGGTGGAGGTCTCCCAGCGCCTGCTGCGCTGCCTGCGGCCGGGCGACCACCTGGCGCGTTTCGGCGGCGACGAGTTCGTCGTGCTGCTGGACGACCTGGCCAGCCTGGTCGACGCCGAACAGGTCGCGCAGCGCATGCTCGACTGCCTGCGCCAGCCGCTGCACGTGGACGGCCGCACGCTGGTGGTCAGCGCCAGCATCGGCATCACCGGGCTGATGACCGACGGCCAGGCCATCGACACCCTGCAGGCCGCCGACCTTGCGCTGTATCGCGCCAAGGAAGCCGGCAAGGCGCAGTACGCGCGCTTCAGTCTCGAACTGCAGGCCGAGGCGCAGCGCCGGCTCGACCTGGAAAGCGCGCTGGCGCAAGCCCTGCGCCGCGAGGAGTTCAGCCTGCACTACCAGCCCATCGTGCGCCTGGATCGCGACACGCCGCACTGGGAAGCGGTGGAAGTACTGCTGCGCTGGAAGCACAACGGCGCGTCAGTCTCGCCGCTGGACTTCATCCCGGCGCTGGAGGAATCCGGCGAGATCGTCCCGGTCGGCGACTGGGTGCTGCGCCAGGCCTGCCGGCAGACGGCGCTCTGGCAGAGTCAGGGACATCGCAATCTCTACTGTTCGGTGAACCTGTCGAGCCGCCAACTGCAGCAGCCGGGCTTCGCTGCGCGGGTGCAACAGATCCTCGACGAGAGTGGCCTGTCGCCACGCAGCCTGGTGCTGGAGATCACCGAGAGCCTGCTGATGCAGGATGGCGCGGAAACCCTCGCCTGCCTGCGCGAACTGGCCGCCGAGGGTGTACGCCTGGCGCTGGATGATTTCGGCACCGGCTACTCCTCGCTGGGGTATCTCAAGCGCTACCCGCTGCACATTCTCAAGGTCGACCGCAGCTTCATCACCCGCGTGCCCGACGACCCTGAACTCAGCGCCATCTGCCGCGCCATCATCGGCCTGGGCCATAGCCTCGGCCTGGAAGTGGTGGCCGAGGGCGTCGAACGCCAGGAGCACCTGGACTTCCTGCGCACCGAAGGCTGCCGTCACGCCCAGGGCTTCCTGTTCAGCAAGCCGCTGGCGCCCGAACAACTGTTCCAACACAACCTGGAGCACCAGCGATGAAGCAGAACCTGCCGATCACCGGGCGCCAGGTGGATGTACCGGCCAACGCCAACATCCTCTCCACTACCGACCTCAAGGGCGCGGTCACCCATGTGAACCCGGACTTCCTCCGGATCAGCGGATTCGAAGCCGAAGAACTGGTGGGGTTCAACCACAACCGCGTGCGCCATCCGGACATGCCGCCCGCCGCCTTCGCCCACCTCTGGCAGACGTTGCAGGCCGGGCGCAGCTGGATGGGCCTGGTGAAGAATCGCTGCAAGAACGGCGACCACTACTGGGTCAGTGCCTTCGTCACACCGATTCGCCATGGCGGAAAAGTCGTGGAGTACCAGTCGGTGCGCACCCGCCCCGGCGCCGAGCAGGTCGATGCCGCGGAGCGCCTTTACGCGCGGATGCGCAAAGGGGCGAAGCCGAGCCGTACGCGCCTGCCACTCGCGGCGCAATTGCTGCTCGGCCTGCTGCTGGCTCAAGCCGGCGGCGCCCTCCTCGCCCTGCTGCTGCCCAAGCTGACGGTGCTGGCTTTCCTGCTCGCACTGGGCGCGTCCGGCGCCTGGCTGGTGCTGCGCCTGCAACCGCTGGGCGCGCTGCTCGGGCGAGCGCGGAAGATCGCCGACAACCCGCTCAGCCAGCAGCTGTATACGGGCCGGAACGACGAATTCGGCGAGCTGGAGTTCGCCTTCCGCATGCTGGAGGCGGAAACCGCCGCCGTGGTCGGGCGCATGGCAGATGCCTCGCAGCAGCTGGCCGAACACTCTGCGGCGCTAGCCGATGCCATGGCCGGCGGCAGCGCCGCTTCGCAGTTGCAGCAACGTGAGACGGAACAGGTTGCGAGCGCCATGCAGCAACTGGCCCAGAGCGTCCAGGAGGTCGCCCGCCACGCACAACATAGTGCGGTGGCAGCGCAGTGCAGCGAGCGCATTACCCAGTCCGGCCATGAGGATGTGCACGGCACGCGTGGGCAACTCGCCGCGCTGGAAGCCGGTGTCCGCGCGGCGAGCACGGCGGTGGAGCAGCAGAAGGAGCACAGCGAGGCTATCTCGCGGATGCTCGAAGTGATCCGCGATGTCGCCGGGCAGACCAACCTGCTGGCGCTCAATGCCGCCATCGAGGCGGCACGCGCCGGGGAAAGCGGGCGCGGTTTCGCGGTGGTCGCCGATGAGGTGCGGGCGCTGGCCTCGCGCACGGAGAATTCCGCGCGGGACATCCAGTCGCTGGTCGGCAATCTCCAGCAGGGCGCCGAGGATTCGGTGCGCGCGCTATGGCACTGCTGCGAGCAGGCGGTGGCCAGCCTGGAGCAGGCCGGGCACGCGGCGGGCACGCTGGAACAGATCAGCGAGCAGGTCTCGGCGATCCAGCGCATGAGCCTGGAGATTGCCGAAGCCATCGAGGAACAGGGCGTCGCCAGCGAAGACGTACAGCGCAGCCTGCACGCCATTCGCGGATCGGCAGACAGCAACGCGGAAAAAGTATCCACCTGCCAGCGCAGCGCCGCGCGCATGGCGGAACTGTCGGCGGAACTGCGGATACTGGCGGAGCATTTCTGGGAAGGCAGCCGGGCGGGTTAGCGCTTGGCGATGATGTACACGGCGTGGACGATACCGGGGATGTAGCCGAGCAGCGTCAGCAGGATGTTGAGCCAGAACGCGCCGCCGAAACCGACCTGGAGGAACACGCCCAGCGGCGGCAGAAGGATGGCGATCAGAATGCGGATGAGGTCCATGCAGTGGCTCCTTGTGAGATTGCCTTGTGCATGGAATTGACCGCAGGAAAGCGAAGCGGGTTCAGAGAAATAGGCGAAACGCTGCGCCGTGCTCACTCACGTGAGAGGCTTTTCTGTAGGAGCGAGCTTGCTCGCGAACAATCCCCGACGCGGGACTGGTTCGCGAGCAAGCTCGCTCCTACAAGGTGAGATCAGGCATCAGGCGTTACAGGAACCAGCGGTACTCCCGCGCGCTGACTTCGTTCATGAAGTCCAGGTGGTCGTGGCGCTTGTTCTCGCAATAGACGAAGACGAACTCGCTGCCCAGGCCTTCCTTCACCACCGGATGGTCTTCCATCTCGGCGACGGCGCCGAGCATGTCGCGGGGGAAGTCGATGCCGCTGGAGCGGTCTTCGTTGAGCGGCGGGATGGGCTCCTGGCGGGCCTCCAGGCCGTGCTCCATGCCAGTGAGAATCGCCGCGAGCACCAGGTACGGGTTGGCGTCGGCGCCAGCCAGGCGGTGTTCGATGCGCAGGTTCTTGCCATCCGATTCGGGAATGCGAATGCACGCATCGCGATCCTCGAAGCCCCAGCTGGCCTTGCTCGCGGCGTTCACGCGGGAGCCGTAGCGGCGGTAGGCGTTGTGGTTGGCGGCGAAGATCGGCATGCAGTGCGGCAGCAGTTCCAGGCAGCCGGCCACGGCGTGGCGCAGGGCCTGCTGGTTGTCGCGGTCGAGCAGGTTGTTGCCGTCGCGGTCGTAGAGACTGACGTGCACGTGCATGCCGCTGCCCGGCGCATGCAGGTAAGGCTTGCTCATGAAGCTGGCGCGGTGGCCATGCTTGAGCGCCACGCCACGGGTGGCGCGGGTGAACAGCGCGGCCTGGTCGGCGGCGTGCAGGCCGTCGTCGCAGTGGGCGAAGTTGATCTCGAACTGGCCAGGGCCGATCTCGGCGGTGATCACGTTGGCGTCCACGCCCTGCTCGCGGGAGGCTTCGACGATCTCGTGGAGCACATCGGAGAAGCGCGACAGGCGCTCGATGTGCATGTTCGGCTGGTCGTCCTCGTCGTCACACAGCGGGTCGCGCGGGTATTGCGGCAGGCCGTTGTCGAGCTTCTTGTCGAACAGGTAGAACTCCAGCTCAAAGGCCACCACCGGGCGGATGCCCTTGGACTCCAGGCGCTGCATGACGCGGGCGAGCACTTCGCGCGGTTCGAATTCGATGGGCGCCTCGGTGCCGTCGGAGCTGATCAGCATCTGCCCCAGCGGCTGGTTCTCCCAGCGCACCGGCTTGAGCGAGCCTGGGATCAGGCGGCGCGGCGCGTCCGGGTCGCCATCGTTGAAGCAGTAGTCGCCGATGGGGTGCAGGCCCCCCTGTACGCCCAGCAGCACACAGTTCTGCGGCAGTTTCAGCGGGCTGCCGGCGGCGACCTTCTCCAGCATGTCCACGGGGTAGCGCTTGCCGTAGAAGTGGCCGGGAATGTCCAGGCAGATCAGGTCAACGTAGCGGATGTCCGGGTATTGCTGGCGGAAGGCGCGGACTTCGCTGAGCAGGTCGGGATGCATCGGGCGGTTCATGATGTTCTCTGGGGCCTTTGTGCGGGGGGCGGCCGGATCGTTTTCCCAAGCCAACCCACGCGGGCTGGCTTGGGAAATTACGTGAAGATCCACAGCACCCTTGTTGGTTTATCGGTGAGGTTGCCGTAGCGGAACTGGCTGTGCGGCGGCAGCTGGAAACTGTCGTTGGGATAGAGGGTGACGGTGTCGTCCTCGTACCAGATGGTCAGCTCACCTTCGAGGACGAAACCGCCCTGCTCCGAGCTGTCGTCCAGGTGGCCTTCGCCGCTGGTGGCGCCGGGGGCGAGGATGCTGTCGAGCATGGAGAAGCCGCCGGACATGTTCGGCGAGGCGAGGATGTCGGTGACGCCACCGGCGTAGTACAGGGTGCGGCGATCGTTCGGCCGGGTGACCCAGTCGCGTTCGCGGCGGGTGTCGCCGGCGTAGAAGTAGGTGGTCGGCACGCCCAGGGCTTCGCTGATGGCAGTGAGGTCGGCCACGGTGGGTTGCGACAGGCCGCGCTCGACCTGGGACAGGAAACCCACCGAGCGGCCGATCTGTTCGGCCAGCTCACCCAGGGTGAGGTTCTTGTGCTTGCGCAGGTCGCGGATCAGCGTGGCAAGGTGTTCGTTGGCAGCCGTTTGAGTCATGGCAGGGTCCGGATCAGATGAAATCCCGTAATCGATACCAGGCCTTGCCGGCGGCTTCCAGTGGCGCGGCGAAGCGCTGGCCGCCGGGGAACCCGGGATTGCGGATGCGTTGATAGAGGTCAAGCTCGTCGCTGCGGCCCTGCATCGCCTCGCTCACGGCGTGGGCAGCGGCCAGGCTGGGCAGTACGCCGTGGCCGGAATAGCCCTGCAGCCAGTAGAGATCGCCGCGTCGACCGATGTCCGGGGTGCGCCGCATGCTGCAGTCGATGTGCCCGCCCCAGGCGTATTCCAGTTCCACGCCCTTGAGTTGCGGGAATACCCGTTCGACATAGGGGCGAGTGGCGGCGCGGATGTCCGAAGGCATGCCGCCCAGGTAGGTGCAGCCGCCGCCGAACAGCAGGCGATGATCGGGGGTCAGGCGGAAGTAGTCGAGGACGAACTGGTTGTCGGTGACGCAGCAGTTCTTCGGCAGCAGGGAACGAGCCAGCTCCTCGCCCAGAGGAGCGGTGGCAACCTGGTAGGTGCCCACCGGCAGGATGCGCTCGGAAACGTCGCGGTCGAGCCCGTCGATGTAGGCATTACAGGCCAGCACCAGGGACGCACAGCGGACGCTGCCATGCTCAGTGGTCACCTCGTAGCCATTGCCGCTCTCGCGGAAGCTCAGTGCGCGGGTCTGCTCGAAGATGCGCCCGCCAGCGCGCTCGATGGCGCCCGCCAGGCCGTAGGCCAGCTTGAGCGGATTCAAGTGCGCGGAGTTCGGGTCGTACAGGCCGGCCTGATAGCGGTCGCTGGCGATCCACTGCGGCAGGTCTTCACGGGGGATGAATTGCAGGCCTTCGTAGCCCCAGCGACGATTGGCTTCCGCCTGCCAGTCGTAGAGCGAGCCGACGCGGCGTTGCAGCACGGCGGTCCACAGGTGGCCGATGCGGTAATCGCAGTCGAAGCCGTGGCGTTGCGGCAGGTCGCGCAGCTCGTGGGCGGCCCACAACATGCCCTGCCACAGGCGCAGCGCGCCTTCATGGCCGAGGTCGTCCTCGATGGGGCCCAGGTCGCTGGACCAGCCCGGCAATGCCTGCCCGCCGTTGCGTCCGGAGGCAGCCCAGGCGATCCGGCTGGCTTCGATCATGCAGACCTGGCGGCCACTTTCGACCAGTTGCAGCGCCGTGTGCAGGCCGCTGAAACCGGCCCCGATCACCAGGACTTCGCATTCCAGCGGTTCGCGCAGCACATCGCGCGGCTGAATCAGCTCGGGGTTGGCGCCGGCGTAGTAGGTGCCGACCGGCTCGGCGGAGCGCAGGAACATCGCGACCTCGTGAAATTGTTCTGTTTATTTTTCATGAAAAATAACAGAACAAATTTCACAAGGCTAGTCCGCCGATCTTTTCGCCCGGCGGACTCCGCTTCAACTCGTCAGGAAGACAGCACCGCTGCGCTGCCCTGCTCTTCGCGCTTCTGCCGCACGCTGACCATGACCACCAGCGCCACCAGGATGCCGGCGAGGATGGCCGAGGAGCCGATGGTGCCGAAGTCCAGTCCACCCTTCTCGTGGGACTTGGTCAGCACGTCGCCCAGGGTCGCGCCGAACGGCCGGGTCAGCACGAAGGCGACCCAGAACAGCAGCACCGAGGAGAGCTTGGTGAAGTAGTGCAACAACACCACCACGGCGATCAGGCTGCCGATCAGCAGCGCGCCGCCGGCGAAGCCAAGGCCGGAGTCATCGGCGAGGAAGTCTCCCAGCGCGGTGCCCAGGGTGTTGGAGAAGAGGATGGCGATCCAATAGAACATTTCGCCCTTGAAGCTGCGGATGTTGTCGACCGACAAAGAGGTACCGCTGAAGCGCCAGGCCGCGAAGATCGCCACCAGGATGCTGACCAGGATCGCCGAGCCACTGGCGTAGCCCAGGCCCAGGGTGCGGTCCATGAAGTCGGACATGGTGGTGCCGGCGGTGCTGGTGGAGAGGATGACCAGCCAGTACAGCCAGGGTACGTAGCGCTTGCTTGCAAGCTGGCCGAACAGGGTGATGAGGAAGACGCTGATGAGGATCAGTGAGCTGATCGCATAACCGACGTTCAGGGTCATCGACAACAGATCGCCGGCGGTTTCCCCCAGGGTGGTGGCGCAGATTTTCATCACCCAGAAGGCCAGGGTGATCTGTGGCAGTTTGTTCACGACGTATCTCCGGAAAATGAGCGGGATCGACGCGCGGGTCGCGTCACGGCACCCCGGAGTTCCTGTGGTCTCCCCCAATGGCCCCGGTGCCTGGGCGTGGAGACTGAAGTCGGCGCAGTGAAGAAAGGGTCAAGCAGGTATGAAAAATCCATTGGCCTGCTTCCCGACTGGTGATCCGACGGATGACAGATGGCTGTCAGTTGCTATGGTTCCATGAGGGGGCGATGCGCCCGAGAAACGCTGAATTGCGCGCGATTGGCCGGCGCATGGGGATATGGATGAATCAGATGATCAAACCGCAACCGTACTGCAAGAACTGCCGGCTGGCGCCGCCAACCTTGAGCGACGACAAGGTCGAGGAGCTCGAGGCGATCATCAAGCCGGGGCACTTGCTGCACAAGGGTGACTTCGTGTTCCGCCAGGGCGATCCGTTCCACAGCGTGTACCTGGTGCGCTCCGGTTCGATCAAGACCTTCACCACCAACGAACAGGGCCTGGAAAAGATCACCGGCTTCTACTTCGCCACCGAGATCTTCGGCTTCTCCGGCATGGGCGAAGGCAGCTATCCGGTATCGGCGCAGGCACTGGAAAGCACGCTGTGCAGCGAGATTCCGTTCAACCAGCTGGAGGAGCTGTCGCTGCAGATTCCCGGCCTGTCGCACCAGATCATGCTGATGATGAGCCGCAAGATCCGTGAGGATCAGCAGATGAAGCTGCTGCTCTCGCGGCTGAACTCGGACTCGCGGATCGCCGCCTTCCTGCTGAACATTTCCGCGCACTTCCGCGAGCGCGGCTTCTCTGCCACGCGCTTCCGCCTGAGCATGTCGCGCAACGAGATCGGCGACTACCTGGGACTGGCGGTGGAAACGGTGTCGCGCAGCTTCACCCGCCTGCAGAAGCACGGCTTGATCCGGGTGGATGGGCGGGAGACAGAGATCGTCGATTTCACCGAGCTGTGTGCGTTGGCAGGCGGGGAAGTCGAGCTTTGAGGTTCCAGCGGTCCTTGTTCGCGAGCAAGCTCGCTCCTACAGGGTCCGCATTCCCCCGCTGGTTCCATGCTGGCTCCTGCTCTTGTAGGAGCGAGCTTGCTCGCGAACCGACCGAGCGGCGAGTTTCCTAAAGCCCTTCACCCTCGCCACTCTGCCCATCATGTCCCGATCACACCCCCATCATCCTTGGTGATCACCATCGTCGTAGAGCGCGGGATGCTCTTGCCGTCGCTGGCCGGGAAGCTGATGCCCGGGTGCTGGATATTCACCCACATCGTCCTGCCATCCGGGCTCTGGGTAATCCCCGTCAGCTCGCAGCCTCGCGGGCCGACCAGGAAGCGGCGCACCTCGCGGCTGTGCGGGTCGGCGCAGAGCAGCTGGTTGCAGCCCATGGCCTGCATCGGGGCCTCGGCATCGTCGTAGTCGGTCTCGATCCAGAGGCGGCCGGTGGTGTCGAAATACAGCCCATCCGGCGAGGAGAAGATATCGCCGTTGATGGTGCCGATCAGGTTCTCCGGCGCAGTGGAGCCCTTGTGCTCGCCAGCCAGCAGGAAGATTTCCCACTCGAAGGTGGTGGCGGTTGGATCGCCGCCGGCTTCGTTCCAGCGCAGAATCTGCCCGTGCAGGTTTTCCTTGCGCGGGTTGGCCGCGTCCACCGCCTGCTTCTTGCCGCGCGCATCGTTGTTGGTGAGGCTGACGTAGACCTCACGGGTGGTCTGCTGCACCGCGACCCACTCGGGACGATCCATCGGCGTGGCACCCAGCAGGTCGGCGGCGGCACGGGCGTTGACCAGTACCTCGGCCTGGCTGGCGAAGCCATTCTCGGTGGTCAGGCCATTCTGCCCGTGCACCAGCGGCAGCCACTGGCCACTGCCGTCGGCGTTGAAGCGCGCGACGTAGAGGATGCCCTCGTCCAGCAGGCCGATGTTGGCCGCTCGGTTGGCCGGATCGTACTTGCCCGCCGGAACGAACTTGTAGATGTACTCGCCCTTGGTGTCGTCGCCATAGTAGTAGGCCATGCGGTTATCCGCGCCCAGCGAGAGGGTCGAGCACTCGCGGCAGAAGCGGCCAACAGCGGTGCGCTTCTTCGGCGTGGATGTCGGATCGAAGGGGTCGATCTCCACCACCCAGCCGAAACGGTTCGGTTCGTTGACGTGGCCACCGTGGGGCTGGTCGGCTTTCGGCGTGGCATCGAAGCGTTCGTCCACCGCCTCCCAGGCGTAGTAGTTGCTGAACTGGCCGTTGGACAGCCCATAACGCTTGTGCGAGAGGCGCTTGGCGTAGTCGGCCTTGTTGCGGTTGACGAAGTACTGGTGCCAGTTTTCCTCGCACGCAAGGTAGGTGCCCCACGGCGTGACGCCCATGGAGCAGTTGTTCAGGGTGCCCAGCACCTGTTTCGCCTCCGGATCGCTGGCGGTGCGCAGCAGGTCGTGGCCGGCCAGCGGGCCGGACAGGGCCAGCGGCGAGCTGCCGGTGATACGGCGGTTGTAGCTCGAACCTTCAACGCGCTGCCATTGGCCGCCAGCGTCCTTCTTCACCTCAATGACGCTGAGGCCGTGGGCGGCGATCTCTTTGCGCACCTCGGCTTCCGGGCGACCACGGGTGCCGTCGGGGCGATCCTCGAAGGTCTGGCCCTTGGGGTGCAGCGTCGGGTTGATGTACTCGTGGTTGATCACCAGCAGACCGTGGCTGTCCGGCGCATCGGGGAAGGGGAAGTAGTGCATGCCGTCATGGTTGTCGCCGGCCTGAAGCTCCTGGGCTTTCCAGTCTTCGCTGGCGTCACCTTTCCAGGCCGGCGAGCCGGTCACCACCGCATCGCCCCAGGAGAAGAACGGCCGCGCGGTATAACCGTCGGCGACTATCACGCGGTCGAACTTCGCATCCTGCTGCACCGGCACGCCCTTGAAGCCCAGCAGCCCGGTCGGCACCGGGGCATCGGCGGCGAACAGGGAGCGGCCGGGGAACAGGCCGCCGCCGAGGAAGCCGACGGCGCCGAGCACCAGGCTGTTCTTCAGCAGGCGGCGGCGCGAGGCGTCGATCAGCTCGCTCATCGGCACGTTGGCGGAGGGGTTGATCGACTGGTCGTCGAAGGCGGCCAATCGGTCGTGGAAATCCTGGAAACGTTCGCTCATCACGGGGAGTCCTTCCGCAGGGCCGCTCTATGGTCGGCTCGGGTTGCCAGTAGAAGCTATCGGCGGAAGGTTAGGAACGCGGTGTTACGACGGCATGACAGCGCCGCCGAGTCCTGTGACAGGCTCGGCGGCGGGAATAAAAGCCGCCCCGCAGGACCAAGACGACGTCCGGGGGCGGGCGCGAGGGCATTTGCGAAACAGTGCGGCTCAGGCTTGCAGGCCGCCCTGCTCCGAACATTCGGGGCCCGCCAGGCGGGCCGTCCAGTCTTCCAGCACGCCACTGGTGAGGCGTTGCGCGGCGGTCTTGCGCCAGCGCAGGGATAAAGCATCGCAGGCCATCATCAGGCGCAGCCCGGTTCGGTCCAGCGGGTGGCCGAAGTACCAGTCCAGCAGGCTCGCCACGGAAAGCTGCGGGTAGTGCCGCTGCACCAGTTCCAGCGGTGCGTCGGGCACGACCATGCCGGAGCGGCGCACCCGGTAGAACCAGCCGCAGCGACCCTGCTCCTGCACTTCCAGCGGAAGCTCGGGCAGGTTCCAGCGCCGCGCCAGGCGGTAGCTGGGCGAGCGCGGCTGGCTCACTTCGATCAGCGCCTCGCCCCAGCGGAACAGGTCGCCGATACACACCTCGTGTTCGTTGAGGCCGAAGGTCGACAGGTTCTCGCCGAAGGCCGGCTGTCGCCAGCGCGTCTGCGGGTGCTGCTTGCGCCAGTGGCGGTAGTGCTCGGCCGGATAGTGATGCAAGGCGCGGTCCAGGCCTCCGTCGCGGCGCAGGTCGGCCCGTGCGTCCCCCGGCAGCCCTTCGGCGCCGAGCCAGACTTCCTGATGCGTTTCCAGCTTGTCGATATCGCTGAGCAGACCTCCCCAGCTTTCTTCGACTTTGCCTATGAAAACGCCCTGGATGACGATGCTTTCCACCTTTGTCTACCCATCTGAGACAGCGGACAAGCGCTAGAGTAGTGGCCTGGAGGGGTGACACTCCATTTCGATTTTCCAGTTTCGTTGATAAGCAGACCTTATGGATTTCCGCCAGCTCCGCTATTTCGTCGCGCTTTACGAGGAAGGCCATGTCGGGCGCGCCGCCGAACGCCTGGCGATTTCCCAGCCGGCGCTATCGCAGCAGATTCGCCAGTTGGAGCAGAACCTCGACGTCGCACTGTTCCAGCGCAGCGGCAAGCGCCTGCTGCCGACCGCCGCCGCGCACACGCTGTACAACCACGCGGTGCCGCTGCTCGAAGGCCTGGAGCGCGCCCGCGAGGCGCTGCGCGGCTTCCGTGGGCAGAGCGCACGCAGTTTGGCCATTGGCGTGCTGCAGACGGTCAACGCGAGCCTGGTTCCGCATCTGGTGGAACGCCTGCATGCGGCGCAACCTCACGTGCAGGTGCGCATCTACGAGCTCTCCGGCGTGGAGATCGAGCGCCGCCTGTTGATCGGCCAACTGGATATCGGCATCGGCTTCCTGCCGCCGCGCCAGCCGGCGCTGCACGGCGTGGAGCTGTATCCAGACGAACTGCAACTGGTGATCCCGGCGGACCATCCGCTGAAGGACTTCAAGAAGGTGTCGCTGGCCCAGGCCGCCGAATTGCCGATGCTGCTGCTGGGCGAAGAATTTCGTGCCCGGCAGATCTGGCAGGAGCAACTGGCGGCCATTGGCCGGCGGCCACGGGTGCAAGCGGAGCTGAACCATATGGGCGGCATCCTCGACAGCCTGCCGCAGAGCCGTTTCGCCACGGTCCTCCCCGGCCGTGCGCGGCAGATGCATGCGCACAAGGATTTGCTCTGGAAACCCCTGAGCGAGCCGCGCATTCCGCTGAGCGTGGGATTGGTCTATCGCGATGCGCAGCGCCAGCAGCCGACAGTGGAGTTGCTGCGTTCGTTGCTCGACGGCGCCGTATGAACGCACAGGGGCAGCCTTGTAGGAGCGAGCTTGCTCGCGAACCCAGACCCGCCGCAGAGTTTGTTCGCGAGCAAGCTCGCTCCTACAAGTGGCTCCAACACAGCTGCGTAGGGCGCATAACCTGGAACAGGTTATCCGCCGGCCCTGGCAGCGGCGGATAACGCTGGCGCGTTATTCGCCCTACGAGTGGGCGCCCTCAGGCGGGCAGGAATCACAGGCAAAGAAAAAACCCCGCCTCTTTCGAGGCGGGGTTTTGCAGACCGATATCCTGACGTCCGTGCTAGCCACCGTCCTTGGTGGATTCCCTTGTTTCCGTATTGTCGTTGGCGCTTCCTGCGCAATGTCCTGACTGAGATAAAGGTTACCGCTGTAGGCCTTTGTCAGAAAGACGCCGATCACCACCGCTGTTTGTAAGCCATAGCTTACAAAGATTCGAAATACCCTTCTTCTCAAAGGAAATATCCCAATAAAAAAGCCCCGCCAAGGCGGGGCTTTTCATACGCGACCGCTTAGAACTGTGCGGCGTCCAGCAGGTACAGCGACTCGCTGCCGGCCTTCACCGAGGCGGTCAGGGAGTGGATACGCGGCAGCAGGCGGGCGAAGTAGAAGCGCGCGGTGCCCAGCTTGCTGGCGTAGAACTCGTCCTGGCCTTCCTTGCCCAGCGAAGCGCGGGCCATCAGCGCCCACATGTACGCGTAGGCGGTGTAGCCGAAGGCGTGCAGGTATTCGACCGAGGCAGCGCCGATCTCGTTCGGGTTGCCCTTGGCACGGTCCAGGACCCACGCGGTCAGCTCGTCCAGGTTCTGCACGGCGGCGTTCAGCGGGCCGGTGAACTCGGCCAGCTCGGCAGAGGCCGATGCGGTGAATGCACGGATCTCGTCGGTGAACAGCTTGGAGTAAGCGCCGCCGCTGCCGACGATCTTGCGGCCCATCAGGTCCAGCGCCTGGATGCCGTTGGTGCCTTCGTAGATCTGGGTGATGCGGCAATCACGCACCAGTTGCTCCTGGCCCCACTCGCGGATGAAGCCGTGGCCGCCGAAGATCTGCTGGCCATGGATAGTGGTTTCCAGGCCCATGTCGGTAAGGAAGGCCTTGGCCACCGGGGTCAGCAGGGCGACCAGTTCCTCGGCGCGCTTGCGGGTGGTCGGCTCTTCGCTGTACTTGGCGGTGTCCAGCTGCATGGCAACGTAGCTGGAGAAGGCACGGCCGCCCTCGTTCAGCGCCTTCATGGTCAGCAGCATGCGACGCACGTCCGGGTGGACGATGATCGGGTCGGCGGCCTTGTCCTTGGCGACCGGGCCGGTCGGCGCGCGGCTCTGGATACGCTCGCGGGCGTATTCCACGGCGCTCTGGTAGGAGCGCTCGCCAGTGGCCAGGCCCTGGATGCCGACGCCCAGGCGCTCGTAGTTCATCATGGTGAACATGGCGGCCAGGCCCTTGTTCGGAGCGTCGACGATCCAGCCGGTGGCGCCGTCGAAGTTCATCACGCAGGTGGCGGAGCCCTTGATGCCCATCTTGTGCTCGATGGAGCCACAGGACACGGCGTTGCGTTCGGCCAGGGAACCGTCGGCGTTGACCATCACCTTCGGCACCAGGAACAGCGAGATGCCCTTGGAGCCTGCCGGCGCGTCGGGGAGCTTGGCCAGCACCAGGTGGATGATGTTCTCGGTCAGGTCGTGCTCACCGCCAGTGATGAAGATCTTGGTGCCGGAAATCTTGTAGCTGCCGTCAGCCTGCGGTTCGGCCTTGGTGCGGATGATGCCCAGGTCTGTGCCGGCGTGCGGCTCGGTCAGGCACATGGAACCGGCCCAGGTGCCGGCGTACATGTTCGGCAGGTACTTGGCCTTGAGTTCTTCGCTGGCGTGGTTGAGCAGCGACAGGCAGGCGCCGGCGGTCAGCATCGGGTACAGGCCGAAGGACAGGTTGGCCGAGTTGACCATTTCCTCGACCTGGGCGCCGATCACCTTGGGCATGCCCATGCCGCCGAATTCCGGCGCGCCGCCCACACCCACCCAGCCGCCTTCGGCGTAGGTGCGGTAGCCCTCGGGGAAGCCGGCCGGGGTCTTCACGCCCTCGGCGCTCCAGCTGCAGCCTTCTTCGTCGCCGCTGCGGTTCAGCGGGGCGATCACGCCGCCGGTAACCTTGCCGGCCTCTTCGAGGATCGCGGCCGCGGTCTCGACGTCGACGGTTTCGGCCAGGGCAGGCAGTTCGGCCCACAGATTGGCGACCTCGAAGACTTCATTGAGGACGAATTGCATGTCGCGCAGGGGAGCTTTGTAGTCAGCCATGATGGATCCTCGAACGAAAACGACGGCTGATCAGGCAGCCAGCGGTATCAGAATAGGAGGTACACGAAGGTACGCCGCCGGAGTTTACTCCAACAACTTTTCAGACTTTAAGCGTCATGTTGTGACCATACAACTACAGCTTAGTCACATTTTGTAGCGATGGGCAGAAGGCCCGCGCAGGGCGGGCCTCCTTGTCTGGCACACGGTCTCCAGCACGTAGGGCGCATAACGCCAAGGGCGTTATCCGCCGTTTGGACCGGCGGATAAAGCGTTCCGCTTTATCCGCCCTACGCGATCAGCCAGGGATTACAAGGCGAACTGCTCGGCCGACAGGCGCATCAGCACCTCGGAACCGGCTTCCGCCGCCGCCACGTGGGACAGCGCGCGGGGCAGCAGGCGGCTGAAGTAGAACTCGGCGGTGGCCAGCTTGGTTTCGTAGAAGGCCTTCTCGCCAGCGCCCTCCTCCAGCTTCTGCTGGGCGACCAGCGCCATGCGCAGCCAGAAGTAGCCGAGGGTGATGTAGCCGGAGTACATCAGGTAATCCACCGAGGCGGCGCCGACTTCGTCCGGGTTCTTCATGGCGGCCAGGCCGAGCTTCTGGGTCAGCTCGCCCCACTGCTTGTTCAGCGCTGCCAACTGGGCGATCTGGGCCTTGAGTTGAGGGTGCTCGGCGTGCTGCAGGCAGAGCTGGTGGACCAGCTTGGTGAAGCCCATCAGCAGCTTGCCCTGGCTACCGAGGACCTTGCGACCCAGCAGGTCCAGCGCCTGGATACCGTTGGTGCCCTCGTAGATTGGCGCGATGCGGCAGTCGCGCACCAGCTGCTCCATGCCCCATTCGCGGATGAAGCCGTGGCCGCCGAACACCTGCATGCCGTGGTTGGTGACTTCCAGACCGGTCTCGGTCATGAAGGCCTTGCAGATCGGCGTCAGGAAGGCCAGCAGGTTGCCGGCGCGCTCGCGCTCCTCGGCGTCCTGGGAGAGGTGTTCGATGTCCAGCAGTTGCGCGGTGAAGTACGCCAGCGCGCGGTTGCCCTCGTTGAACGCCTTCATGATCAGCAGCATGCGGCGCACGTCCGGGTGGACGATGATCGGGTCGGCGGGTTTCTCCGGCGCTTTCGGCCCGGTCAGCGAACGCATCTGCAGACGGTCCTGGGCGTAGCGCACGGCACCCTGGTAGCTGGTCTCGCCGAGGCAGAGGCCCTGCATGCCGGTGCCCAGGCGCGCGTGGTTCATCATGGTGAACATGCAGGCCAGGCCCTTGTTGGCCTCGCCGATCAGGAAGCCCTTGGCGCCATCGAAGTTCATCACGCAGGTGGCGGACGCCTTGATGCCCATCTTGTGCTCGATGGAGCCGCAGGCCACGGCGTTGCGCTCTCCGGCCTCGCCGTTCGCGTCGAGGTTGAACTTGGGAACGATGAACAGCGAGATGCCCTTGGTGCCGGCCGGCGCGTCAGGCAGCTTGGCCAGGACCAGGTGGATGATGTTCTCGGAGAGATCATGCTCGCCGGCGGAGATGAATATCTTGGTGCCGGTGATCGCGTAGCTGCCGTCGGCGTTGGGCACGGCGCGGGTCTTGATGATGCCCAGGTCGGTGCCGCAATGCGGTTCGGTCAGGCACATGGTGCCGGTCCATACCGCGCTGGTCATGCGCGGCAGGTAGGTGTTCTTCTGCTCGACGGTGCCGTGGGCGTGGATGGCGGCCATGGCGCCCTTGGTCAGGCCCGGGTACATGCCCCAGGAGCAGTTGGAGGCGCCGATCATCTCGCTGACCAGCAGGCCGAGGGACGGCGGCAGGCCCTGGCCACCGTATTCCGGATCGCTGGAAACGCCGTTCCAGCCGGCCTCGACGTACTGCGCGAAGGCTTCCTTGAAGCCCTTGGGCGTGGTCACCACGCCGTTGTCGAAGTGGCAGCCTTCCTCGTCGCCGGAGCGGTTCAGCGGGGCGATGACCTGTTCGCAGAACTTCGCGCCTTCCTCGAGGATGGCGGCGAACATGTCCGGGGTGGCGTCGGTGGCGCCGAGGGCTTCGTAGCGGCCAGTGAAGTCGAAGACTTCGTCGGTGAGGAAGCGCACGTCGCGCAGGGGAGCCTTGTACTCGGGCATCGCGAATCTCCGTTCGGTTCAGGGCGCCACAATGGCGCGCAAACTTCGAACCTAACGGTGCATGACCGCCCGGACAATCACGCTGCACGCGCTGAATGCGTGGTCATAACCCGGCCGGGTCAGGCAGTGCGCACCGCGCCGCGACGGGATTGCCCGTGTACGGCCACGCGGTTGCGCCCGCCGCTCTTGGCCGAGTACAGCGCCTCATCGGCGCCCTTGATGACTTCCTCCGGGCTGCGCCGCTCGCCGTCGCGCTCGGCGACGCCGACGCTGATGGTGACCGAAACGGTCTGCGCATCCTTGCCGCCGCGTTTGCTGCGACCCTGGCGGTCATCCTTGGGGCGGTTGCCGCGATCGCGCAGGTGCATGGCGTAACTCTCGATGGCCTGGCGCACGCCGTCGAGGTACGGCAGGCACTGTTCCACCGTCTTGCCGGCGAACACCAGGGTGAATTCCTCGCCGCCATAACGGTACGCCTTGCCGCCGCCACCCGTGCGACGCAGCTGGCTGGCGACCATGCGCAGCACCTGGTCGCCGACGTCGTGGCCGTGGCTGTCGTTGAATTTCTTGAAGTGGTCGACGTCGATCATCGCCAGCACGTACTGCTGGCCCAGGCGCTGGAAGCGCTCGTTCAATGCGCGACGCCCCGGCAGGCCGGTGAGTTCGTCGCGGAAGGCCATCTGGTACGCCTCGTGTGCGACGGCGCCGGCCAGGGTGAGCATCACCAGGCTGGTCATCACGGTGAGCGCATGGGGCAGGATGAAGACTTTGGGCAGCATCCACAGCAGGCCGAGCAGACCCAGCAGTTGCGCCGCATGCAACGGCCGCGGCTGGCGCACGTAGGCCGCGACCAGCGCAATCAGGGCGATGATGAAGCCGAAGTAGGACAGCTGCGCGAGGCTCATCCACTGGCCGTGCAGCGACGGCCAGTAGGTGTCGCTGAGCAGCTCCGCCAGGCCCTGCGGGAAGCGCTTGGCCAGGGCGGTCGCCACGCCCACCACGGCGATCAGCGCGGCGCTGCGGGCGAGCAGGTCCTGCAGCATATGCATGCGCTCCTGCCAGATGCCGTACATGCCGTAGAGCAGCGGCAGCAGCACGCAACAGAGATGGAACACCAGCGCCGCCTCCGGGAGTACCACGCGGTGCGCCTGGAAGTAGTCGACCTGGGTATCGAGGAGGAAATAGGCGATGTAGACCACCGCCAGCATGAACAGCTGACGCTGGCGCCCATAGACCATGCACAGCGCACCGCCGAGCAGCAGCAACAGGGTCGGCAGGACGTTGAACAGGGAGGTGAAGAAATCGGACAGTTCGGCCAGGGAGCCGGCGGCGATGCCGGCCGGGATCAGCAACAGGGGCGTGAGGAAGTGGCTGAGCCGGTAGGGGGCCGTGGGTCGCACAGGGGGTTCCGCAAGGTGGGTGCCGGGCTCGCCGTCAGTCTATCGGCAAGTGGCGTAATGATGGCATTTTCTGCGGACATTTGTGTGGGATCGGATACGAAAAAGCCCGCCTTGCGGCGGGCTTCTTCCTGTTCAGCAGACGGACGGCGAGCCGCCCTCCCCTGATCAGTAACCGAGGGCGAAATCTTCCTCGGCCAGGTCCATCAGGTTGTTGGCGCCGGACAGCATGGAGCCAACGTGCGCGCGGGTGCGCGGCAGGATGCGCTGGAAGTAGAAGCGCGCGGTCTTCAGCTTGGCCTGGTAGAAGGCCTCTTCGCTGGTACCGGCAGCCAGCTTCTCGGCAGCCAGGCGAGCCATGTCGGCCCAGAAGTAGGCCAGGCAGGCGTAGCCGGAGAACATCAGGTAGTCGACCGATGCGGCGCCGACTTCCTCGCGGTCCTTCATGGCGGCCATGCCGACCTTCATGGTCAGGTCGCCCCACTCCTTGTTCAGCGCAGCCAGCGGTGCAACGAACTCCTTGACGGCTTCGTTGGCTTCGTTGGCCTGGCAGAACTTGTGCACGATCTTGGTGAAGCCCTTGAGCGCTTCGCCCTGGGTCATGAGGATCTTGCGGCCCAGCAGGTCCAGCGCCTGAACGCCGGTGGTGCCTTCGTACAGCATGGAGATGCGGCTGTCGCGGACGTTCTGCTCCATGCCGTGCTCGGCGATGAAGCCGTGGCCGCCATAGATCTGCACACCGTGGTTGGCGGCTTCGAAGCCCACTTCGGTCATGAACGCCTTGGCGATCGGGGTGAGGAAGGCCAGCATCGAGTCAGCGGCTTTCTTCTCTTCTTCGTCCTGGCTGCGCTGGACGATGTCGACCTGCTTGGCAGCGAAGTACAGCATGGCGCGGTTGCCTTCGGCGAAAGCCTTGGCGGTCAGCAGCATGCGACGTACGTCCGGGTGCACGATGATCGGGTCAGCGGCTTTTTCCGGCGCTTTCGGGCCAGTCAGCGAACGCATCTGCAGACGCTCGCGAGCGTAGGCGATGCCACCCTGGAAACCGATTTCGGCGTGGGCCAGGCCTTGCAGCGCGGTACCCAGGCGAGCGGTGTTCATGAAGGTGAACATGCAGTTCAGGCCCTTGTTCGGCGGGCCGATCAGGAAGCCGGTAGCAGCGTCGAAGTTCATCACGCAGGTGGCGTTGCCGTGGATGCCCATCTTGTGCTCGAGCGAGCCGCAGGAAACGGCGTTGCGCTCGCCCACGTTGCCTTCGGCGTTGGGCAGGAACTTCGGCACGATGAACAGCGAGATGCCCTTGGTGCCCTGCGGGGCATCGGGCAGGCGAGCCAGCACGATGTGGACGATGTTGTCGGCCATGTCGTGTTCGCCAGCGGAGATGAAGATCTTGGTGCCGGTGATCTTGTAGGTGCCGTCAGCCTGCGGCTCGGCCTTGGTGCGCAGCATGCCCAGGTCGGTGCCGCAATGCGGCTCGGTCAGGCACATGGTGCCGGTCCACTCGCCGGAAACCAGCTTGGTCAGGTAGGTGTGCTGCTGCTCGGAGGTGCCGTGGGCGTGCAGGGTGTTCATGGCGCCGTGGGACAGGCCCGGGTACATGCCCCAGGACCAGTTGGCCTGGCCGACCATTTCGCTGATCGCAAGGCCGAGGGATTCGGGCAGGCCCTGACCGCCGTGCTCGACGTCATGGGCCAGGCTCGGCCAGCCGCCTTCGACGAACTGCTGGTAGGCCTCCTTGAAGCCGGTCGGAGTCTTGACGCCTTCCGGGCTCCATTTGCAGCCTTCCAGGTCGCCAGTACGGTTCAGCGGAGCGATTACCTGTTCGCAGAACTTCGCACCCTCTTCGAGGATGGCATTCACCATATCCGGAGTCGCGTCTTCGGCGCCCGGCAGGTTCTGGTAGTGCGCTTCGTAGCCCAGCAGCTCGTCGCGAACGAAACGGATATCACGCAAGGGGGCCTTGTAATCAGGCATAGCGGTAAACCTCTACGAAGGGTTCTGGTTAATGGGCGACCGGTTGCTGCGGTCGCAGTGCGGGAGCATTCCCGGCCGCCCAGTCGGTGCGCGCACGCATCCGGACAGTCAAACAGGCGTTTGAAACATACGTTTACGCCATACCCTTGTCAAGCGTGCAAACCGACCATCCGGTCACGCTCGCAAGGCGCTCAGCCGGGCATTCCGACAGCGAACTCCTGAGCTTGATTAAAGCCCATGGCAGAGCGGCCGGCGTGTCGTGAGGACAGCCGGCCGCCAGGGGAATTCAGTTCAGGGAAAAGTGGCCGTCAGGCGCGGATATCGATGAGCGTGCCGAGCGTTTCGTCGGCTGCCTGGATGACCTTGGCGTTGGCCTTGACCTCGTGCTCGCCGCGGCGCAGGTCCACGAGGCGATCGTTCAGCACTTCGCTGGGAGCGGTGCCGGCAGTGGCGATGTCGCTGCTGGCGCGGTCGACGCGGCGCTGGCCGCTCTGCACGCCATACAGGCCTGCAGAGAAAGCATTACCGGAAATTTCCATCGCAGCGCCTCCACAACAAAAAGCAGCAAGTGGCCACTATTCAAGCAGACAGACCGCCCCAGGCCAAGGCTCGGTTACAAATCCAGGATGCCCAGGTCCAGGTACGCAGAGACCGCCGCCGGAGTCGCCGAGGCCAGGCGCGGCACTCGCCCGAGGCAGGGCGCGGGCAATCGCTCGGCGAGGGTCGCGAGGTTTTCTTCCAGACGGGAGGTCTGCGCGTCGACGATGTTCGCCACCCAGCCGGCCAGCACCAGGCCGTCGCGCTGGATGGCCTCAGCGCTGAGCACGGCGTGGTTGATGCAGCCCAGGCGCACCCCGACCACCAGGATCACCGGCAGCCCGAGGGCGACGGCAAGGTCCGACAGATTCTCCTCCCCCGCCAGCGGCACGCGCCAGCCACCGGCGCCTTCCACCAGGGTGAAGTCGGCGCCCAGCTCCAGCACCAAACGCACCGGCCCCTTGAGCGCTTCCACCGTCAGCTTCACGCCCTGCTCGCGGGCGGCAAGGTGCGGCGCAATGGCCGGCTCGAAGGCGAAGGGGTTCACCTGCTCGTAAGCCAGCGGCACGCTGCACTCGCCCAGCAGCGCCAGCGCGTCGGAGTTGCGCAGGCCCTCGGGGCTACGCTCACAGCCGGAGGCCACGGGCTTGGCAGCGGCGGTGGACAAACCCGCCTGCCGCGCCGCGTGGAGCAGGCCGGCGGCGATGGTGGTCTTGCCGATTTCGGTGTCGGTGCCGGTGACGAAGTAGGCGTGGGACATGGGTTCCTCTTGGTGCTCTTTGTAGGATCGAGGGGGGCGCCCAGCTCTTGCTCGCGAACGGGACTCACCGGCAGCACCAAAGCTGGGGCGTGTTCGCGAGCAAGCTCGCTCCTACAGGATTCAGTTCTTGCGCAGGACGGCATAGACCACCCGATAGGTCGCCGGCAGCCCCTCGGGCTGGCGGAAGCGCTCGTAGGCGGCGATCAGCGCGCGCACCCGCTCGCGCCCGGTGAGGCCGTCGGGCCGGCCGGGGTTGAGGTTGTGCGCACCGAGCGCCTTGAGTTCATGGGTCAGGCTGCGCAGGTCGGGGAAGTGCAGGACGCGATCCTCGGTGCACAGCTCCAACACCTCCAGGTCGCTGTCGGCGCAATGACGCTGGTACTGCTCGAAGGCGCGGAAGCGGTTCACATGAACGAAACCGTCTACCTCCTCCCAGCTCTGCCGCAACTCGCCCAGGGTGCCGATGCACAGGCTGCTGAAGGCAAGCAGGCCACCGGGGCGCAGCACTCGGCTCGCTTCTGCGAGCACGGCCGGAAGATCGGCGCACCACTGCAGGGCCAGGCTGGAGAACAGCAGGTCCGCCGCGCCATCGCGCAGTGGCAGGCTTTCGGCGTCTCCGCCGACAAAGTACTGCGCGCCACCCTGCTCGCGGGCATGGCGCAGCATGCCCTCGGCAATGTCGACTGACAGTCCCTGCGCCTGTGGATAACGCGCCGCCAGCGCGCGGGTGAAATAACCGGTACCGCTCCCCAGGTCGATCCAGCGCTGCGGCGCGCCCCCGGCTGGCAAAGACTCCAGCAGACGGTTGCCGACAGCACGCTGCAGCTCAGCCACTGCGTCGTAGGTCGATGCGGCGCGGGAAAAGGAGGCGGCCACTTGGCGCTTGTCGGGCAGGCCGGTACTACTGCAATCAGGCATCGTCGCCCTCGTGGATGAAACGCAGGATGGCGCCGGCCACTTCGTCCGGCTGCTCCAGTGGCAGCCCGTGGCTGGTTCCGGGCAGCAGGTTGACCTCGACGTCCGGCAGCCACTCCAGCAAGGCATCCGCGGCGCTCGCCGGGACCAGCGCATCGTTGCCGGCGAACAGGTGCAACTGCGGTCCGGAATAGCGCCCCAATGCGGCGCGGGTATCCAGCTGCCCCAACAGTTGCAGGCCGGCGGTGAGCCCTTCGACATTCATCTGCGGCAGCGCCACCTGCAGCTGGCGAGCGAGAGTGCGCGCGTCGCGAGCCCCCTGGCTGACCAACATCGTGAAGCGCTTGCGCACCAGGTGCGGTTCCAGCAGGAAGGCTTCGAAGAAGTCCTCGAACACCTCATTAGGCATCGCTTCCGGCCAGTCCTCGCGGCGGCGGAAGCAGAGGTTGCTGGCCAGCGTGATCAAGCCGCGGCAGGACTCGCTCCGGCGCGCGGCCAGTTCGGCGCCGAGCATGCCGCCCAGCGACCAGCCGGCGATCCAGGCGTCGTGGGCGACATTGTCGTCCAGTTCGTCGAGCCAGGCATTCGGATCGGCGTCCGCCGGCAGCGGCTCGATCTGCACGTTCAAATGCGGTGCCTGCTCCAGCAGCGCATCACGCAGCGGTTCCAGCGGCGCGCTGCCCAGGCCCCAGCCTGGCAACAGGATCAGTTGGTCACGCATCATCGCCCTCCTCGGCATCGATCTCTGCCAGAAGGCTAGACGACACGCGCTGCCAGCTCTCCGCCAGCGCCACGAGCAGGCGATCGACCTGCGCTTCGGTGTGCGAAGCGGACAGCGTCACGCGCAGGCGCGCGGTGCCGGTCGGCACGGTGGGCGGGCGGATCGCGCCGACCAGAATGCCGCGCTGGCGCAGCTCGACCGACAACGCCATAGCCTGGGCACTGCCGCCGATGAGGATTGGCTGGATCGGCGTCGGGCTGTCCATCAGGCTCAGGCCGATGGCCTCGGCACCAGCGCGGAAACGCGCGATCAGCGCATTCAGGTGATCACGGCGCCAGCGCTCGGCGCGCAGCAGCTCCAGGCTTTTCAGCGTGGCGCAGGCCACGGCGGGCGGCTGGCTGGTGGTGTAGATGTAGGGGCGGGCGAACTGGATCAGCGTCTCGATCAGCTCCTCGCTGCCCGCGACGAAGGCGCCAGCGGTGCCGAAGGCCTTGCCGAGGGTGCCGACCAGCACGGGCACGTCCTCAATGCCCAAGCCGAAGTGTTCGACGATACCGCCGCCGCTAGCACCCAGCGGGCCGAAGCCGTGGGCGTCGTCGACCATCACCCAGGCATTCTGCTGTCGAGCCGTCGCGCAAAGACTGGGCAGGTCGGCCAGGTCGCCGTCCATGCTGAACACACCATCGGTGACGACCAGCGTATTGCCTTCGGCCTTCTCCAGGCGCGAGGCGAGGCTGGCAGCATCGTTGTGCAGGTAGCGCGAGAAGCGCGCACCGGAGAGCAACCCGGCATCCAGCAGCGAAGCGTGGTTGAGGCGGTCCTCCAGCACGCTGTCACCCTTGCCGACGAGGGCAGTGACGGTGCCGAGGTTGGCCATGTAGCCGGTGGAGAACAGCAGCGCGCGCGGTCGGCCGGTGAACTCGGCGAGCGCCAGCTCCAGTTCGTGGTGCGGGCCGCAGTGGCCGTTGACCAGGTGCGAGGCGCCACCACCGACGCCCCAGCGTTCGGCGCCGGCGCGCAGTGCGGCAATCACCTCGGGGTGATTGGCCAGCCCCAGGTAATCGTTGGAACAGAAGGCCAGCATCGGCTGGCCGTCGATGACCACCTCCGGGCCCTGCGGCGACTCAAGCAGCGGGCGGCGGCGGTAGAGGTCCTCCGCCTGGCGCTGGGCCAGGCGGGCGGCGAGATCAAAAGGCATACGCAACCCCGTGTCGGCGGCGGTCCTCCGGATGAAGGACCTGCAGGAGCAACAGTCTTCTTCCACGAAGTCCGTGCCGATGCTTCCCCTCTCCCCAGCCCTCTCCCTGAAGGGAGAGGGAGCAGTTCGTGCCGGCTGACACAGAGGCTTCGGCCTGCACCGAACGGTCCCCTCTCCCGCTTGCGGGAGAGGGTTAGGGAGAGGGGCACTTGTAGGAGCGAGCTTGCTCGCGAACACTTTTCCCGGCCATATCGATGCGCGGACGGTTCGCGAGCAAGCTCGCTCCTACATGAAGAAAAGCGGCTCTATCAGGCCGAAGCCGCGTTATAGAACAGCTGGGAGTCGCGTTGTTCCACCAACGCCTGCTCGATGGCGGCCTGGTGCACCTCGTCGGCGTGTTCCTCGCGCTCCTCGGGCTTGATGCCCAGACGCGCGAACAGCTGCATGTCCTTCTCGGCCTGCGGGTTGGTGGTGGTCAGCAGTTTCTCGCCGTAGAAGATCGAGTTGGCGCCAGCCATGAAGGCCAGGGCCTGCATCTGCTCGTTCATCTGCTCGCGGCCGGCGGACAGGCGCACATGGGATTTCGGCATCATGATCCGGGCGACCGCCAGGGTGCGAATGAAATCGAACGGATCGACGTCCTTCTCTTCGGCCAGCGGAGTGCCTTTCACCTTGACCAGCATGTTGATCGGCACCGACTCCGGGTGCTCGGGCAAGTTGGCCAACTGGATCAGCAGGCCGGCGCGGTCGTCCACCGACTCGCCCATGCCGAGGATGCCGCCGGAGCATATCTTCATCCCCGCCTCGCGCACGTACGCCAGGGTCTGCAGGCGCTCGCTGTAGGTGCGGGTGGTGATGATGTTGCCGTAGAACTCCGGCGAGGTATCGAGGTTGTGGTTGTAGTAGTCCAGGCCCGCTTCGGCCAGGGACTGGGTCTGCTCCTGGGTCAGCTTGCCCAGGGTCATGCAGGTTTCCAGGCCGAGCTTCTTCACGCCCTTCACCATTTCCAGCACGTAGGGCATGTCCTTGGCGGAGGGGTGCTTCCAGGCGGCGCCCATGCAGAAGCGGGTCGAGCCGATGGCCTTGGCCTCGGCAGCGGCCTGCAGCACCTTCTGCACTTCCATCAGCTTTTCCTTGTCCAGGCCGGTGTTGTAGTGGCCGGACTGCGGGCAATACTTGCAGTCTTCCGGGCAGGCACCGGTCTTGATCGACAGCAGCGTGGAAACCTGCACGCGATTCGGATCGAAATGCGCGCGGTGCAGGGTCTGCGCCTGGAACAGCAGGTCGTTGAACGGCTGTTCGAACAGGGCGCGGACTTCGGCAAGGGTCCAGTCGTGGCGGGTTACTTGGGCTGCGGTGGCACTCATCGGCAAAGTCCTTCGACGCTTGGGGGCGCGCCTCTTGTCTAAGGTGCCCCGGCGGCGCGCCACCGGGGAAATCAGGCTCAAGGCATCATATGTGGAGCTGTGACGCTGTCAACCACCCTCGCGACACAGGTCGACAAGTGATCATTTATTGACCATCAACATGCAGCAGGTGACTGCTGTCTCTGAACCGATCCGGCCATTTGCCGCTCCAACCAGACAGCACACTCAGGAGTCATTACCCAGATGGGAACAGAAGGATTCTTCGACGGCCTTGGCCAGATGGCCGGCAAGGCCATCCGCTTCATCGTCGATCTGCTGTCGGGCGTACTCGGCGGCCTCTGGCGCGCCATGGACGACTTCTTCCACGGCCTGGCACGCGCTGTGGGAATCGACGTCTCGATCTTCAGCTTCGTCCTGCTCTTCATCGGCCTGCTGCTGCTCTACAGTGGCATCCGCGCCTTCCTGCGGCGCTCGATCTTCGGCGGGCTGATCTGGACGGTACTGGGCCTGGTGGTCCTGAGCTGGCTGATCCACTGACGGCGCCGCCCTACGGAGGGCGGAATGCGGTTGCTTCAATGGCGCCCCATCTGGTGGCGCCTACGCGTGCAATGCCTGCTTTGCGGTGGAACGGCGGAACCGGCCGTGCTGCCGCTGTGCGCGGGTTGTGACGACGATCTGCCCTGGCTCGCCGGCCACTGCGTGATCTGTGCGCTACCCCTGCCGACCCTCGATCTCGCCTGCGGCCAATGCCTGCGCCGAGCACCGGCTTTCCAGAAAGTGGAAACGCCGTTGCGCTACGGCTTTCCCGTCGATGCGCTGATCACCCGCTTCAAGCATCAGGCAAACGCACCGCTGGGCCGCTTGCTCGGCCAGATACTGGCGCGCCATCTGCTGCACGCCTTCGACGAGGGGCTGCCACGGCCGGATCGCCTGGTCCCCGTGCCACTGTCCCGCCGGCGCGAACGCCAGCGCGGCTTCAACCAGGCCGCCCTGCTGGCCGACTGGATCGCCGACCCCCTCGGTGTGCCTGTGGATAACCGCCTGGTGCTGCGCACGCAGGACACCCCGGCACAGCAAGGCCTCGATGCCGCCACCCGCAAGCGCAACCTGCGCAATGCCTTCGTCCTGGCCGACGGCGCCATGGTCGAAGGCCTGCACCTGGCGCTGGTGGATGACGTGCTGACCACCGGCGCCACCGCCGAACGCATCGCCCGCCTGCTGCGCCGCGCGGGAGCCAGGCGGGTGGACGTCTACTGCCTGGCGCGCACGCCGGCCCCGGAATAGACGACCGTTCGGCCACATTCCTGGCATCTGCCCCTTGCGTTTTGCCCGCCAGCAACGGAGCCTCCCTGCATACCAATAAGTACCCGCGGAACCATGACCACCCTCAGCCTGTTGACCCAGCACGTTACCCGTCGCCCGCAGCGCATCGCCCTGCTGGCACAGATTGCCCAGCTCGGCTCGATCACCCACGCCGCCAAGGCCGCGGGGATGAGCTACAAGACCGCCTGGGACGCCATCGACGAACTGAACAACCTCTCCGACCGCCCGCTGGTGGAACGCAGCGTCGGCGGCAAGGGCGGCGGCGGTGCGCGCCTGACGGTCGAGGGCGAACGCCTGCTGGCGCTCTACCAGCGCCTGGAAGCGCTGCGCGAACACATCGTCGAGCACGTCGAACACCAGGCCGACCTGGAACTGATCGGCCGCCTGATGATGCGCACCAGTGCGCGCAACCAGTTGCACGGGCACGTTAGCGCGGTGGAGGCGTCCGGGCTGAATGACCTGATCAGCATCGAGCTGCCCGGCGGCTCGCGCATTCAGGCGCGGGTCACCCGCGAAAGCACCGAGAAGCTGGAGCTGGCCGATGGCGTTCCGGTGGTCGCCCTGATGAAGGCCGGCTGGCTCTATGTCGACCTCCCGCACATCCCTTGCCCGGAAGGGCTGAATGCCCTGGAAGGGCACATCGACGACATCCGCGAAGCCGACGACGGGCCCAGCGAAGTGCGCATCCAGCTGCCCAGCGGGCAGATGCTCTGCGCCCTGACCGACCCGGAGCGCATCGAGATCCTCGGCCTGAAAGCCGGCTCGCCGGTGCGCGCACAGTTCTCCCCGGCGCAGGTGATCCTCGGCACGCCGCTGTAGTTTCCCTGCCGCATATCAAGCCCCACGCCGCCGCGCCGCGCTCCAATAGCCTTCAGAGTCCCGCCCATGCCGGGCGGGCTTCGGCCAATTGGAGCCCACTATGCGCCGCCCACTTCTGCTGCTCGCCCTGCTGCTCGTGCCTTTCGCCAGCCAGGCCGGCCCCGACGTCTTGCGCGTCGGCGCCAGCAACGAGCTGATGTCGACGCTGGAGCCACTGGTGGATCAGTACCAGATCGAGACGCGCAACAAGGTCCTGCTGATCGGTGGCAGCGAAAGCGAACTCACCGAGCAGGTGCGCCAGGGCACGCCCTACGACCTGCTGCTGACGCCGCTGCACAACACGGCCAGGCCGTCCCAAGCGATCGAGTGCAAGGCCCGTTCGATGCAGAGACTGACCCTGGTGAAAGGCGAGCGCCGTGCGCTGGCTACGGACTTCGTCGACTACCTGAGCAAGCACTGCGCCGACCACTGAGGCGACTTCCCACCCATTGACGGTGGACTGGGTACACTAGGCAGCTTTACCACTGCCGGATCGTCGCCATGTCTCATCCTTTTTCCGACCTCACGCCCGATCTGGTACTGGATGCAGTGGAAAGCATCGGTTTTCTCAGCGACGCCCGTGTTCTTGCGCTCAACAGCTACGAGAACCGCGTCTACCAGGTGGGCATCGAGGACAGCGAGCCGCTGATCGCCAAGTTCTACCGCCCCGGGCGCTGGACCAGCGAGGCGATCCTCGAGGAACACACCTTCTCCGCTGAACTGGCCGAGTGCGAAGTCCCGGTAGTGGCGCCGCTGGTACATGAGGGTCAGACCCTTTTCGAGCACGCCGGCTTCCGCTTCACCCTGTTCCCCCGCCGTGGCGGTCGCGCGCCGGAGCCGGGCAACCTCGATCAGCTCTATCGCCTCGGCCAGCTGCTCGGTCGCCTGCACGCCGTGGGCGCCAATCGCCCCTTCGAGCACCGCGAGGCACTGACGCCGCGGAACTTCGGGCACGAGTCCCTGGCCACTCTGCTGGAAGGCAATTTCGTCCCGAAAAGCCTGCTGCCGGCCTATGAATCCGTGGCCCGCGACCTGCTGAAAAAAGTCGATGACCTGTACGCCCGCGTGAAATACACGCCTATCCGCATGCACGGGGATTGCCATCCCGGCAACCTGCTGTGCCGCGACGACACCTTCCACGTCGTCGACCTCGACGACTGCCGCATGGGCCCGGCTGTGCAGGACCTGTGGATGATGCTCGCCGGCGAGCGCCACGAGCGCCTGGGCCAGCTTTCCGAGCTGGTAGACGGCTACCAGGAATTCCACGATTTCGACCCGCGCGAACTGCCGCTGATCGAAGGCCTGCGCTCGCTGCGCCTGATGCACTACAGCGCCTGGCTGGCGCGCCGCTGGGACGACCCGGCGTTCCCGCCGAGCTTCCCCTGGTTCGGCAGTGAACGTTACTGGGGCGAGCAGGTGCTGGTGCTGCGCGAGCAGTTGGCGGCGCTGGATGAAGAGCCGTTGCGGTTGTTCTGATTCGGCACACCGACGCAGGAGCGTTCGGTATCGCGCCACTTCAAGGAAGAAACACCATGAAACTGCACCTCTTACTGATCCTTGCTGCCGGTCTGGCGACCGGCCTGATGCCGGCGCTGGCGGCCAGCTTCGATTGCCGGAAGGCCAGATCGCCGATGGAAGAAGCCATTTGCGCAAACGGCGATCTGTCTGCGCTGGATGACCAGTTGAACGCCTCCTACCGCGCGCATCTGGGCGATACCGAGCAGAACACGACCGCACTCAAGACCTCCCAGCGCGCCTGGCTCCGAGCGGTCCGTCAACGCTGCGAAGCGGTCGATGAAATAGCCGACTGCCTGAGCGACGCCTATCGCGAACGGCTGGAGAACCTCGGCCCCGCCACCAACGCCGCTCCACAGGGTCACGACTGGAAACTGGCATTGCGTATCGGCAACGCCGCTCCAGGCTACGACTTCCTCCTCGACATGCAGCCCTGCGCAGAGCAGACCTGCGAGGGCCCGGCCTATCTCGGCATCCAGCGCAAGGGCAGCAACCACGTGATGCAGGCGATCTACCTGCCCAATGTCTTCCTCACTCGACAGGACAATGGCGAACCGCTGGTGAACTCGGCCCGGCTCTACGACTACCAGGGTGTGATCAATAGCGGCGACTTCAATTTCGACGGCCAGCCGGACTTCGCTGTGCAGAATGGCAATCGTGGCTCCTACGGCGGGCCCAGCTACGACGTATTCCTCTTCGATGCACCGCGCCAGCGCTTTATCCACAGCCCCGAATTGAGCGACCTGACGCTGGAGAACCTGGGGTTCTTCGATGTCGACAGCAAGCGTAAGCGGCTCATCACCTTTGCCAAGAGCGGCTGCTGCTACCACGAGAAGAGCGAGTACATCGTCAAAGCCAACCAGCCGCTCGCCGTGAAACGCGAAATCGAGGACGCTGCCGGCGGAAGTGGCGAACCAGAAATGGTGCTGCTGGGCACGGAGGAGCTCGTCGACGGAAAGTGGCAGACCACCTCATCGCGCAAGGTTCCGTTCAAGGAGCTCTACGGCGACCAGTAGTGCGCCGTAAAGCCAACGTTACGCGCAATAGTCGGCCCTGGCTCGGCAACTCATGTGGCGGCACAGACAAGCCTTCGCGAGCGCCCTAGAATTGTGCAGCCACTCATTAGCTGCCTAACCAAGGATGTTCCATGGCCATCGCCAATCCCCGCCGGGGCTACGCCCTGGGCTTGACTGCCTATGTCATCTGGGGGCTCTTCCCAATCTACTTCAAGCTGCTCGAACGCATCCCCGCCCTGGAAATCATCACCCATCGCGCCATCTGGTCCGCGGTGTTCGGCGCCCTGCTGTTACTGGTCTGGAAGCATCCCGGCTGGTGGCGCGAACTGCGCGAGAATCCCAAGCGCATCGCCGTGCTCACCGCCAGCGGGCTGCTCATTGCCAGCAACTGGCTGGTCTACGTCTGGGCGGTGAACAACGGTCACATGATCGAGGCCAGCCTGGGTTACTACATCAACCCGCTGATCAACGTGCTGCTGGGCCTGGTGATCCTGCGCGAGCGCCTGCGCCCGCTGCAGTGGGTCGCTGTCGGCCTCGCCGCGCTGGGTGTGGCCCAACAGCTGTGGCAACTGGGCAGCCTGCCCTGGGTATCACTGGCGCTGGCGCTGACCTTCGGCTTCTACGGGCTGATCCGCAAGCAGGCGCCGGTAGCCGCGCTGCCGGGGCTGGTGGTGGAAACCTGGATCCTGCTGCCACTGGCGATCGGCTACCTCGTGCTGTTCGCCGACGGCCCCAGCGTGCACGCGGACTTCTGGACCACCAAGGACGCCCTCTGGCTCGCCGCCGCCGGCCCGATCACCCTGGTGCCGCTGGTGTGCTTCAACGCCGCCGCACGCCACCTCCCCTACGCCACCCTGGGCTTCCTGCAATACCTGGCGCCAACCCTCGTGCTGCTGCAGGCGATCCTGCTGTTCGGCGAGCACCTGGACACCACGCGCCTGATCTCCCTGTGCTGCATCTGGGCGGGTCTGGTCGTGTACAGCGTGGACATCTGGTATCGCCTCTCCCGCGGCGACTGATCATTAATTGATCCACCGCCTGCAAGCCACACCAGCTGTGGCTTGCAGGCAGTCACCAGCAGATTGTCCACAGCTCTATCCCGCGATTGCGGGGATAACGCTCGTTTCTTCCACAACCGGCCCCAGCCCGCTCCTCTCACTGCCTATTTCTGCGGCGGCAGAATGCCGACCGATCAATATCTGATCAAATCCATAGAGTCCGCGCCCCCTCTGGTCTGCAAGAACATTCCCCCGACTTTTCCACAGGCTGATCCCCGCTTCGTGTGGATGAGCGAGAGCCGCCCGATCAGAAAGTGGACAACTCTCTGGACGCCAGAAGCGGCGCCATCTGTAGCGTTCCATGAACGGCTTCTCCACAGACTCTTCCAGTGGATTTGTGCACAACGTCTGGAAGGTTCGGAGCACTGTTTTCACTGAGCCTCTGCTGTACAAAAAACAAGCAGCACCATCAAGCCCCCGAAAACAGTGCACCGCAGACAGTTATCAACAGAATGCCCACGGCGCGATCCCCGCGATCTGTGCACAGATTCAAGGCAGGAAGTGGATAAACGGGTTGGCGCCATGCCCAAATAAAATGGGCCCTCCGTCAATTCATCAACAGAGAGCCCACAGGTTTTTCCACAAGACGGAGGATCAGAGCAGAGCTGTTACTCCCCGCTGTGGAAATTCAGTTCCACCATCAGGTCGTCGGCCAGTTCTTCCAGCTTTCCTTGCAGGGTTTCCAGCGGCAGGGTCAGTGGCACGGCCAGCAGTGCCTCCGCGTGGAACAGCGGCTCGCTGCTCATGGGCGCGGGCAGTACCTCGGTGGTCAAGCTCTCCAGGTTCACGCCATGCTCGGCCAGCAGCTGGGTGATGTCGCGGACGATGCCGGGGCGGTCGTTGCCCACCAGGTCGAGATGGATCGGCTTCCAGTTGCAGGCCGGCTCGATACCGCTTTCCGCCAGCAGCACACGGATACCGTGCTCGCTCAGCTCCTGCAGGCCTTCCACCAGTTCGTCATAACCCTCGGCGGGCACCGCCACGCGGAGAATCCCGGCGAACTGCCCGGCCATGCGCGACATGCGGCTTTCCAGCCAGTTGCCACCGTGGGCAGCGATGCATTTGGCCACGCGCTCCACCAGGCCGGGCTGGTCCTGGGCGATGACGGTCAATACGAGGTGGTCCATGAGCAGTCTCCGCGAAGGGCTAGGCCGTGAGGTCCAGCCAATAGGTGTAGAACTTGTCGTCCCGCTTGTAGCCCAGGCGCTCGTACAGCGACTGGCCGGCGTGATTGGTCTTCGCCGTCTCCAGCATCAGGCCGCAGGCACCGGAGCTTTCGCCGTGGGCGCGAGCGGCGTTCATCAGCGCTTCGCCATAACCATCGCGGCGCGCGGCGGGCAGCACGTAGAGGTCGCTGACCAGCCACGACGCCTGCAGCGCCAGGGAGGCGAAGAAGGGGTACAGCTGCACGAAGCCTACCGCCAGCCCATCGATGCTGCGGGCGATGAAGACCGTGGATTGGCCGCTGCCGATGCGCGCCTGGAGGTACTCACGAATTTTCGCGTGGGGCGCGGGCACTTCGTAGAAATCGAGGTAGCCGGAAAACAGCGGAACCAGGTCATCCAGATCATTGGGGGTGGCAAGCGTCACGGACATGCGGGATTCTCCAAGAGGGAAGAAGCAGTATAGGCACGGCGAGGTTAGCCGGCTGCGACGGGCTGCCACAGGTACCCAAACGGGTTATCCGTGTACAGTTTTAAGATTTATCTGGAACAATCCAGAAGATTTTTGCGAACATATGACCTGCTACGTGACTGATATGCGTACTTTGGTCTAACCGCGACGCTAGCCCACTGATTTTTCCCACGGCATCATGTAGTATTCCGCGGCTCGGACTACAAGGCGTTTTGCCTGTGTCCAGAGCTGGTCCTGAGCAGAGTGAGGCAAGCAATGACTGAACGCGTTCAAGTCGGTGGCCTGCAGGTCGCCAAAGTCCTGTTCGACTTCGTAAACAACGAAGCCATTCCCGGCACCGGCATCGACGCCGGCAAGTTCTGGGCAGGTGTCGAAACCGTAATCAACGACCTGGCCCCCAAGAACAAGGCCCTGCTCGCCAAGCGCGACGAGATCCAGGCGAAGGTCGATGGCTGGCACCAGGCCCGCGCCGGCCAGCCGCATGACGCGGCCGCCTACAAGGCCTTCCTGCAGGAAATCGGTTACCTGCTGCCCGAGCCGGCCGACTTCCAGGCCAGCACCCAGAACGTCGACGAAGAAATCGCCCGCATGGCCGGCCCGCAGCTGGTCGTACCGGTCATGAATGCCCGCTTCGCCCTGAACGCCGCGAACGCCCGCTGGGGCTCGCTGTACGACGCACTCTACGGCACCGACGCCATCAGCGAAGAGAACGGCGCCGAGAAGGGCAAGGGCTACAACAAGGTCCGTGGTGACAAGGTCATCGCCTTCGCCCGCGCCTTCCTCGACGAAGCCGCCGCGCTGGAATCCGGCTCCCACGTCGACGCCACCGCCTATGTCGTGAAGAACGGCGCCCTGGCCGTGACCCTGAAGAATGGCAGCGAGACCGGCCTGAAGAACGCCGCTCAGTTCCTCGCCTTCCAGGGCGAAGCCGCCAAGCCGAAAGCCGTGCTGCTCAAGCACAACGGCCTGCACTTCGAAATCCAGATCGACCCCACCAGCCCGATCGGCCAGACCGACGCCGCTGGCGTGAAAGACGTCCTGATGGAGTCCGCGCTGACCACCATCATGGACTGCGAAGACTCCGTGGCCGCCGTCGATGCCGACGACAAGGTCGTGGTCTACCGCAACTGGCTGGGCCTGATGAAAGGCGACCTCGCCGAGCAGGTCTCCAAGGGCGGCAGCACCTTCACCCGTACCATGAACCCGGACCGCGTCTACACCAGGGCCGACGGTTCCGAGCTGAGCCTGCATGGCCGTTCGCTGCTGTTCATCCGTAACGTTGGCCACCTGATGACCAACCCGGCGATCCTCGACGCCCAGGGCAACGAAGTGCCCGAAGGCATCCAGGACGGCCTGTTCACCAGCCTGATCGCCATTCACAACCTGAACGGCAGCGCTTCCCGCAAGAACAGCCGCACCGGCAGCGTCTACATCGTCAAGCCGAAAATGCACGGTCCGGAAGAAGTCGCCTTCGCCGCCGAGATCTTCAGCCGCGTCGAGGACCTGCTGGGCCTGCCGCGCAACACGCTGAAAGTCGGCATCATGGACGAAGAGCGCCGCACCACCGTTAACCTGAAGGCCTGCATCAAGGCCGCCGCCGAGCGCGTGGTGTTCATCAATACCGGCTTCCTCGACCGCACCGGTGACGAGATCCACACCTCCATGGAAGCCGGCGCCATGGTGCGCAAGGGCGCCATGAAGACCGAGAAGTGGATCGGCTCCTACGAGAACAACAACGTCGACGTCGGCCTGGCTACTGGGCTGCAGGGCAAGGCGCAGATCGGCAAAGGCATGTGGGCCATGCCCGACCTGATGGCCGCCATGCTCGAGCAGAAGATCGCTCACCCGCTGGCTGGCGCCAACACCGCCTGGGTTCCGTCGCCGACCGCCGCCACACTGCACGCGCTGCACTACCACAAGGTCGACGTGTTCGCCCGTCAGGCCGAACTGGCCAAGCGCGCACCAGCTTCGGTGGACGACATCCTGACCATTCCGCTCGCCCCGAACACCAACTGGAGCGCGGAAGAGATCAAGAACGAGCTGGACAACAACTCCCAGGGCATCCTCGGCTATGTAGTGCGCTGGATCGACCAGGGCGTTGGCTGCTCCAAAGTGCCGGACATCAACGACGTCGGCCTGATGGAAGACCGCGCCACCCTGCGCATCTCCAGCCAGCTGCTGGCCAACTGGCTGCGCCACGGCGTAGTGACCGAAGAGCAGGTGCTGGAAAGCCTCAAGCGCATGGCGCCGGTGGTAGATCGCCAGAACGCCGGTGACGCCCAGTACCGCCCGATGGCGCCGAACTTCGACGACAACGTGGCCTTCCAGGCCGCGCTGGAACTGGTCATCGAAGGCGCCAAGCAGCCCAACGGCTACACCGAGCCGGTCCTGCACCGCCGCCGTCGCGAGTTCAAGGCCAAGAACGGCCTGTAAGAGCTTCGCCAAGCGTTGAAAGAACCGCCCTTCGGGGCGGTTTTTTATGGCTACCGGTTGGGATTTGCGCCGTTCCCAGCCGATCGCGGACAGAGCCCGCTCCTACGCAAACGGGTAGCTTCCGCGTAGGAGCGGACTCTGTCCGCGATTGCCTTTGGGCCACTTCGAACCCCATACGTAACGCCTGTGCACAATTATTGTGTACAAAATCCCCAATCCGCTTATTTTCCACACAGGCAAGAGCTGACTCTCAAGTCAATGATTGCTATGGAAAAATTATTTCGCGACCCCCTGGATACCTGGCAAAGCCGCACCAAGCAAGGGCTCTGCTCGATTCCCAAGAAAGTGGAAAATCCACCGGGACTGCAAGGAGAACCGGGCTGGCACGGAATTGGCTTTTGCACACAAACCACAAAAAGCCGTGCATACAAAGCCGAGTAGCCCATGACCAGCAGTCCCACGCACCTGTCCGGCGTTACCCCCATCCAATCTGCTGATAGCGCGGCCGCCGCCCGGCCGACCGCGCCAACCCTGAGCCCGCGTCTGTACAGCGCCGACTTGGCGCCGACCAAGGCTGCTGGCCGTAGTTGGGGGCGCTACAGCCTGTTCGCGCTGTGGACCAACGATGTGCACAACATCGCCAACTACTCCTTCGCCATCGGCCTGTTCGCGCTGGGCATGAGCGGCGCGCAGATCCTCGCCGCCTTCGCCCTCGGCGCGCTGGTGATCTACGGGCTGATGAACCTCTCCGGCTACATGGGCCAGAAGACCGGCCTGCCCTACCCGGTGATGTGCCGCATCAGCTTCGGCATCCACGGCGCCCAGGTGCCGGCGCTGATCCGCGCGGTGATCGCCATCGCCTGGTTCGGCATCCAGACCTACCTCGCCTCGGTAGTCCTGCGCGTGCTGCTCACCGCCATTGCACCGAGTCTTGCGGCCTACGACCAGGATTCGATCCTCGGCCTGTCGAGCCTTGGCTGGATCACCTTCCTCGGCATCTGGTGCGTTCAGTTGGTGATCTTCGCCTACGGCATGGAGATGGTGCGCCGCTACGAATCCTTTGCCGGCCCGATCATCCTCGTCGCCTTCGCCAGCCTCGCCGGCTGGATGTACTGGCGTGCCGGGCTGTCGATTGCCTGGTCCAGCGGTAACGCGCCGACCGGCTCGACGATGTGGCTCAAGGTGCTGGGCGCCGCCGCATTGTGGGTCTCGCTGTACGGCACCATGATCCTCAACTTCTGCGACTTCACCCGCAATTGTCCGGACCGCCGCACCATCAGCGTCGGCAACTTCTGGGGCCTGCCGGTGAACATGCTGGGCTTCGCGCTGATCGCCGTGGTGCTGGCCGGCGCGCAGTTCAGCATCGACGGCAAGCTGGTGCAGAACCCCACCGAGATCGTCGCCGCCATCCCCAACACCTTCGGCCTGGTGCTGGCCTGCCTGGCCTTCCTGATCGTCACCGTGGCGGTGAACATCATGGCCAACTTCGTCGCCCCGGCCTACGTGCTGACCAACCTCGCGCCGAACCTGCTGAACTTCCGCCGCGCCGGCCTGCTCAGTGCCACCATCGCCGTGCTGATCCTGCCGTGGCACCTGTACAACAGCCCGGCGGTGATCGTGTACTTCCTCGGCGGCCTGGGCGCACTGCTCGGCCCGCTGTACGGGATCATGGTCACCGACTACTACCTGGTGCGCCGTGGCCGGGTGAACCTGCCGGAGCTCTACAGCGAAAGCCGCGAGGCGGCCTATCACTTCAGCGGCGGGGTCAACCTGCGCGCGGTGGCGGCGTTCGTCCCCGCCGCGCTGATCGCCATCGTCCTCGCGCTGGTGCCGGCGTTCGAAAAGCTGTCGCATTTCTCCTGGTTCTTCGGCGCCGGGCTCGGTGCGCTGATCCACTTCGCCCTCGCCGATCGCAAGCGCAGCCATGTGGACGTCTGCGGCGAATCCATCGCAGTGGACGCTGCGCATCATTGAGGTTGTGGATAAACGACAAGGCCGCCTTCGGGCGGCCTTGTTCATTCAGCGAGCCAGCAGGAAGTCCAGCACCGCGCCTTCGAACTCGCGGGGAAACTCGATGTTCGATAAATGCACGGCCGGTAGCCTGAGCAGACAAGCACCGGGGATCGCTTCGGCGATCAGCTCCCCGTGGCTGGCGGCGGTGACGGTGTCGAACTGGCCAGCAATCACCAGAGTGGGCAGACGGACGTCCCGCAAGGCCGCGCGCAGATCGGTTTCCTGCACGGCGGCGAAGGAACCGGCCAGCCCGTGCCGGTTGGTCGCTAGCAGCGTCGCGCGGAACGGCTCCACCTCCGGGCGGCCTTGCGCCAGCCAGGTCGCCGGGAACCAGTTGCCAAGGAAGGTCGCGGCGGTGCCCCGCATATCTTCCGCCTCCAGCACTTCGGCGATGCGCGCATCCCACTGAGCCTGCGACCCCAGCCAGGCGGAGGTGTTCGCCAGCACCAACCGTTCGATGCGTTGCGGCGCGTTCAACGCCAGCCATTGGCCGACGAAGCCACCGAGCGACAAGCCGAGAAAATGCGCACGTTGCACACCCAGTGCGTCCAGCAATTCGATGACGTCTTCGCCCAGCTGCGCCAGCGAATACGGCCCCGGCGGCACGCTGGAAGCACCATGGCCGCGAGCGTCGTAACGCAGCACGCGGAAGTGCTCGCTCAGCGCGGCAATCTGGCCGTCCCACATGTGCAGGTCGGTGCCGATGGAGTTGGACAGCACCAGCAACGGCAAGCCGGCGGAGCCATCCAGGCGGTAGGCAATACGCGCGTTGTCGCGGGTCGTCAGGTAATGCAGCGGGCTCATGGGAGCGTCTCCGTCAGTGAAGGTGCAGACGAAGGTAGTTGCCGCGGCATTCCGAAGAAATTACAAAGATCTGACCAAGACTGTCAGGAAAGCTGACATGCACGATTTCACCCTGCACGACCTGCAATGCTTCGACGCGGTGGCCACGGCGGGCGGCTTCCAGGCGGCGGCGCAGCAACTGCACCGTTCGCACCCCGCGGTGTTCGCCGCCGTCGCCCGGCTGGAGCGGCAGCTCGGTTTCGCGCTGCTGGATCGCAGCGGCTACCGCGTCACCCTGACCGCCTCCGGCCAATCCTTCCATCGCCGCGCCCAGGGCTTGTTGCGCGAGCTGGGCAGCCTGCGCGACCACGCCACGCACCTGGCCGCCGGAGAGGAAAGCGAATTGCGCGTGGTGCTCGGCGACTTCTGCCCGCGCCCTACCCTGCTGGAGCGATTGGCGCGTTTCTTCTCCGGTGAACCGCAGACACGGCTGCAGCTGTACTTCGAAAGCGTCAGCGGCCCGCTGGAGCGGCTACTGGATGATGAGGCGGACCTGATCCTGCATCGCGTCGACAAGGCCGATCCGCGCCTGGAATGGCTGGACCTGGGCGCCGTGGATTTCATCCCGGTCATCGCCCCGGCGCTCCTGCCGGAAATGGCGAGCCCCGGCCCGGAACACCTACGCCCGCTCACCCAGTGCGTCATGCGTGACAGCGCCCGGCACTCGCCGCCAGTAGAGTTCTTCACCCTGGATGGCGCGCCGCAATGCAGCGTGCCGGACCAGGCGATGAAGAAAGAGCTGGTGCTGTACGGCCTGGCCTGGGGCCACCTGCCACGTCACCTGATAGAAGAGGAACTCGCCGACGGCCGCCTGCGCGACCTCCGCGGAGCACAGCTGCCCGGCCGCCGCGAGGAACTGGTCGCCGCGCGCCGCCGCGACCGTGCCCACGGCCCGGTCGCGCAACGGCTCTGGAGCTTCTTGCAGGCAGGCTGATCAGCTGCGACTCATTGGCCCGCGCACAGGCTGCTCGCGCAGGTGGCTGACCTCGCTGACTGGCGCGCCCGCTGCGATCAGCACCTCGCGCTGCTGCAGGATCGGCGTGCGGGCAATGGCGCGCTCGAACGGGTGGAGTTTTTCGAATGCCGGCAGGGCGAAGGCCACTTCCAGCATCGCCGCCAGTTTTGGCCAGCGCTGGGCGTCGAGCTGGTAGCGGGCGAACTGCGCGTTGCGCATGAAGCAGGCAACGCTGATGTCAGCGATGGACAGCTCGCCGAATAGCCAGCCGCTCGCCGGCAACTGTGCTTCCAGATAGTCAAGGACCGCTGGCAGGTCCTGCTGATAGGTCTTCTCCAGCACCGCCGCATCCGGCTCGCGGCCCCAGACGCCACGGCCGATCACCAGTTGGTCGAACAGCTGCCAGATCACCACCTGGCCCATGCGGCTGTCGGCGAACTCCTCGATCCAGCGCGCGCGGGCGCGCTGGGTGATATCCGTCGGGTAGAGCGCAGGCTGTGGATAACGATCTTCCAGGTACTGGCAGATCACCGAGGAGTCGTTGAGCACCAGTTCTCCGTCCACCAGCACCGGCACCTGGCGCAGCGGGCTGAGGCGCTCGAACTCGGCGTTGCCGTAAAAGGGCACGACGGAATCGATGCGGTAGTCCACGCCCTTCATTTCCAGCAGGACCAGCGCTTTGCGCACATAGGGGGACAGGTAGGAGCCGATGATGAGTACGGGGTCGGACATGGCTGTTTTTCTTATAGGAATAGGCGCCCGATTGTAGATCGTGCCGCGAACGGCAGACAAAAGCCGACGGGCGCCAATTGCGCGCGTGACTGCACTTTGCGATCATTTGCGAATAGTTATCGTTTTTGAACTTGATCCCATTCGGGTCATTGGGGGAGTAGCTTGTCGGCCATCCAGATGGGTAGCGGCGAACTCGTTGGCGCCTTGTATCGCGATCACCGCGACTGGCTGACTGCCTGGCTGAACCGCAACCTGGGCTGTCCGCAGCGCGCCGAAGACCTGAGCCAGGACACCTTCGTCCGCGTGCTCGGCCGTCGCGAGCTGCCTTTCCTGCGCGAACCGCGCGCCTTCCTGGTCACCGTCGCCAAGGGCCTGCTGGTGGATCACTGGCGCCGCGTGGCGCTGGAGCAGGCCTACCTGGAAGAGCTGAAGTTCCTGCCCGAAGCCGTGCAGCCCTCGGCCGAGGAACACTGCCTGATCCTCGCCGACCTGCGCGAGATCGACCGCCTGCTGGGCAAGCTGTCCACCCGCGCGCGCAGCGCCTTCCTGCTCAACCGCCTGGATGGCCTGGGCCACGCCGAGATCGCCGAACAACTGGGCGTTTCCGTGCCGCGGGTGCGCCAGTACATCGCCCAGGGCCTGCGCCAGTGCTACATCGCCTTGTACGGCGAGCCGACGTGAAGGGACCGGTTTCCCTGCAGGTGCTGGACGAGGCGATCAGCTGGCAGCTGCGCCTGGGCTCCGGGGAGTCGCGCCCGGACGATGAAGCTGCCTTCGCTCGCTGGCATTCCGCCCACAGCGAACATGCCCGCGCCTGGAGCCAGTTGGGCATGCTCGACCGCAGCCTTGCCGGCGCCGCCCCCAAGGCCGCACGCAATGCCTTGCTGCGCTCGCCCGGCGAGTCGCGGCGCAAGGTCCGCCGGCTGGCCGGCACCGGGCTGTCGCTGCTGCTGCTCGGCGCGCTCGCGCTAGGCGTAGGCAATCGCTATACGCCGGTACGCTACGTCTTCTCCGACCTGGTAACCGCCACCGGCGAGCAGCGCGAACTGCGCCTGCCGGACAACACCCTGCTCAAGCTCAACAGCCGCACCGCCGTCGACGTGCGCTTCGACGCCCAGCAGCGCCGCATCGTGCTGCTCAGCGGCGAGATCCTGGTGGAGACCGCCCACGGCGACAGCCGTCCGTTCATCGTCGAAACCGACGAGGGCCGCCTGCGTGCCCTCGGCACGCGCTTCCTGGTGGAGCGCGACGAAGGCGACAGCACCTTGCTCAGCGTCCTGCAGTCCGCCGTGGCCGCGCGCCCCGAACAACTGCCGGACGAGCGCGTGATCAACCAGGGCCAGCAGGTACGTGTGCGCGCCAACGGCTTCGGCACAGTGGAGGCCAACAGTGCCACTGCCGATGCCTGGACCCACGGCATGCTGGTGGTGGACAACGTGCGCCTGAGCGAGCTGATCGACCAACTGGCTCGCTACAGCCCCGGCTACCTGGCGGTGGACCCGGCGCTGGCGGACCTGCGCATCACCGGCAGCTTCCCGCTGAAGAACATCGACCTGGCGCTGAGCTCGCTGGAGCCGACGCTGCCGGTGCGTATCGAGAAGCACGGCCCCTGGTGGTCGCGCGTGGTACCGCGCGGCTGAACGCAAACGCCCCGTAGGAGCGGACTCTGTCCGCGATGGCCTCCGACGCGATGCGGACCTATCGCGGACGAAGTCCGCTCCTACAAAAACCCCGCCTAAGCAGAAGGCCGAATTTTTTTCACCCAGCCCTATCACTTTTTGATTCTCGTCCGGCAAGGAGGCATCGAGAAACGTTTTCATTCAGGAGTCGTTTTCAATGCGCCGCCCGTTCGAGCTTTCGCTTCGCCCTTGTCTGCTGGCCACCGCCATTCTGCTGGCAACCTCCTCGGCCCTCGCCGCCGACGCCGTGCGTGATTACCAACTGCCCGCCGGCCCGCTGGCCAGCACCCTCAACCGCATCGCCGCCGAAGGTGGCCTGAGCCTGAGCCTCGACCCGGCACTGGCCCAGGGCCGCAGCGCGCATGCCGTGCAGGGCCGCTTCGATGCCGCCAGCGCACTGCGCCAGGCGCTGCAGGGCACCGGGCTGGAGCTGGTGGAAAGCGAATCGGGCAGCTACAGCCTGCGCCCGGTGCCCAGCGACACCCTGTCGATGTCCGCCACCACCATCAGCGGTACCCAGGAAGACCCGGACGGCCCGACCGTCGGCTACCTCGCCACCCGCACCCGCGCCGGCACCAAGACCGACACCCCGCTGCTGGAAGCCCCGCGCTCCATCTCCGTCGCCACCCGCGAGCAGATGCAGGACCGCAACGTACAGAGCCTGGACGACGCGGTGCGCTACATGCCCGGCGTGATCGCCAGCAGCTACGGCAACGATACCCGCGCCGAATGGCTGAAGGTACGCGGCTTCGAGCCGACCCAGTTCCTCGACGGCCTGCCGCTGCCCAAGGGCTCCTACGTGATGCCCAAGCTGGAAACCTGGGACCTGGAACGCGTCGCCCTGCTGCGCGGCCCGGCGTCTTCGCTGTACGGCCAGACCCCGCCCGGCGGCCTGCTGGACATGACCAGCCGCCGTCCGGAAGCTGAAAGCAGCCATGAAGTGCAGCTGCAGGTCGGCAGCTACGAGCACAAGCAGATTTCCTTCGACAGCACCGGCAAGGTCGACGACGCCGGCAACCTGCTCTACCGCGTCAGCGGTGTGGTCCGCGACAGCAACACGCAGATCGAGCACGTCGACAACAAGCGCTACAACATCGCGCCGAGCCTGACCTGGAACTTCGACGAAGACACCAAGCTGACCTTCCTCTCGCAGTTCAACCGCGACGATACCGGCATCACCAGCCAGTTCCTGCCGCTGCAGGGCACCAAGCTGTCCACCCCGGCGGGCGAGGTGAAGTACCACAAGAACCTGGGCGACCCCGAGTGGGAGTTCTACGACAAGACCTATTACGCCCTGGGTTACGCCTTCGAGCACCGCATCAACGACGTCTGGCAGTTCCGTCAGAACCTGCGCTACACCAAGAGCGACCTGTCCTTCCAGGGCATCACCGCCGGCGGCAGCGCGACCTCGGTCAGCGACGACGGCACCCTGGCCCGCGGCGCCAACGTGGTGAATGAAGACATCAGCCAGTTCGCCATCGACAACAACCTCCAGGCGGACTTCTCCACCGGCCCGCTCAAGCACACCCTGCTGCTGGGCCTGGATCACCAGCGCGCCAACACCAACTACAAGTGGCTGTATGGCGCGGCGTCGACCAGCAATATCAACAAGCCGATCTACGGGCAGGACTTCAGCAACGTCGCCTTCACCGCGTACAACGATTACAACCAGAAGATGCGCGACACCGGCCTCTACGCGCAGGACCAGATAGCCCTCGACAACTGGCGCCTGACCCTGGGCGGCCGCCAGGACTGGGCCCACACCGGCTCGAAGTTCTACAACGCCGGCGGCGCCACCGATACCCGTCGCGACAGCCAGTTCAGCGGCAACGCAGCCCTCAGCTACGTGTTCGAGAATGGCGTGGCGCCCTACGTGTCCTATGCCGAGTCGTTCCAGACCGAAGCGGGCGGCGCCGCCGGCGCGGCCTTCGAGCCGAGCACCGGCAAGCAGTACGAGCTGGGCGTGAAATACCAGCCGGTGGGCACCGACCTGATGCTCAGCGCTGCCGTCTACGACCTGACCCGCAAGAACATTGTCCTCACCGGCAGCGACTTCATCAGCCGCCCGGTGGGCGAAGCGCAGGTGCGTGGCTTCGAGCTGGAAGCGGTGGGCAACGTCACCGAGAACCTCAAGGTGACCGCCGCCTACACCTACGCCAACAGCAAGATGACCAAGGTCGCCAACCCGCTGGACAAGAACCGTCCGCTGCCGCTCACCCCGGAAAACCAGGCCTCGCTGTGGGCCGACTACACCTGGCATGACGGCCTGCTCGACGGCTTTGGCCTGGGCTTCGGCACCCGCTACGTCGGCGAGACCCATAACATCGCCATCGGCAGCATGGGCTACGTGCGCGACAAGTCTGACGGCGACACCGGCTCCTACACCGTCTACGACGCCGCGGTGCACTATGACCTCGGCCGCCTGGACAACAGCCTCAACGGCCTGAACGTCGCGCTGAACGCCAACAACGTATTCGACAAGGAATACATCTCCACCTGCGACGGCTTCTACTGCTACTACGGCGACCGTCGCAACGTGGTGGCCAGCGTCAACTACAAGTTCTGACCGGAACCGGCGGCCCGCGCAACGCGGGCCGCTTCGATGTTTAGGGGAACGTAGGAGCGGGCTCCGTCCGCGATGGCCTCCGGCGCGAGGCGGACCTATCGCGGACAGAGTCCGCTCCTACGCAATGCCCACCTGCTCAGCGCCGCACGGCTCCCCAGACCACACTCGCATCGTCGTGGATCTTCAGGCGCGGATAGTCCAGCGCCTGGCCATCGGCGCTTTCCAGCGCGCGCAATTCGTCGATCAGCGCTTCGACGCCACGTTCGGGCAGCGCCGCGAACAGCGAATCCAGGTCGTAGCGACGGAAATCCAGCAGCCGGTCGAATCCATCGGTCACCAGCATGAACGCCTTCAGACCCGAAGGGTCGAGCACCCGGCGCTGCACATGCGCAATCCAGCGCTCGCTCGGATCGAGGCACCAATAGCCTTGCGGGGTGTTCGCCAGCGCCCGGTTGCGCCGTACCCACTCGCGACTGGCCTGCCACAGCTGCGCATGGGACCAATCCGGGTTTGCCTCGCGCAGCGCCAGCAGGCGCTGCACCGACTGGCGGTCGATCTCTTCCAGCGGGGTGTCGCCGAAGCTCTCCACATGCCCGTCATCCCACGCCAGGTGGATGCAGGTGTCGCAGAGATTGAGCAGCTCCAGCGAACCATCGCCCAGCACCCGCAGCAGGCTCAGGCAGGCGGTGGGCAGGTTCAGATCAAGACTCACGGCCACGCCGGAATCACGCTGGAAATCCACAGCGATGCCCGCCTGCAATTGCACCAGCAGGTCTTGAGTCGGCCGGTACGGCTGCTCCTCCAGCAGGCGCTGGAGGTGGGCATTGGCGCTCTGCGCCAGCCAGCGCGCATCGCTCTCGCCGCCCACCAGCCCCTGCCCGAGACTGGTCGCCCCGTCCAGCACCCAGGCCGCCGTGGCGGTATAGCCGATGGCATCGTCATTCACCGGCGAGCCCTGGCGGCACGCCGCCCCCAATACGGAAATCGTCGTCACAACCGCTCTCCTTCGTTTCGTCGGCCACACTGACCGGCGTACAGTCTCATCACCTTCCGGACTCTGCCAAGGAGAGCCCCATGTTTCGAGTCCTGCCGTTGCTGCTCGCCGGCCTGTTGCTGGCCACCGGCGCCCACGCCACGCAAGTGAAGTACTTCGACCTGCCCAAGGGCTCCGGCCCGCACGACGTGGCGCCCACCGAGGACGGCAAGGTCTGGTACACCGCGCAGAAGCTCGGCGTGCTTGGCCGGCTCGATCCGCAGACCGGGCAGAGCGAGCAGATCAGTCTCGGCAAGGGCTCCAGCCCCCACGGCGTGATCGCCGACGCCAACGGCGACGCCTGGATCACCGACAGTGGCCTCAACGCCATCGTCCACGTGGACGCGCAGCGTCTGGGCGTGGAAGTCATCCCATTGCCCAAGGAAGCGGCCAACGCCAATCTCAACACTGCGGTATTCGATGACGACGGCGTGCTGTGGTTCACCGGGCAGAATGGCTTCTACGGTCGACTCGACCCGGACAGCCGCGACCTGAAAGTCTGGCCGGCTCCGCGCGGCAAAGGCCCGTACGGCATCGCCGTGACTCCGGATGGAGGCGTCTGGTACGCGTCCCTCGCGGGCAACTACATCGGCCAGGTCGACGATATTGCCGATAACGCCACCACCTTCGACGCCCCCGGCAACGACAGCGGCCCGCGTCGCCTGTGGGCCGACTCCGTGGGGCGGCTGTGGATCAGCCAGTGGAACGCCGGAAGCCTGGCGCGCTTCGACCCCAGCGACAACCAGTGGAAAACCTGGAAGCTGCCGGGCGATCATCCGCAGCCCTACGCGGTCTACGTCGATGCCATGGACCAGGTCTGGCTGAGCGATTTCGCCGCCAATGCCCTGCTGCGCTTCGATCCGCAGAGCGAGAAATTCACCACCTACCCGAGCGACCACGAACACGCCAACGTGCGTCAGCTGCTCGGCCGGCCCGGCGAGGTGTGGGGTGCCGAATCCGGCACCGACCGCCTGGTCGTCATTCAAGATTGAACCCACCCAGGAGTCATCGATGAGTACCCGCCCCGTCCTGTTCCACGCCGCCGCGTCGCCCTTCGTGCGCAAGGTCATGGTCCTGCTGCACGAGACCGGCCAGGCCGATTCCGTGGAGCTGTACGCCGCCGTCCACACACCCATCGCGCCGGACGCCGGCGTGCTGCAGGACAACCCCGCCGGGAAGATTCCTGCCCTGCGCCTGGCCGACGGCCAGACCCTGCATGACAGCCGGGTGATCCTCGAATACCTCGACCAGCAGCACGCCGGCGAGCCGCTGATTCCCCGCGACGGCGCGGCACGCTGGCGCCGCCTGAGCCTCGCCTCATTGGCCGACGCAGTGCTGGATGCCGCCGTGCTGATTCGCTACGAAACCGCCATGCGCCCCCAGGAGAAACACTGGGACAAATGGCTCGACAACCAACAGCTGAAGATCGTCCGCACCCTCGCCTATTTCGACGGCCCGGCCCACCCCGAGCTGGCCGAGCGCTTCGACATCGCCGCGATCGGCGTCGCCTGCGCGCTGGGCTATCTGGACTTCCGCCAGCCGCACTGGGATTGGCGCGCGGACCATCCGCAGCTGGCGAAGTGGTTCGCCGAAGTCAGCCAGCGGCCGTCGATGCAGGCGACCGTGCCGGGCTGACTGACGATGGGTATCGCTGCGCTCCACCCATCCTACGAGGGCCAGGGTACTCAGCTCAGAGTGTGGGCCGGCATGCTCCAGACCTGCCAGCCCGCACCGCCCAGCCCCCTCTCCCCTCGGGAGAGGGTTGGGGTTAGGGGAAGACGGCTGCGCCAGGTCTTCATCATCGGCTGGCTGTGCCGCACGACCCGCCGCTGAAAACGCTCATCACGCATTTCCCTCCGCCCCATCCCCTGCTCGAACAACCCGGCGATACGCCGCGCCAGCCGCCGCCCCACCTCGCGCTCCTCGCGCAGCCCTGCCCACGCACTCATGACTGCTGCTCCTGGCGGCCGAAGCGATAGATCGGCAGCGCCAGCAGCAGGCCGAGCTGGGCGACTCCCACACACATCTCCAGGAAGGAGCGCACGTGGGGATTGTTCGCCGCATCCTCGACGCCGGTGAGCAACTCCCACCAATCGCCCGGCAGCAGCAGGGCGATGTGGGCCAGCGGTTTGCCGCTGGCCACCAGCAGGGCGATCCAGTCGAAGCGGCCGATGAGCATCAGCACTGGCAGGCACAGACCACTGACCAGCAGGCCGGCGAACAGGCACAGGGAAAAGCGCATCACGTTGGTCATCACGACTCTCCTCAGCGCTGTACGCGCACATCGTCCAGGGAAAATTCCAGGTCATCGCCACGGGGCTTGCCGATGCCATACCAGTCCAGCCGGCGAGTCAGCACCATCACGCCACCGAGCACACCGAACAGCAGCAGCGAGCCCATCAGCAATGCATAGTCTTCGGCGCTGAGCAGCGCGTAGAGCATCCCGTAGAGCCCGGCGAGCCCCAGGCTGAAACCGGCGCCGCGCCACAGGCTGTGCAACACGTGGCAGAGGTAGAAACCGATCAGCCCGACACAGGCGCCAGCGGACAGCAGGTACGCCAGCTCGAAGCCGAGGTGCTCGGAGAGCGACAGCAGGAGCAGGTAGAACAGCGCCAGCGCCATGCCCACCAGCGCGTACTGGATCGGGTGCACCGACAGGCGCTTAAGCACTTCGAAGAGGAAGAAGCCAGCGAAGGTGAGGACGATGAACAGCAGCGCGTACTTCACCGCGCGGTCGGTCTTCAGGTACTGGTCCACCGGGTCCACCAGCGCCACGCCGAAGCGATGCTCACCGAACTGGCTGCACTCGGCGGTGCTGGCGCCAGAGGTATCTGGATCATCCGCACCGACCGCGCGAGCCACATCGACCTGGGCCGGCGCGGTGCATGCACGCAGTTGGTCCTCCAGATTGGTGGCGAAGAAACTGGTGCGCCAGCGGGCGCTGAAACCCTGGTCGCTGACACTGCGCTCGATGGGCAGGAACTCGCCGCCGAAGCTGGGGTGCGGCCAGTCCGAGACCAGGTTGACCTGGCTGTCGCGGCCCACAGGGGTGATGTCCAGGCGGCTGCTGCCCAGCAGCGAAAGCTCGAAGGCGTAGTCGAAGCGCTGCTCGCGGTCGCTGGCCTTGAACGGCAGCAGCGCATGCACGCCGTTGCCGAGGAACTGGCTCTGGGTGCCGGGCTGGAAGTCGCGCAGTTCGTCGCCGATCTTCAGCTTCGGCGCGTTCTCGATGCCGCGCACATCGCTGATGCCTACCGCCAGCAGCGGCTCATCGAAACGGTAACTGGTGAGATCACTGGTGATGCCGTAGTTGGCCGGCAGGACGAAGCTGCCGCCGATCTGGCTGTCGGCATGGAACAGGCGCGCCTCGTAGATGCCGCGATGGCGCAGTTCGGTGCGCATCTGCCCATCGAGGCTGAAGACTTCCGGCAGGAAGTACAGCCGCCCGCGCACCTCGCGCTCCTGCAATACGCGCTGCTGGCTGGCCTTGTCCAGGCGCCAGGCGCGAATGGTGCGGGTGTAGGGCACGACCACCAGCGGGCCGGTGAGCTGCTGGCTGTAGCTGGCGCTGCGGGCGATGTCCTGCAGGACCTCGTCGCGGTAGTTCTGACGCTCGTCGACGAGGCCGTCGATCATTAGCAGGGGTATCAGCAGGAGGACGATCAACAGCGCGATGGCGCCGAGCTTGATGCCGAGTTGGCGGTTCATCGAAGGCTTTCTCCGTGGGTGGACGACGGAGAGAGCTTGGGGTTCGCACGTGGCGGCGCTCGGGGCGGAATGTGGAGAGTCTGTGGGGATTGTGTGGCTATGGCTTTTCGTAGGAGCGAGCTTGCTCGCGAACCTGAGCCCCACAGCGGGGGTTGTTCGCGAGCAAGGACTGGGCGTCCCCCTCGGTCCTACATAGGCAAGAACAGAGTCGCGCGGACGCCGCCGTCGACGTTCTCCACGCTCAGCTCGCCGCCATGCAAGGTCGCCACTTCCGCGACGAAATTGAGCCCCAGCCCGGTGCTCTTGCGGCCACTCGCCGGCCGCGGCAGGGAGTAGAAGCGCTCGGTCAATCGCGGCAGGGCGAACTCGGGAATCGCCTCGCCCTGGTTGAACAACTCGACGCGCCAACCTTCGCCATCGGGCTGCGCATCGAAGCGAATGACGCCACCCGCCGGCGTGAAATCCAGCGCGTTGTCCAGCAGGTTGCCCAGCGCCTGGCGCAGCAGGAAGCGCTCGCCGTGTACCGTCGCCTGCGACGGGATGGCGTTCTCCAGCTGCACGCCCTGCACCCGCGCCATACGCTCGTCGATCAGCTCGCTCGCCAGCTCATGCAAGGCCACCGGTACGCGCTCCTCCAGTCCCTGGCGCTGCTCCACCTGTGCCAGGCTCAGCAGGCGCTCAATCAGTTGCTGCAGGCGCTCGCTTTCCCCGGCGATATTGCCGACGAAGCGCGCTCGCTGCTCGGCGGGCATCTCGCCTTCGAGCAGTTCCGCCGCGCCGCGGATCGCCGCCAGCGGGCTCTTCAGTTCGTGGGTCAGGGTGTGCACGTAGCGCTCGACGTAATCCTTGCCCTCCAGTTGCACACGCATGCGCTCCACGGCGCCGGCCAGCTGCGCCATCTCGCCCCCGCGATAACGCGGCAGCTCCGCGCGGCGCCCTTCGCTGACGGCCTGGGCGTAGCGGGTGAGGCGATCCAGCGAGCGGCTCAGCCACCAGGACAGCCCCGCGCCGACCAGCAGGCCGAGCACGATCAGCCCCGCACCGAGCCATGCGAGGCGCCGTTGCGAACGGTCGATATAGGGCTGCAACGTGCGGTTGGGCTTGGAGACCGAAACCACGCCGATGATCTTCTCGCCATCGCGGATCGGCGCGGCGACATACATCACCGAGGATTCCGGGTCGTCCGCCGACTCGCGGCTGGAACGCGCGCCGTACTGGCCGCGCAGGGTCAGGTAGACGTCGTTCCAGCGCGAGTAGTCCTGGCCCACGGCCTGGCCGAGGGAATCCAGCAGGACGATGCCGCGCGCGTCGGTCACGTAGATGCGGTGGTTCACCGCGGTCTTGTTCACGCCCCAGATATCCGCCTGCGGACTGCGCGCGCCATAGGCGCGAAGCATCTCGGGCAGGCGGCTCTGGTCGAGGGTGCCGCGCTTCACGTCGGCCTGGAGAATCTCGGCCAGCAGGTTGGCCGTGTCCACCAGCGTCTCTTCGCTGGACTGGCGCACGCCGGGGCGGATTTCATCCATGACCGTGCGCAGCACGAACCAGCCGGTCAGCCCGACGAAGAAGAAGTAGACCAGGAAGATCCGCAGCGACAGGCGCATCAGCTCTTGTCCGGCGCGTAGCTGTAGCCCAGGCCGCGGTGGGTCTGGATCGGTTCGGCGACGGGGGCGACCTGGCGCAGCTTGGCGCGCAGGCTCTTGATGTGGCTGTCGACGTTGCGCTCGTAGCCGGCCTCGGCGGCGACGCCCAGGGCATCGAGCAACTGCTCGCGGCTGAACACCCGTTCGGGACGCGCCAGCAGCGTCTGCAGCAGACGGAATTCGTGGCGGGTCAGGCTCAGTGACTGGCCGTGGTAGCGGATCTGGAAGCGCTCCTCGTCCACCTCGAACGGGCCATTGCCGATCACCGCGGGGGCAGGCGCTTCACGCGGTGCCGTGCGCTTGAGGATGGCCTTCACCCGCGCGGCGACTTCGCGCGGGCTGAAGGGTTTGACGACGTAGTCGTCGGCACCGATTTCCAGGCCGACCACGCGGTCGATCTCGGCGTTGCGCGCGGTGAGGAAGATCACCGGCACCTCGGAGAAGCGACGCAGTTGTTTGCAGGCTTCGAAGCCGCTGATATCCGGCAGCCCGACGTCGAGGATGACCAGGTCGAAGGCGTCGCGCTGCAGGCGCTCGAGGGCGGGGCCGGCGAGGTTCAGCCAGGTCGTTTCGAAACCTTCGGCCTGCAGGGCATAGAGCAGCGTGTCGGCGATGGCGGCTTCATCTTCGACGATGAGGATGTGGGGCATGGGATTCCGATTCCCGGGAAAGTCCCGGAAGGGTCCACCAAGCCCCGCGCCGCGTCAATCGAGGATCAGGAGCAGTCCGGCTTGCCGGCGACGAAGCGCTCGCCCGCGTCCACCGCGACGTGGAACTTGCGCAGGCCCTTGGCGCCCATCAGGAAGGGGTAGTTGAAGTGGCTGCGGTCGGTGAGGTTGACCTCGATGGTGCGCTGGTCACCGCCCAGGCACACCGGCAGTTCGATCACCGGGCGCTGGCTGAGGCCGGGGCTGGACTCTTCCTCTTCATCCTCGCCGGCGCCGTCCGAGCGGTTCTTGATCTTGGAGATGCGCGCCAGCTTGTGTTCGTACACCGAGTCGCCGCCATCCTTGGTGGCCAGCTTGAAGCGCACCCAGTCCTCGCCGTCGCGCTGGAAGATCTGGATGTCCTTGGCCGACAGCGAGGAGGTGTAGGCGCCGGTGTCCATCTTGGCCTGCAGGGTCTGGTCGAGCTCGGGCAGGCTGACCCACTCGTAGCGGCCATAGAGCTTGGTCTCAGCGGCATGGGCGAGGCCGGGCAGGGCCAGCGCTATGAGGGTCGGCAGGGAAAGCAGGGCGAGGGCGCGTTTCACGCGGAATCTCCGGGGTGGATTACGTCGCATAGGACTAGCACGACGACCATTGGTTCGCCATACCTGCCCGGCTTGGGCCGAAGGAATTGTCTGCGTATCATGGCCGCGCCACCGTCGCACAAGGAAAGGAACCTATGCGGGCACGCCCTCTGCAAGCGCTGGCCGGAATCATCGCCGGCCTCCTGCTGTTGCTCAACACCCTGATCCTGATCGGCCCGATGCTGCTGATCGCCCTGCTCAAGCTCATCGTTCCCGGACAAGCGGCGAAGGATGCCTGCTCACGCGGCGTGATGTGGATCGCCGAGACCTGGGCGGAGATCGACAAGGCCATCTTCGCCCTGCTGACCCCGACCGTGTGGGACATCCGTGGCTCCGCCCAGTTGCGCGGCGACACTTCCTATCTGGTGATCAGTAACCACCAGTCCTGGGTCGACATCCCGGCGCTGGTGCAGGCCTTCAACCGCAAGACGCCCTACTTCAAGTTCTTCCTCAAGAAGGAACTGATCTGGGTGCCCTTCCTCGGCCTGGCCTTCTGGGCGCTCGACTATCCCTTCATGAAGCGCTACAGCAAGGCCTTCCTGGAGAAGCACCCGGAACTCAAGGGCAAGGACCTGGAGATCACCAAGGCGGCCTGCGAGAAGTTCAAGCGCATGCCGGTGACCGTGGTGAACTACCTCGAAGGCACGCGCTTCACCCCGGTCAAGCAGGCCAAGCAGCAATCGCCCTACCAAAACCTGCTGCGCCCCAAGGCCGGCGGCGTGGCCTTCGTGCTGGCGGCCCTGGGCGAACAGCTCGATACGCTACTGGACGTCACCCTGGTCTACCCGAAAGGCCCGCGACCAGGCTTCTGGGACCTGCTCTGTGGACGCGTGCCGCGGGTGATCGTGGACATCCAGGCGCGCGAGATCGACCCCGCGCTGTGGCAGGGCGATTACGAGAACGATCCGGAATTCCGCCAGTACGTGCAGAACTGGGTGTCGCAGTTGTGGGAGCAGAAGGACCAGCGCATCGAGCAGTTGCGCCAGGAGTTCTGACGCCCGTTACGCGCCTCGCCCGGCGACCGGCGCAGCCGGCTTCAGCGGGGTCCCCCAGAGTCCGCCGAGCGTACCCAGCAGCTGGCTGCTCAGGCCCTGTTCGGTGAAGTAGTCGAGGATCACCCCGGCGAAGCGGCCGATCATCGACTGGTCCATCCCCAGCACGCCGAAGATCTGGTCGACGTCCTGCAGGTTGTTGATTCCGCCCAGCAGCGCCGCGGCGTTGCCCAGCCCGCCGAAACCACCCAGCGCCCCGCCCAGGTCGCCCAGCGTACTGTTGCCGGCGAGCTGGTCGAGATTCGGCAGGGATTTCTGCAATTGCGCCGTGTCGGTTTCCTTCAGGCTGTTCATCGCCAGCCCCAGCAAGGCGCCCGTGCCACCGATGGCCTGCTGCTCGCTGACGCCCAGTTGCCGGGTGAGGTTGCCCAGCAGTGCGTTGGCAGCCGGCGGCACGCCCTGGGTTTCAGCGGCGGGCTCGCTGGTGTCGGTGAAGGTAGCGGCGAACACAGGGGACGCGACCAGCCAGGCGGCGACCAGGAAGACGGCGGAACGGGTGGGCATCGACGGCTCCGGAAAACGGATGTCCGGCCCCAGGTCGGGGCCGGATCGTCGATAGGACCGGTGCCCGGCGCGGCGGTTCCGCGCCGGCCGGCGGATATCAGGCGCCGGTGCCCCAGAGGCTGCCCAGGGTGCCGAGCAGGTTGCTGTTGGCGCCCTGCTTGCCGAGGTAATCCAGCAGCACGCTGGAGAATTTGCCGGTCATGTCCTGGTCCATGCCCAGCGCACCGAAGGCCTTGCTCACGTCGCCCATGCTGCTGACGTTGCCCAACAGGCCGCTGGAAGCGCCGCCGCCAAGATTGCCGAGCTGCCCGCCCAGGCCACCCAGGGCGTTGCTGCCGGTGAGCTTGTCGAGGCCAGGGACGGTCTTCGCCAGCTGCGAATAGTCGGCAGTGCTGAGCTTGTTCTTCGCCAGGCCCAGCAGGGCGCCGGTACCGCCGAGGGCCTGTTCGTCGCTGACACCGAGCTGGCCGGTCAGGGCGTTGAGCAGGCCGCTGGTCTGCGGGGTGGAGGCGACCCGCGAGGTATCGGCGCCGGTCGTGCCGGATACCGCCTTGGCGGCATCGCCCAGGTTGAAGGCAAAGGCTGAGGAAGCCGCCAGCAGGGCGGCCAGTGCGAGGGTGACACGGGGTTTGACGGACATCGCTGTCTCCTGGGGGTGTACCGGACGCCATATCGACCGGGTGCCGGAGCCGTTGTTCCGCCATGGACGGCCCCAAGGGACAAAGCACGGCTCGGTCACAGTGTCGCCAACGAGCGCCCATCTGCAGGCCCGGCGGGGAACTCCTTCATGTCGTCGCGACGAAAGGCCATTCGTACAATCATTGCGCAAGGGTCCATCGGAGAATCATCACGCCCCGGCCGCGGCGTTTTTCCCCGCGAGCACCAAAGATTCCCTAAGCTAGAGCCATTCCCGCCCGACGGACCGACCATGAGCGAACCCTTCCTCCTCACGCCCCGCGTGGCCCGCCTGTTGCCCTGGCTGGTGGCCATCGCCTTCTTCATGCAGGCCCTGGATGGCACCATCCTCAACACCGCCCTGCCGAGCATGGCCCGCTCGCTGGAGGAGGACCCTCTGCGCATGCAGGGCGTGGTGATCGCCTACCTGCTCACCGTGGCGCTGCTGATTCCCTCTTCGGGCTGGATTTCCGACCGTTTCGGTACGCGCCGGGTGTTCCTCTTCGCGATCTTCCTGTTCAGCTTCGGCTCGCTGCTCTGTGCGCTCTCGCCCAGCCTCGGCACGCTGGTCGGCGCACGGGTGGTGCAGGGTATCGGCGGCGCCCTGATGATGCCGGTGGGACGCCTGGTGATCCTGCGCGTGTACCCTCGCACGGAGCTGGTACGCATCCTCAGCTTCGTCACCATTCCCGGCCTGCTCGGCCCGCTGGCCGGCCCGACCATGGGCGGCTGGCTGGTGGAATACGCCAGCTGGCACTGGATCTTCCTGATCAACCTGCCGGTCGGGCTGGTGGGCTTCATCGTCGCCCTGCGCCTGATGCCCGACCTGCACGGCGTTCGCGCGACACGTTTCGACTCGATCGGCTTCCTGCTGTTCGGTGGCGCCATGGTGCTGATCACCATCGCTCTCGAAGGCCTGGGCGAACTGCACATGCCCCACGTACGCGTGGTCCTGTTGCTGGTAGGCGGGCTGGTGCTGCTGGCGGCTTACTGGCTGCGTGCGCTGCGCATCGAAGCACCGCTGTTCCCACCGTCGCTGTTCGCCACGCGCACCTTCGCCGTGGGCGTACTGGGCAACCTGTTCGCGCGCCTGGGCAGCGGCTCCCTGCCCTTCCTCACACCGCTGCTGCTGCAGATCGGCCTGGGCTTCTCGCCATCGCGTGCGGGCATGACCATGATCCCGATGGCCCTGGCGGCCATGGTCATCAAGTCGCTGGCGCGACCGCTGCTGGACCTGTTCGGCTACCGCAAATTGCTGGTCAGCAACACGTTGCTGCTGGGCGCGATGATCGCCAGCCTCGGTCTGGTCGACCAGGACACCCCTTACGCGCTGCTGCTGGTGCAGTTGGCAGTGCTGGGCGGGATCAACTCGCTGCAGTTCACTGCGATGAACACCCTGACCCTGATCGATCTGCGCGACGACAACGCCAGCGCCGGCAACAGCCTGCTCTCGGTGGTCATGCAGTTGTCCATCGGCATGGGCATCGCCTGCGCGGCAGCGCTGCTGGGCGGGTTTACGGGCGATCAGGAAAGCGTACAGGGTGACGTGCTGTCGGCCTTCCACGCGACCTACTTCAGCGTGGGCATCCTCTCGATGCTGGCGGCGGCGATCTTCTTCCAGCTCAACGCCGAAGACGGCCGCACCACACCACGCCGGGTCGAACCCGAGCATGGTGTCGACGAGCATTGATCAGGGCTTGCAGGTCGGTGCGACGGTCTGAGTCTTCGAGGCGTCCACCGGCCCCAGGTGTTCCAGGGTGCGACGCCCCAGCAGCACCGGGTAGTCCAGGGTCTGGCGGTCGCGCAGGGTGAACTGCTCGCGGTAGACCTTGCCGCCCAGGCAGACGTCCATCAGCACCACGGGAGCGCGCTCGACGCCGCTGGCGGTCTTGAACTTGAGCACGCGCTCGACACGCCGCTCGAAAGGCAGGCGCTCTTCCTTGCCGGTGGCCGGGTCAGTCAGCATCACGTCGTACTGTACCCAGCGCTCATCGTTCTTCCTGATGCGCGTGATGTTGCGCGCGTCCATCACCGAGGTCTGCGCGCCGGTATCCAGCTTCGCCTTGAGGGGTGCCTGCTCGGGCATCAGCGTGAGCGTCTCCACCCATCCCCAGGTGGTAGGCTGGGCGGGCGCGTCGGCGGCAAGGGCGCTGCCCGAAACGAGCAGACCGGCGAGCAGCAGGCGGAAGGCGGGCGATGGCATGGATGGCGGCTCCGGAAAATCGATGGCGGCACTATGGGCGACAAGGACATAGGCAATAAAAAACCCCGGATGTTTCCACCCGGGGTTCTTTTTGGCTAACGCCAGGGGATCTTAGATCACCTGTACGCGCTCAGCCTGCATGCCCTTCTGGCCAGGCACGACTTCGAAGCTGACTTTCTGGCCTTCAGCCAGGGTCTTGAAGCCGGTACCTTCGATAGCGCGGAAGTGTACGAACACGTCCGGGCCGCTTTCCGGGGTAATGAAGCCGTAGCCTTTGGTCTCGTTGAACCACTTGACGGTGCCGTTCTGACGATTCGACATGGTGTTCTCCTTGGAACGTATTTTTAAAAATTCAGCCACGAATGGCCAGGAACTGAGTTGCAAGGAGTTACAAGGAGTCGAGCAGGACGGGGTGGAATAACCGACCGCATCAGGTCACGATCGACGGCGACCCATGCAAACACAGTCCGGAAACTCTACGATAAAAATCTGCGGAAAGCGAATCTCTTGAAAAAACCGTTCATCGCCACTTGGAGAAATTCTGACGAGCGGCCTCAAACCCTTGCCATATCGGCTTCTCAGCCCTTTTGAGGGTGCTCTCCTGCTACACTGCGCGGCCATATGGATTCACCCGGGCTCCCTTCGTGACCACCTCTGCATTTTCCAGCCTCGCGCTGTCGGCCGACCTGCTGGCCAACCTCGATTCTCTCGGTTACCGCGAGATGACGCCGATCCAGGCCGCCGCCCTGCCGGCGATCCTCAAGGGCCGCGACCTGATCGCCCAGGCCAAGACCGGTAGCGGCAAGACCGCCGCCTTCGGCATCGGTCTGCTCAGCCCGCTGAATCCACGTTATTTCGGCTGCCAGGCACTGGTGCTGTGCCCGACCCGCGAGCTGGCCGACCAGGTCGCCAAGGAGATCCGCCGCCTCGCCCGCGCCGCCGACAACATCAAGGTGCTGACCCTCTGCGGCGGCACGCCCTTTGGTCCGCAGATCGGTTCGCTGGAGCACGGCGCCCACGTGGTGGTCGGTACGCCGGGACGGATTCAGGAACACCTGCGTCGCGGCACCTTGAAGCTCGACGGCCTGAACACCCTGGTACTGGACGAAGCCGACCGCATGCTCGACATGGGTTTCTACGACAGCATCGCCGACATCATCGGCCAGGCTCCGGCGCGCCGGCAGACCCTGCTGTTCTCCGCCACCTACCCCGACGGCATCGGCCAACTGGCGGCAAAGTTCCTGAAGAACCCCGAGCGCGTGGAAGTGGAAGCTCTGCACGACGACAGCCAGATCGAACAGCACTTCTACGAGATCGATTCGAAGCAGCGCCTGGATGCCGTCGTGCGCCTGCTCCAGCATTTCCGCCCGCAATCCTGCGTCGCCTTCTGCCATACCCGCCAGCAGTGCATGGAAGTGGTGGAGCAGCTCAATGCCCGCAAGATCTCCGCCCTGGCCCTGCACGGTGACCTCGAGCAGCGCGAGCGCGACCAGGTGCTGACCATGTTCGCCAACCGCAGCTGCAGCGTGCTGGTGGCCACCGACGTGGCCGCGCGCGGGCTGGACATCGCCGCGCTGGAAGCGGTGATCAACGTCGAGCTGTCGCGCGATGCGCAGGTCCATGTGCATCGCATCGGCCGCAGCGGCCGTGCCGGCGAGAAGGGCCTGGCGCTGTCGCTGGTGACCCCGGCCGAAGCCGGCCGCGCCCAGGCCATCGAAGACCTGCAGGGCGCGCCGCTGAACTGGGAGCGCATCGACTTCCTCAAGGCCAACGACGCCCCGCTGCTGCCGCCGATGACCACCCTGGCAATCGCCGGCGGGCGCAAGGACAAGCTGCGCCCCGGCGATATCCTCGGCGGGCTGACTGGCGACGCGGGACTCAAGGGCACGCAGGTCGGCAAGATCGCCATCTTCGACTTCCAGGCGTTCGTCGCCGTGGAGCGTGACGTCGCCAAGCAGGCGCTGAAGCACTTCAACGAAGGCAAGATCAAGGGCCGTTCGTTCAAGGCGCGGATTCTCTGAACTGAGTGCGCACCTGGCAGGGGCGTGGTACAGGTTCCCATACTGGGTAGGAGCGGACTTCGTCCGCGATTGGCCCCGCATCGCGCCGGACGGCATCGCGGACGGAGTCCGTTCCTACGACGTGCGTCAGCCTAACTACGCCCCCTGATAGCCGTGCCCGAAGCGTTCCGCTAGTCTGAGCAGCAGACATTCGGAAGTCCCCCACGCGCATGTTCTCCTCCCCACTGCTCCAGTCTCTGCAGCGCCTCTGGGCGCTGGACAAGTTCGCCTACAGCCTGCGGGTATTCGTTGCCCTCAGCGGGGTCATGCTCGCGTGCTGGCTGCAGGGCCGACCGGAGCTGGTGATCCCGCTGTTCCTCGGGGTCATCGCCAGCGCCCTGGCGGAAACCGACGATCACTGGCTCGGCCGCCTGCAGGCGCTGCTGGTGACGCTGGCCTGCTTCAGCATCGCCTCGCTGGCGGTGGAACTGCTGTTCCCCTACCCATCCCTTTTTGTCGCCGGGCTGGCGCTTTCGACCTTCGCGATGACGCTGCTCGGAGCCCTGGGCGAGCGCTACGCGGCTATCGCCTCGGCGACGCTGATCCTGTCGATCTACACCATGATCGGCGTCGACCAGCGCGGCGGTACGCCCACCGACTTCTGGCGCGAACCGCTGCTGCTGGTTGCCGGCGCCGGCTGGTACGGGCTGCTCTCGGTACTCTGGAACGCGCTGTTTGCCAACCAGCCGGTGCAGCAGAGCCTGGCGAAACTCTTCCTCGAACTGGGCGAGTACCTGAAGATCAAGTCGACCCTGCTGGAGCCACTGCGCCACCTTGATGTCCAGGCCCAGCGCTTGGCCCTGGCGCGGCAGAACGGCCGTGTGGTGGTGGCGCTGAACCAGGCCAAGGAGACCATCCTGGCGCGGCTCTCCCACGGCAGACCGAGCCCGAAGATCAGCCGCTACCTGAAGCTCTATTTCATCGCCCAGGACGTCCACGAGCGCGCCAGCTCCTCGCACTATCCGTACAACCAGTTGGCCGAAGCGTTTTTCCACAGCGACGTACTGTTCCGCTGCCAGCGCCTGCTCAACCAGCAGGGCAAGGCGTGCAAGGCACTGGCGAAGGCGATCCAGCTGCGCCAACCGTTCGACTACAACGACAGCGAACTGGCCCTCGCCGACCTCAACGCCTCGCTGGAACACCTGCGCCAGCAGGGTAATCCGGCCTGGCGCGGCCTGCTGCGCTCCCTCGGCGCCCTGGCGGCCAACCTCACCACGCTGGACCGCAAGCTCAGCGGCGCGAGCAATCCCGATGCGCTGGACGACGAACAGGACAGCACCTTGCTGGACCGCTCGCCGCGCTCGTTCAAGGATGCCCTGGAGCGCATCCGCCTGCAGATTTCGCCGACCTCGCTGCTGTTCCGCCACGCCCTGCGCCTATCGCTGGCGCTGGCTGCCGGCTACGGCGTGCTGCACCTGATCCACCCAACCCAGGGTTACTGGATCATGCTCACCACGGTATTCGTCTGCCAGCCGAACTACGGCGCCACGCGCATCCGGCTGGTGCAGCGGATACTCGGCACGCTGGTCGGTCTGGTGGCCGGCTGGGCGCTGATCGACCTGTTCCCCAACCCGCTGATCCAGTCGCTGCTGGCGGTGGTGGCCGGGGTCGCCTTCTTCGCCACGCGGAGTACCCGCTACACCCTGGCGACGGCGGCGATCACCCTGCTGGTGCTGTTCTGCTTCAACCAGGTGGGCGACGGCTACGGGCTGATCCTGCCGCGTCTGTTCGATACCCTGCTCGGCGCGCTGATCGCTGGCATCGCGGTGTTCCTGGTGCTACCCGACTGGCACGGGCGCAGCCTGCACCGGCTGGTCGGCGGCACCCTGGCCTGCAACAGTCGCTACCTGCGGGAAATCATGCAGCAGTACGCCAACGGCAAGCGCGACGACCTCGCCTACCGCACCGCTCGGCGCAACGCGCACAACGCCGACGCGACGCTCTCCACCACGCTGTCGAACATGCTGCTGGAGCCCGGCCACTTCCGGAAGGACGCGGAGATCGGCTTCCGCTTCCTGGTGCTGTCCCACACCCTGCTCAGCTACCTCTCCGCCCTTGGCGCGCACCGCAACCAGCTGCCGCCGGACGTCAACGACGACCTCATCGCCGAGGCCGCCGAGCGCCTCACCGCCAGCCTCGACGACATCGCCGCGCGCCTCAACGAGCGGCGCCCGGTAGCTATCTACAGCGACGAGGAAGACACGCTGGCCAAGCGCCTGGAAGAACTGCCCGATGAACAGGACGACGCCCACCGCCTGGTGCAGACCCAGCTGGCACTCATCTGCCGACAGCTCACGCCATTGCGCACCCTGGCGGCGCACCTGCTGAAGAAGGACATCGGCGCGGAGCAGACCGAAGCCGCCTGACGCTTTTGCAGGATCGAGGGGGACGCCCAGTTCTTGCTCGCGAACGCATTGCACCGGATGGTCTGGCGTGAAACCGGGTTCGCGAGCAAGCTCGCTCCTACATAGAGCCCAAAGCCCCGTCAGAGACCGTGCTCGCGCATCAGCTGGTCGTAGCTGCCATCCGCACGCATCTCGCGGATCGCCTTGTTGAAGGCCGCGACTATCTCGGCATGGTGCGGGTTATGCCGGCCGACGAGGATGTGCAGGCCGTTCTCGGCCAGCGGCACCGGCAGGAATTCCAGCTGCCCCTTGAGTTCGGCGAGGTCGCCGTTGAAATGCACGCGCGCGGTGATCTCGTCTTCCAGCGTCAGGTCCACCCGCCCGGCCTGCAGCATCAGCGCCGCGTTGACGAAGCTGAACACCGACACCCGCTGCAGCTTCGGGTCATTGTCGAAGGCCTCGGAGTAGGCGTAGCCACGCACCATGGCGATGCGGTACGGATACAGATCGGTCAGATTGCCAAAGACGATGGGCGAACCCAGGCGCTTGATCAGGCGCACGCGGTTGACCAGGTAGGGCTCGGAATACACGCCGAAGGACTCCCGCTCCGGCGTATACCAGGCGTCCGCCACCAGGTCGTACTCGCCGTTCGCCACACCGTGCAGCACGCGCGGCCAGGGCACCTCGATGTATTCGCTGGCATAGCCGGCGCGCTTGAGTGCCGCCTGTACCAGGTGCACGGCCACGCCATTGCCGGGCAACTGGCGGTCCGCGTAGGGCGGCCAGCGATCCGCGGCGATGCGCAGCACTTCGCCGGCTTGCGCCGCGCAGGAAACGCACAGGAACAGCAGGATCAGCAACAGGCGCAGCGGCATCGGGGATGTCGTCCAGGGAGAAGCTCTGGCAAGACTAGACGCTGCCCACCTCGGCGCGCCAACCTCAGAACAGCATCGCCGCGCGCAGGCTCATGCCACCGCCGGTTTCCGGGACCACCGCCACGTTGTAGCGCTCGCTTTCCGGCCCCTCGAGGAACAGGTTGTAGGTGAAGTTGGCGAAGAAGTTGCCCACCGCCATCCCGACCAGCACGTCGGTGGGGTAGTGCTTGTCCCCCTCCACACGCGACAGCGCGGTCAGCCCGTCGAGGGTGTAGAGCCCGGCCTTGGCGGTGTAGCGCCAGGTCGGATTCATGTCGATATAGTCCAGGTTGCGGCGGGTGAAGCTGTTGTGCACGGCCGTCACGGCGGTGTGCTTGGACGGGAAGGAGTCATCGGGGATTCCGTCCGGCCGCTCGCGCCCGGACCATTCCTTGGCCTCCTCGACGAAACCGGTCACCGCGTAGCGGTCCGCCGCCAGCAAGGTCAGGTTGCGCCCGCGCCAGCTCCATTTCTCCTCGGTGCTCACGTCCTTGGGCGAAGCCACCAGGGCGCTGACGACGCTCAGGCCGGTAGCGAGGTTGAGCATGCGGTCGGCGGCCTGGTTGGCGTCGCCGCCGAAGAACCAGTCGTGATTGCTCGCCGATTTCTGCCACTTGTGGTCCCAATTGCCTGCGGCGATCACCGCCGCGCCAGCCACAGGTGCCCAGACGTCGGCACTGGTGACCGCGCGCTGCGCCGAATCCCCCACCCGATCCCAGCTCATCTGCGGTGCCCCTGCGCAACCGATGAGCGCGGCGCTGGCCGCCAGGGTGGCAACTGCCAGCAAAGTCCGATTCATGATGTTCCCCCATGCGCCCGGCCCGCTCCAGGGCAGCGGACGCGTCAATGCATGAGCAGGGAAGGATAGTCGGGACGATTCTGAAGGCCCCTGCCTTCAGTCATGAATGGGTAACTCTTCGTTTCACTCAGCGGAAAAAGAAAAACCCCGCCGAGGCGGGGTTTTCCACGTCAGACGGAATCAGCCTTTGAAGACGTCTTCCACCGACTGCAGCGGGTAGTGCTTCGGATACGGCAGAGTCGCCACACCGGTCTCGATGGCAGCCTTGGCCACGGCGTCGGAGACGACGGTGATCAGGCGCTTGTCCATCGGCTTCGGAATGATGTACTCGCGGCCGAATTCCAGGGCGGTTACGCCGTAGGCGTCGCACACGTCCTTGGGCACCGGCAGCTTGGCCAGGTCACGCAGGGCCAGGGCGGCAGCGATCTTCATTTCTTCGTTGATGCGGGTGGCGCGCACGTCCAGGGCACCGCGGAAGATGAAGGGGAAGCCGAGCACGTTGTTGACCTGGTTCGGGTAGTCCGAACGGCCGGTGGCCATGATCACGTCGTTGCGGGTGGCGTGGGCCAGTTCCGGCTTGATTTCCGGGTCCGGGTTCGAGCAGGCGAAGACGATCGGGTTCGGCGCCATGCGCTGGAGGTCTTCGGCGCTGAGCAGGTTGGCGCCGGACAGGCCAACGAACACGTCGGCGCCTTCCAGGGCGTCGGACAGAGTGCGCTTGTCGGTCTCGGTGGCGAACACCGCCTTGTACTGGTTCAGGTCGTTACGGCCGGCGTGGATCACGCCCTGGCGGTCGATCATGTAGATGTTCTCGACCTTGGCGCCCATGCTCACCAGCAGCTTCATGCAGGAGATGGCGGCGGCGCCGGCGCCGAGGCAGACGATCTTCGCGGTTTCCAGCTTCTTGCCGGCGATTTCCAGGGCGTTGAGCATGCCGGCGGCGGTCACGATGGCGGTGCCGTGCTGGTCATCGTGGAACACCGGGATGTCGCACTGTTCGATCAGGGCGCGCTCGATCTCGAAGCACTCGGGTGCCTTGATGTCTTCCAGGTTGATGCCGCCGAAGGTGATGGAGATGCGCTTGACGGTATCGATGAAGGCCTGCGGGCTCTCGGCGTCGACTTCGATGTCGAATACGTCGACACCGGCGAAGCGCTTGAACAGGACGCCCTTGCCTTCCATGACCGGCTTGGAGGCCAGCGGGCCGAGGTTGCCCAGGCCGAGGATGGCGGTGCCGTCGGAAATGACCGCGACCAGGTTGCCCTTGCCGGTGTACTTGAAGGCGAGCTCGGGGTCACGCGCGATTTCGCGGACCGGCTCGGCGACACCTGGGCTGTACGCCAGCGACAGGTCGCGGGCGGTCACGGTCGGCTTGGTCAGCTCGACGCTCAGTTTTCCGGGGCGGGGTTGGGCGTGATATTCGAGGGCAGCGGTCTTGAGATCAGACATTTGGGCACTTCCGCTTTTGTTGCTTGTTGGACAGACGGGGGACCGAGCATACGCAGAAAGGCCGCACCTGCCAAGGTAGCCCAGGCCCCAGCTGTCAAGACCTCTAGCGTACGACTTTCAGCCAGTCGCCCGGTTTTGGCTGACCAGTTGGATACAAGTCATTCAATAAACGTATACGATTTATCGAGTCAGATTCCGGACCGGTTTCAGCCTTCGCGAACTGCTCGACAGTCTGCCCGGATTTGACCTGAACGACGGCGATCCGGCGCGGTTGCGCGAGTTTCTGCTCGTCGGCGCGCATCGGCCGGAAGCTGCGGATGACCTGCATGAAGTGATCGTCCTCGCTCTCCAGCGAGGCGCGACCTTTGACCACACCGATGAACAGGTAGGCGTGGTCCTTCTGGTAGACCACCGCCGCGCGACGGGCCGGATTGCCGGGAACCACGCCAGTGGCGACGTCGAGACCGTTCTGCTGGAAGCTTTCTTCGTTCGATAACCGCCCGCCAGCGCCTTTTCGCAGGTACTCCGCCGGAGTCAACTGGCCATCGCGCGGCACCAGCTTCATGCCGATGTAGGCCTGCTGGTCGGCGGTGTAGCCCACCAGCGCGGTCGGCTGGTTGAGGATGCCCCAGCCGGACGGGTAGGTCAGGGTGAAGTCCAGTTCCGAGTGGTAGAAGCTCTGCCCGCGGCGCACGCCGCTGGCGGCGGAATCGCCGAAGGGCATGCCGTCGATGGCTTTCAGGTAGCGCTCGGCAGCGACTTCGCGCTGGCCACTGCCGGCCAGGGCCTGGGCCGGGCCGAGGACCTGCTTGAGGCGCTCATCGTTGTCCGGGTGGGTGTCGAACAGCCCGTGGTAGCCGACCGGCTGGGCCGCCTGGCCCTTGCGCGCCGCCTCGTCGCGGGCGAAGTCTTCCTGGTTCTTCAGCACCCGCACCACCTGGATCATGGCGGTCGGGTCGTAGCCGGCGCGAGCCAGGTACTTGGCGCCCAGACCGTCGGCCTCCAGCTCCATGTCGCGGCCATAGCCACGCACGAAGGCGGTGCCAAGCACGTTGGTGAGGTCGGCGGCAGCGCCGACACCGGTGCCGAGGGCCACGGCCTGGCCGAGGATGCTCCAGGCGCTGGACTGGCTCTGCTGCTTGACGCTATGCCGCGCGGTCACGTGGCCGACCTCGTGGCCGAGCACGGCGGCCAGTTCCGCCTCCGAGCCCAGATACGCCATCAGCCCGCGGTGGATATAGATGTAGCCGCCGGGCAGGGCGAAGGCGTTGATGTCGGGAGTGTCGATGACCGTGAAGTGATACTGCAGCTGCGGCCGGTCGCCGGCACGGGCGACCCGCTCGCCAACCTGCTGGACGTAGGCCTGCAGCTTGGCATCCTCATAGCGCGGGTACTGCTTGGCGATTTCCTGGCTGTACTTCTGGCCCATCTCCAGTTCGCTCTGCTCGCTCATCATCACGAAGTCAGACTTGCCGGTGGCCGGGTTGGTGGCGCAACCGCCGAGGACGCACAGCAGCGCCAGCAGCACCAGGATTCCGAACGAGCGCACGCTCATGGCAATACCTCCATCATCGCCGGGTCGGTTACAGGCAGCATCCAGCGCGCCTGTCCGGTTTTCACTCCACCGCGCTCGGAACGGTCGATGACCCAGCCGCGCGCTTCTATTTGTCGACCCTTCAGCTCACGCAGGGTTGCATCGTCGAACTGCCTCACAAGGCGCGGCTGGATACGCAGCACCAGCGGGCCGTCGAGCTCGATCCACAGGCCGCCGCGGTTGCGTTGAACCTGCTCCACCCGACCGCGTACCACCGCAAAGCCGCTGTCCTGAACTTGCTGCGCCGTCTGCACCGGGGACTTTTTCCACAGCCCCAGCTTGGCGCTGCGCGCCTCGCGCTCGGCGGCCCGCTGGCAGGCGGTGAGATCAGTGTTGGGGGCGATAGCTACAAGGTAGCCCAGGCCTTCGGCGAGCAGGCGGGATTCGAGGTTGTTGCCCCGAGCGTCATAGGCGTGGGCCAGCGTGCGGCCGTACTTGTCCTTGCCCTGCTGACCGGTAACCAGGCCGACATCACCGTCATTGGCCGCCACCAGGTCCTGCAGGCGGCGCTGGGCGGCAACGGCAAAGGGCTCTTCGGAGCGGCCATGGTGAGCCAGTTCCGGGGCGTTCACGCCGATCAGGCGGACGCTGCGGCCGTCGGCCAGCTTCAGCGTGTCACCGTCCACCACCCGTGCCACGCGTACCGTTTCCGCTGACGAAGGCTTCGGGCAGGCAGCAGCGCTGGCGTCCAGGGAGAATAGGACGGCCATAAAAAAGGCGCCCACAAGGGACGCCTTTTTCGAATTACCGTGAAAAACCATCGTGGGCCTTTCCCGGAAATCGATCTTACTTCTTGCCGCCGAACATGGCGAAGCGCTGGTTGAAGCGGTCGATACGGCCGCCAGTGTCCAGAACTTTCTGCTTACCGGTGTAGAAGGGGTGGCACTCGGAGCAGACGTCCAGGTGAATGCCCTTGCACAGGGTGGAACGGGTCTTGATCACGTTGCCACAGCTGCAGGTAGCTTCGATGTCTTCGTACGCGGGATGGATTTCCGGTTTCATGGTCTCTTCCTCTCAGTGGTGTGCCGCCACCCAGTCTCTGGCAGAAGCCGAGCCACGGTCATCAAGGACCGCGGGCGGGATCTTTTACCGGGCACCGCACGGAAATTAAGGGCGTGGATCATACCAGAGAACGCTTTCAACGCAAGATCAGGCATGACCGACCGTCGCATTGCCCATGCTACCATCCAGCGCTCCCAGCCGCCCCGGAATCCGTCGCGTGCCCACACCCTCCATCCTGCGTCTCGCCCTGCCCTCGCCGCTGCGTCGCCTGTTCGATTATCTGCCTCCGCGCGGGGTCGACGTGACGCGCCTGCAGCCGGGCGTACGCCTGCGCGTGCCGTTCGGCCGGAGGGAGATGGTTGGCGTACTGGTGGAGCAGGTGGAAACCTCCGACGTGCCGGCGGACAAGCTGCGCCCGGCCCTGGCCGTGCTCGATCGCGAGCCGCCGATGCCGGCGCACCTGCTGGAGCTGTGCCGCTGGACGGCGCAGTACTACCAGCACAGCCTGGGCGACACCTTCTCCTGGGCGCTGCCCAACCTGCTGCGCCAGGGCGATCCGGCCGAAGCACGCCAGCAGCGCTTCTGGCACGCCGAACCCGGCGCCCGCGAGGAAGACCCGCGCCTGACCCGCGCGCCGCGCCAGCGCGAGACGTTGAAGATTCTCAAGCAGCACCCCCACGGCGTTGCCCACGACCTGCTCAGCCAGTTGCAGATCAACAAGGACAGCCTCGACCTGCTGCAGGAAAAAGGCCTGGTCACCCTGGAAGTGCGCGAGCACAGCGTGCTGCCACACCATGGCCCGTGGCTAGCGCAGGCGGAGCTGCCGCTCAATGCCGAACAACGCGCTGCCTTCGAGGCGGTTCGCGCCGGATTCGGCAGCTTCCACAGCTTCCTCCTGGCCGGCGTCACCGGCAGCGGCAAGACCGAGGTCTACCTGCAACTGATCCGCGAGGCCCTGGAAGCCGGCAAGCAGGCGCTGGTGCTGATCCCCGAGATCAACCTCGGCCCGCAGACGTTGAGCCGCTTCGAACGGCGCTTCAACGCGCGCATCGCCCTGCTGCACTCGGCGCTGACCGACCGCGAGCGCCTCGACGCCTGGCTGGCGGCCCGCGACGGCGAGGCGGACATCATCATCGGCACCCGCTCGGCATTGTTCACCCCGCTGAAGAATCCGGGGCTGATCATCATCGACGAGGAACACGACGCTTCCTATAAACAGCAGGAAGGCCTGCGCTACCACGCCCGCGACCTGGCCATGGTGCGCGCGCGGCTGGAGAACGTGCCGATCCTGCTGGGCTCGGCCACACCCGCGCTGGAAAGCCTGCACAACGCCCAAAGCGGCCGCTACGGCCTGCTACGCCTGACCCAGCGTGCCGGCGGCGCGCACCAGCCGAAGTTCCACCGCCTGGACGTGAAGAGCCTGCCGCTGGATTCCGGCATTTCCATGCCGTTGCAGCGCTCGATCAAGGAAACCCTCGCCGCCGGCCAGCAGGTGCTGGTCTACCTGAACCGCCGCGGCTTCGCCCCGACCCTGCTGTGCCACGACTGCGGCTGGATCAGCCAGTGCCCGCGCTGCGATGCGCGGATGACCGTGCACCAGGGCAGCGGCGAACTGCGCTGCCACCACTGCGACCACCGCGAGCGGCCGCCGCGCAACTGCCCGAAATGCGGCACCGTGGACCTGCGCCCGGTCGGCGCCGGCACCGAGCGCGCCGAGGAGCGCCTGCGCATCCTCTTCCCCGACTACCCGGTGCTGCGCATCGACCGCGACAGCACCTCGCGCAAGCACGCCATGCGCGACCTGTTCGCCACCATCAACAAAGGCGAGCCGTGCATCCTGGTCGGCACGCAGATGCTCGCCAAGGGGCACCACTTCCCGCGGGTCACCCTGGTGGCGATCCTCGACGCCGATGGCGGGCTGTTCTCCGCCGACTTCCGCGCCAGCGAGCGCATGGCCCAGCAGATCGTCCAGGTCGCCGGCCGCGCCGGGCGCGCCGAGGAGCCGGGCCGCGTGCTGATCCAGACCCATCTGGCCGACCACCCGCTGCTGGTGCAGCTCACCGAGCAGGGTTACTTCGCCTTCGCCGAGCAGGCCCTGACCGAGCGCCGCTCCGCCGGACTGCCACCCTTCTCGCACCTGGCGCTGCTACGCGCCGAGGCGCACAAGCCGGGACAGGCCGAAGGGTTCCTCGACGAGGCCTGCGCCGAGGCCGAGCGCCTGCAGGCCACCCTGGGCCACGACGTGGAACTCCTCGGCCCGGTACCGGCGCCCATGGAGCGCCGTGCCGGCCGCTATCGCGCCCAGTTGCTGCTGATGAGTACGGCCCGCGCTCCGCTGCACCGTCTTCTCACCCCCTGGCTGTTGACGCTCGAGGGCATGCCCAGTGGGCGCCAGGTGCGCTGGTCGCTGGATGTCGACCCGATCGATCTGTTCTGACGACCCTCTTTTATTCCCAAGAACCCGTCCGCCGCGCCGGAACCGTCCTACATTGACTTCCATCAGCCGCGACGGATGGCGCAGCGGCGAGACTGAACTCGGAGCGCTCCGCGGTTGGCAAGCCATGCCCAGCCACGGATAATGCGCGGTTGTGAGCCCGATAACCGGTCGCGCGCGCCGGATGCACGCGAGCACGGAGAAAACCATGAAAGACACGATTCGCCACCTGATCCAGCAAGCCCTTGTCAGCCTCACCGAAGACGGCACCCTGCCGGCCGGCCTGACGCCCGACATCCAGGTGGAGAACACCAAGGACCGAACCCACGGTGACTTCGCCAGCAACATCGCCATGATGCTGGCCAAGCCCACCGGCATGAAGCCGCGCGACCTGGCCACCAAGCTGGTCGAGGCGCTGCCGCAGAGCCCGGAAGTAGCCAAGGTCGAGATCGCCGGCCCCGGCTTCCTGAACTTCTTCCAGGACCAGGCCTGGCTCGCCGCCAGCCTCGACAAGGCCCTGGCCGATGAACGCATCGGTGTGCGCAAGGCCGGCCCCGCGCAGCGCGTGGTGGTGGACCTGTCCTCGCCGAACCTGGCGAAGGAAATGCACGTCGGCCACCTGCGCTCGACCATCATCGGCGACGGCGTCAGCCGCGTGCTGGAGTTCCTCGGCGACACGGTAATCCGCCAGAACCACGTGGGCGACTGGGGCACCCAGTTCGGCATGCTGCTGGCCTACCTGGAAGAACAACCGGTGGACGCCCAGGCCGAACTGCACGACCTGGAAGTCTTCTACCGCGCCGCCAAGCAGCGCTTCGACGAGTCGCCCGAGTTCGCCGACCGCGCCCGTGAACTGGTGGTCAAGCTGCAGGCCAAAGACCCCAAGTGCATGGCCCTGTGGACCCGCTTCAACGACATTTCCCTGTCGCACTGCCAGAAGGTCTACGACCTGCTGGACGTCAAGCTGACAATGGCCGACGTGAAGGGCGAGAGCGCCTATAACGACGACCTCGCCCAGGTAGTCGCCGACCTCACCGCCAAGGGCCTGCTGGTCGAGAGCGACGGCGCCCTGTGCGTGTTCCTCGACGAGTTCAAGAACGCCGAAGGCGAGCCGCTGCCGGTGATCGTGCAGAAGGCCGGCGGCGGCTACCTCTATGCCACCACCGACCTCGCCGCCATGCGCTACCGCCACAAGGTGCTGCACGCCGACCGCGTGCTGTACTTCGTCGACCAGCGCCAGGCCCTGCACTTCCAGCAGGTGTTCGAAGTGGCCCGCCGCGCCGGCTTCGTCCCGGCCAGCATGGACCTGGAGCACATGGGCTTCGGCACCATGAATGGCGCTGACGGCAAGCCGTTCAAGACCCGCGACGGCGGCACCGTGAAGCTGATCGACCTGCTGATCGAAGCCGAGGAGCGCGCCTACACCCTGGTGAAGGCCAAGAACCCCGACTTCAGCGAGCAGGACCTGCGCCAGATCGCCCACGCCGTTGGCATCGGCGCGGTGAAATACGCCGACCTGTCCAAGCACCGCACCAGCGACTACAGCTTCAACTTCGACCTGATGCTGAGCTTCGAAGGCAACACCGCGCCGTACCTGCTGTATGCGTACACCCGCGTGGCGAGCATCTTCCGCAAGCTGGGCAAGGGTTATGACGAAGTGGGCGGCAAGATCGTCCTGCAGCAACCGCAGGAAATCGCCCTGGCCGCACAGCTGGCGCAGTTCACCGACCTGCTCAACAACGTGGCGATCAAGGGTGTGCCGCACATTCTCTGCGCCTACCTGTACGAACTGGCCGGCCTGTTCTCCAGCTTCTACGAGCACTGCCCGATCCTCACCGCCGAAGACCCGGCGCAACAGGAAAGCCGCCTGCGCCTTGCCGCGCTGACCGGCCGCACCCTCAAGCAGGGCCTGGAGTTGCTGGGCCTGGAAACCCTGGAGCGCATGTAAGCACCCATGGCGAAGAAGAAACCCGCTCCCAAGCGCGGCGCCAGCCGCTACCAGGCCCCGGCCAAGAAGAGTTCGGTCCCCGGCTGGGTATGGCTGGTGGCCGGCCTGGCCATCGGCGGCTTCATCATGTTCCTGATGAAGCTGGAGCCGGGTCGCAACGACGTCAAACGCGAAAAGGCGGAGGCGCCCAAGGCCGTGGTCGGCTCCAACAAGCCCTCCGGCACCGTGCAGCCGCAACAGCCGGCCGCGCCGACCGGGGTGAAGCCCAAGTACGACTTCTACACCCTGCTGCCGGGCTCGGAAGTCGCGGTACCGCCGGAGGCCGTGCCGCCGCCGGCCAAGCCGACTCCGCCGCCGACCGTGGTCGCCACCAAGGAAGAAGCCGAGAAGATCGACACCCAGCGCGCCCTGACCGCCCTGAGCGGCCAGACTCCGCCACCGCCCGCAGTGGTCAAGCCGGCAACGCCCGCCACGCCGCCAGCGACCCAGGTCGCCAGCGCGCAGAAGCAGGCGCTGCCGCAGGCTCCGGCCAGCGATACCACGCCAGCCAAGCCGACACCGCCGCCGGCCGTAGCGGCCACGCAGTACTACCTGCAAGCCGGCTCGTTCCGTAAGCAGACCGACGCCGACCACCTGCGTGCGCAGATCATCATGATGGGCCAGAACGCCCGCGTGGAGTCCGGCACGGTGCGCGACGAAACCTGGTACCGCGTCATGGTCGGCCCCTACGGCGACCGCGCCAAGGCCTCCGCCGCGCAGAAGCAACTGGCCGGCAACGGCTTCAGCAACCTGCTGTTACAGCAGCGCCAGACCCGCTGATTCCAAGGCCCGCACCGACGAGTGGCGCGAGAAATGCGCACTGCTCGTCCGGTGCAGGACTTGAACCCCGCCTTCCTAGTCCCCATCTGACTCTGCATTCGGGCACATCGCCCCGCTAGTGTGGAGTAAGACCCTTGACCACCATCGTATCTGTCCGCCGTAACGGCAAAGTCGTCATGGGCGGCGACGGCCAGGTTTCCCTGGGCAACACCGTGATGAAAGGCAACGCGAAGAAAGTCCGCCGCCTGTACCACGGTGAAGTACTGGCCGGCTTCGCCGGCGCCACCGCCGATGCCTTCACCCTCTTCGAACGCTTCGAGCAGCAGCTGGAAAAACACCAGGGCCACCTGGTGCGCGCTGCCGTCGAGCTGGCCAAGGACTGGCGTACCGACCGTTCCCTGAGCCGCCTGGAGGCCATGCTGGCCGTGGCCAACAAGGACGCCTCCCTGATCATCACCGGCAACGGCGACGTGGTCGAACCCGAGCATGGCCTGATCGCCATGGGCTCCGGTGGCGGCTTCGCCCAGGCGGCCGCCATGGCGCTTCTGCAGAAAGCCAACGACGAGATGAGCGCCCGCGAAATCGCCGAGACCGCGCTGAACATCGCCGGCTCCATCTGCGTGTTCACCAACCAGAACCTGACCATCGAGGAGCTCGACAGCGCCCTCTGAGGCGTTGTCGTTCCGGAGTAACCCGTCAAATGTCCATGACTCCCCGCGAGATCGTCCACGAACTCAACCGCCACATCATCGGCCAGGACGACGCCAAGCGCGCCGTCGCCATCGCCCTGCGCAACCGCTGGCGGCGCATGCAGCTGCCGACCGAACTGCGCGCCGAAGTGACGCCGAAGAACATCCTGATGATCGGCCCGACCGGCGTCGGCAAGACCGAGATCGCCCGTCGTCTGGCCAAGCTGGCCAACGCGCCGTTCATCAAGGTGGAGGCGACCAAGTTCACCGAGGTCGGCTACGTCGGCCGTGACGTCGAGTCGATCATCCGCGACCTCGCCGATGCCGCGATCAAGATGCTCCGCGAGCAGGAAGTGCAGAAGGTCAAGTACCGCGCCGAAGACGCCGCCGAAGAGCGCATCCTCGACGCCCTGCTGCCGCCGGCGCGTACCGCCGGTTTCGGCGACGAGCCCGCACGCGAGGATTCCAACACCCGCCAGCTGTTCCGCAAGCGCCTGCGCGAAGGCCAGCTGGACGACAAGGAAATCGACATCGAGGTCGCCGATATTCCTTCGGGCGTGGAAATCATGGCCCCGCCCGGCATGGAAGAGATGACCAACCAGCTGCAGAGCCTGTTCTCCAACATGGGCAAGGGCAAGCGCAAGAGCCGCAAGCTGAAGGTCGCCGAGGCGATGAAGCTGATCCGCGACGAGGAAGCGCAGCGCCTGGTCAATGAAGAAGACCTCAAGGCCCGCGCCCTGGAAGCAGTGGAGCAGAACGGCATCGTCTTCATCGACGAGATCGACAAGATCGCCAAGCGCGGCAACGTCGGCGGCGCCGATGTCTCCCGCGAGGGTGTACAGCGCGACCTGCTGCCGCTGATCGAAGGCTGCACCGTGAACACCAAGCTGGGCATGGTGAAGACCGACCACATCCTGTTCATCGCCTCGGGCGCGTTCCACCTCTCCAAGCCCAGCGACCTGGTACCTGAACTGCAAGGCCGCCTGCCGATCCGCGTCGAACTGAAGGCCCTGAGCCCGAGCGACTTCGAGCGCATCCTCAGCGAGCCGCACGCGTCGCTGACCGAGCAGTACACCGCGCTGCTGAAGACCGAAGGCCTGGACATCGAGTTCGCCGCCGACGGCATCAAGCGCCTCGCGGAAATCGCCTTCCAGGTCAACGAGAAGACCGAGAACATCGGTGCGCGCCGCCTGCACACCCTGCTCGAACGTCTGCTCGAGGAGGTGTCGTTCGATGCCGCAGACCTGGCCAGCGAGCACAGCGACAAGGCCATCGTGATCGACGCGGCCTACGTCAACGGCCACCTGGGCGAACTGGCCCAGGACGAAGACCTGTCGCGTTACATCCTGTAAGCGGATCGACGCCACAGTGACGGGGCGCCTCAGGGCGCCCCGTTCCTTTTTGCGCGGCGCTACAATGCCGCCATGACCGTTCAGGAGTCCCCCATGCGCATCCCTTCCGCCATCAAGCTGCACAAGGCCTCCAAGAAGCTTTCGCTGACCTACGGGGAGCAGTCCTACGACCTTTCCGCGGAGTTCCTGCGCGTGCATTCCCCTTCGGCGGAAGTCCAGGGCCACGGCAACCCGGTGCTGCAGGTGGGCAAGCTGAATGTCGGCCTGAGCAACCTGGAGCCGGCCGGGCAGTACGCACTCAAGCTGACCTTCGATGACGGCCACGACAGCGGCCTGTTCACCTGGGATTACCTGTACGAGTTATGCGTGCGCCACGACGAGATGTGGGCCGACTACCTGGCGCAACTGGAAAAGGCCGGCAAGTCGCGTGACCCGTCGGAGTCCGTGGTCAAGCTGATGCTGTAAAGCTTCCGCCATCGCACATTGTTGCCTGCAGGACCGAGGGGGACGCCTAGTTGTGATTTCTCGGTAGGTTGTTCATCCGGGGCTTACCCGGAAAACTGGAAGTGCGACCAACCAATCCTTCCAGGAGCCCCGAATGAACCTGCATAAACATGCCCGTCTTACACCGCGCGGTCGAGCCCTTTTAGTCCAGCGCATGCTTCAGGGGTTACGTGCTGAAGAGGCAGCGCAGGCGGCCGGTGTCAGCGTACGTACGGCCTACAAATGGCTTCGGCGTTACCGCGAAGAGGGAGAGGCCGGCATGATGGATCGCACTTCGCGCCCTCACGCCTGCCCCCATGCCACACCCGAGTCCCGGCTCGAAAGGCTGATTGAGCGGCGCAGCGCCCGTCAAACCTATCGGCAAATTGCCAACGAGTTAGGGCTGGCAGTCAGTACCATCGCTCGCCACCTCAAACGACTCGGACTCAATCGGCTCCCCGAGTTGGAGCCCGCTCCGCCGATCAGGCGTTATCAGTACGCTCAACCAGGTGATCTACTGCATCTGGATATCAAGAAGCTCGCACGCTTTTGGAGACCGGGACATCGAGTTACGGGAACCCGGCTGATGGGCTCTGACGGAGCGGGCTGGGAGTTTGTCCATGTCGCCATCGACGATGCCTCGCGCATCGCCTTCTCCAGCCTGCATGCTGATGAACGAGGTGGAAGTGCCTGTCGCGCTCTGCTCCAGGCTTTGCGCTACTACCGCTCGCTGAAGATTCGATTTACTCGGGTCATGACTGACAACGGTGCCTGCTACCGATCAGGTCTATTCCGCCGCCTATGCCGGCGTCTGGGCTTACGACATATCCGCACCAGACCCTACACCCCACGTACCAATGGCAAAGCTGAGCGCTTCATTCAAACCAGCTTGCGGGAGTGGGCCTACGCCCGTAGCTACGAGAGCTCTGAGCAGCGCGCCCAGCATCTGGCCCTCTGGCTACACCAATACAACTGGCACAGGCCTCACTCCAGTCTGCATTACTGCCCACCCATCAGCCGCATTCCACTGAACAACCTACTGGGTTTACACACCTAGTCCTTGCTCGCGAATAGCCCCGCAGCGGAATCGGTTCGCGAGCAAGCTCGCTCCTACAGGTCGTTCGCCCCGCTCCCGCTCCATTCCTCGCACCAACCTTCGTCGGGCAATCGCCCAGGGCACGCCATTTGCAACATTCCTCCGGCAGACTGCTGTTCGCGTGGCCGCCGTCAGGGAGTTGGCGAGATGCCCCCGCTCTAGGGCGCGTTTTCTAACTTTTCCCGACATACTCCCAGGAGAAGGCCCACGCTGCACCAGCTTGCGCGGCGAAGGAAACTCGGGTAACCAAGGCAGTGCAATGTACGGAGTTACAGTGCACAGAGCGTGGTCACCTGAAGTTCCAGTGATGCCGCCAAGTAGATGAATCGCGTGGAGCTGTCTCCACGTTCCGCAACCCGAGCAGTACTTGGCCCTACGTCACTCAGGTGAGCCCCGCCAGTATGCGTCTCAGGACAATGGAGCGTCGCCGATGACCCAGAAGAACAACAGCGATCTACCCCAGCAAGCCGCGGAAAACACCCTCGCCCTGAACCCGGTGATAGGGATCCGCGGCAAGGACCTGCTCACCTCTGCCCGGATGGTGCTGCTGCAAGCGGTCAAACAGCCCTTCCACAGCGCCAAGCACGTGACCCACTTCGGCCTCGAACTGAAGAATGTGCTGCTCGGCAAATCCGACCTGAAGCCGTCGGACGACGACCGCCGCTTCAACGACCCGGCCTGGAGCCAGAACCCGCTCTACCGCCGCTACCTGCAGACCTACCTGGCCTGGCGCAAGGAGCTGCACACCTGGATGGGTGAGAGCGACCTGTCGCCCCAGGACATCAGCCGCGGCCAGTTCGTCATCAACCTGATGACCGAGGCCATGGCACCGACCAACACGCTGTCCAACCCGGCGGCGGTCAAGCGCTTCTTCGAGACCGGCGGCAAGAGCCTGCTCGACGGCCTCACCCATCTGGCCAAGGACCTGGTGAACAACGGCGGCATGCCCAGCCAGGTGAACATGGACGCCTTCGAGGTCGGCAAGAACCTGGCCGTCACCGATGGCGCGGTGGTGTTCCGCAACGACGTGCTGGAGCTGATCCAGTACAAGCCGATCACCGAGAGCGTGCATGAGCGCCCGCTGCTGGTGGTGCCGCCGCAGATCAACAAGTTCTACGTCTTCGACCTGTCGCCGGAGAAGAGCCTGGCGCGCTTCTGCCTGCGCAACCAGGTGCAGACCTTCATCGTCAGCTGGCGCAACCCGACCAAGGCGCAACGCGAGTGGGGCCTGACCACCTACATCGAGGCGCTGAAGGAAGCCATCGACGTGGTCCTGGCCATCACCGGCGCCAAGGACCTGAACATGCTTGGCGCCTGCTCCGGCGGCATCACCACCGTCACCCTGCTCGGCCACTACGCCGCGCTGGGCGATAAAAAGGTCAACGCCTTCACCCAGATGGTGAGCGTGCTGGACTTCGAGCTGGATACCCAGGTCGCCCTGTTCGCCGACGAGAAGACCCTGGAAGCCGCCAAGCGCCGCTCCTACCAGGCCGGCGTGCTGGAAGGGAAAGACATGGCCAAGGTCTTTGCCTGGATGCGCCCCAACGATCTGATCTGGAACTATTGGGTCAACAACTACCTGCTGGGCAACGAGCCGCCGGCCTTCGACATCCTGTTCTGGAACAACGACACCACGCGCCTGCCGGCCGCACTGCACGGCGAACTGGTGGAAATGTTCAAGACCAACCCGCTGAGCCGCTCCGGTGCGCTGGAGGTGGGCGGCACACCGATCGATCTCAAGCAGGTGACCTGCGACTTCTACTGCCTGGCGGGCCTCAACGACCACATCACCCCGTGGGAAGCCTGCTACCGCTCCGCGCGCCTGCTCGGCGGCAAGTGTGAATTCGTCCTTTCCAACAGCGGGCACATCCAGAGCATCCTCAACCCGCCGGGCAACCCCAAGGCGCGCTTCATGACCGGCCCGGAACTCTCGGTCGATCCGAAAACCTGGCAGGAAAACGCCAGCAAGCACGCCGACTCCTGGTGGCTGCACTGGCAGAACTGGCTGGCCGAACGCTCCGGCAAAACGCGCAAGGCGCCGTCTTCGCTGGGTAACAAAACCTATCCGGCTGGCGAAGCCTCCCCCGGAACCTACGTACACGAACGATGAAAACAGAACTCCTCCCGCAAGCCGGCGCCGTGGACGACGCCAACTCCCCAGAATCGTCGACGGCCGTGGAAGTGGCCGCGCCGACGAGCCGGCGCGCACGCAGCAAACGCAGCGGCGAGGAGATCCTGCCGAGCAAGGCGCCGGCGGCGCAGCCCTTCGAGTTCCGCACCATCGAACTCGACGGGCAGACCATCCGCACCGCCGTGCGCCCGGGCAAGAAACACATGACGCCGCTGCTGATCTTCAACGGCATCGGCGCCAACCTCGAACTGGTGTTCCCCTTCGTCGCCGCGCTGGACCCGGACCTGGAGGTGATCGCCTTCGACGTCCCCGGCGTCGGCGGCTCGTCCACACCCAGCACGCCGTACCGCTTCCCCGGCCTGGCCAAGCTGGCCGCGCGGATGCTCGATTACCTGGATTACGGCCAGGTGACCGCCATCGGCGTGTCCTGGGGCGGCGCCCTGGCGCAGCAGTTCGCCCATGACTATCCCGAGCGCTGCAAGAAGCTGATCCTCGCCGCCACTGCCGCTGGCGCGGTGATGGTGCCGGGCAAGCCCAAGGTGCTCTGGCGCATGGCCAGCCCGCGCCGCTACATCCAGCCGTCCTACGGTGTGCACATCGCGCCGGACATCTACGGCGGCGCCTTCCGCCGCGATCCCAAGCTGGCCATGGCCTTCGCCAGCAAGGTCCGCTCGTCCGGCAAGATGGGCTACTACTGGCAGCTGTTCGCCGGCCTCGGCTGGACCAGCATCCACTGGCTGCACAAGATCCGTCAGCCGACGCTGATCCTCGCCGGCGACGACGACCCGATCATCCCGCTGATCAACATGCGCATGCTGGCCTGGCGCATCCCCAACGCCGAGCTTCACGTGATCGACGACGGCCACCTGTTCCTGGTGACCCGCGCGGAAACCGTGGCGCCGATCATCATGAAGTTCCTCCAGGAGGAACGGCAGCGCGCCGTCATCCACCCCCGGCCATTCACTCCCAAGGCCAGCTGACGCATCACAGCTTCGTCATAGTTCGAGGTCATCCTGCCTTGACCGATCGCTGCGCAGGCACTTTTTTTAAAGAGCCGAACAACAAACAGGCGTGTTCACGGGTATCGACACGTAGCGCCTGAATCGGGACAGCGCTGCGGCCACCCTCACCGGTGTCCGCAGGGCAACCCGACTGCTGATCCGCTGCCCTGTTTTCGGGCAGTTTCCTCTCGCGTCGATACCCGTGCACATCCCTCGAACCGGCGGCAAGTGTCTGGAACGGGCCATTCCCGATTCTGGTACAGGCTTTGCGTCGCCATTGTCAGGTCGGACCCTTTACGGAGTGCTGTTCATGCGAGAGAAAGCAGAGCCTGGTAGCGTCCCCGTTCCCACCCAATACATGAATGCGCAAAGTGCGATGGTCGGCCTGCGCGGCAAGGACATGCTGTCCACCCTGCGCATGCTGGCGCTGCAGGGCGTGCGCCAGCCGATGCATTCGGCGAAGCACCTGGCGGCGTTCGGCAAGCAGGTGGGCAAGGTGCTGATCGGCGACTCGCCGCTGCAACCCAACCCGCAGGACGCGCGCTTCCAGGACCCGTCCTGGCGGCTGAATCCGCTTTACCGGCGTACCGTGCAGGCCTACCTGGCCTGGCAGAAGCAGTTGCTCGCATGGGTCGACGAAAGCGACCTGAAGCCCGACGACCGCGCCCGCGCGCGGTTCCTGCTGTCGATCCTGTCCGACGCCGCCTCGCCGTCCAACACGCTGCTCAACCCCCTGGCGGTGAAGGAGCTGTTCAATACCGGCGGCCAGAGCGTCCTCAAGGGCGTGCAGCATCTACTGGACGACCTGATGCACAACGGCGGCATGCCCAGCCAGGTCAATCGCAGCGCCTTCGAGATCGGCCAGAACCTGGCCACCACGCACGGCGCCGTGGTGTTCCGCAACGAGGTGCTGGAGCTGATCCAGTACAAGCCGATGGGCGAACACCTGCACGCCAAGCCGCTGCTGATCGTGCCGCCGCAGATCAACAAGTTCTACATCTTCGACTTGTCGCCGGAGAAGAGCTTCGTCCAGTACGCCCTGAAGAATAACCTGCAGGTATTCATGGTCAGCTGGCGCAACCCCGATGCGCGTCACCGCGAGTGGGGGCTGTCGACCTACGTCACGGCGCTGGATGAAGCCATCGGGGCGTGCCGCTCCATCAGCGGCAGCCGCAGTGTGAACCTGATGGGCGCCTGCTCCGGCGGCCTGACCATCGCGGCCCTGCAGGGCCACCTACAGGCGCGCCGACAACTGCGCAAGATTGCCAGCGCGACCTACCTGGTCAGCCTGCTGGACAGCCAGGTGGAAACGCCCGCCGCGCTGTTCGCCGACGAACAGACCCTGGAGAGCAGCAAGCGCCGCTCCTACCAGCACGGCGTTCTGGACGGCCGTGACATGGCCAAGGTGTTCGCCTGGATGCGGCCCAACGACCTGATCTGGAACTACTGGGTCAACAACTACCTGCTGGGCAAGCAGCCACCGGCCTTCGACATCCTCTACTGGAACAACGACAACACCCGCCTGCCCGCCGCGCTGCACGGCGACTTCCTCGACTTCTTCAAGCACAACCCGCTGGCCCGGCCCGGCGCCATGGAGGTCAACGGCAGCGCCATCGACCTGAAGAAGGTGGCGGTGGACAACTTCCACGTCGCCGGCATCACCGACCACATCACCCCGTGGGACGCGGTGTATCGCTCGGCACAACTGCTGGGCGGCGACAGCCGTTTCGTGCTCTCCAACAGCGGGCATATCCAGAGCATCCTCAACCCGCCCGGCAACCCCAAGGCCTGCTATTTCGAGAACGGCAAGATCAGCTCCGACCCGCGCGCCTGGTACTACGACACCAAGCGCCAGGAAGGCAGCTGGTGGCCGCTGTGGCTGGAGTGGATCCAGCATCGCTCGGGCGAGCGACGCCCGGTGAGCTTCGAGCTGGGCAACGCCGAATACCCGCCCAAGGAGGCCGCGCCGGGGACCTACGTGCACGTGCGCTGAGCCGTGATACCGGAGCTTCTGTAGGAGCGAGCGTGCTCGCGAACCGCCCGAGCATTGGTGCAGCCGGAGAAGCGTTCGCGAGCAAGCTCGCTCCTACAGGGCTACGCCGTGCAGAAGTTTGAAGTGCGCCGATTGGCAGCCCCCTCCCCTGACGCTATCGTCGGCCCCACTGCGGCTGGAACCTGAACACGGATGAAAACGCGCGACCGGATTCTCGAATGCGCCCTGCAGCTGTTCAACGAGCAGGGCGAGCCCAACGTTTCAACCCTGGAGATCGCCACCGAACTGGGCATCAGCCCCGGCAATCTCTATTACCACTTCCACGGCAAGGAGCCGCTGGTGCTGGCGCTGTTCGAGCGCTTCCAGGACGAACTGGCGCCGCTGCTCGACCCGCCCGAGGACGTGCGACTGGGCGCCGAAGACTACTGGCTGTTCCTGCACCTGATCGTCGAGCGCCTGGCGCACTACCGCTTCCTCTTCCAGGACCTCTCCAACCTCTCCGGAAAGTTGCCCAAACTGGCCCGCGGCATGCGCGCCTGGCTCAATCAGCTCAAGCGCACGCTGGCCACCCTGCTGGCGCAGCTCAAGGCGCAGGAGGAACTGCTCAGCGATACCGAGGCCCTCGGCCAACTGGTCGAACAGATCACCCTGACCCTGCTGTTCTCACTGGATTATCAGCGCATCCTCGGCCACGAGGGCGACGTCCGCCACGTGGTGTTCCAGGTGATGATGCTGGTGGCGCCGCACCTGCGCCCCGACTCGCAGCTGATCGCCGAACGACTCGCCAAGCGCTACCTCGCCCCCTGACTTTTCCCCGCAGGCATTTCCCTTGAGGGAATGAAAACGCCCGGCGCGAGGCCGGGCGTGGGTGTTGCAGCAGACCGATCAGGCCTGGGACGACGGCGTCGCCGGAGCGGCAGCGGACGGCGTCACGGCCGGCGCGGCGGCAGCAGGGGCCGACGGTGCCGGGGTGGCGGCCGGAGCGGTTGCCGGCTTCGGAGCAGCCGGCTTGGCGGCGGCCTTGGGTGCAGCGGGTTTCTTCACGGCGGGCTTCTTCGCCGCGGCCGGCTTGGCTGCAGGTTTCGCAGCGGCAGGCTTGGCGGCAGCAGCCGGTTTCGCCGCGGGCTTGGCTGCCGGCTTCGCAGCGGCTTTCGCAGCCGCGGGCTTGGCGGCCGGTTTGGCCGCGGCCTTGGCAGCCGGTTTCGCGGCAGGCTTGGCAGCAGGTTTCGCAGCAGCCTTGGCAGCCGGCTTCGCAGCGGCTTTCGCGGCGGGCTTGGCGGCGGGTTTGGCAGCAGGCTTCGCAGCAGCCTTGGTCGCCGGCTTGGAGGCCGCGGTCTTCACAGCGGGTTTCGCGGCCGGTTTGGCGGCTGCTTTCGCTGCGGGTTTGGCGGCGGCCTTGGCGGCCGGTTTGGCGGTCTTGACGCTGACGCCGGTGAGTTTTTCGATCTGCTTGGTGAGGCTGTCGACCTTGCTGTGCAGGTCTTTCACTTCACGGCTGCTCGGTACGCCCAGACGCGAAATCGCGCTGTTCAGGCGCTTGTCGAAGGCCTCTTCCAGCTCGCCCCACTTGCCGATCGCGGCGCCCTTGACGGCATCGACGCGAGCCTTCGCGGAACGGGTGGAAGTCTTCACCGCACCCTCGACTTCGGTCTTTGCCAGTTTCTCGGCCTTCTCGCCGTCCTTGACCAGGGTCTCGAACACCTTGCTGCCGTCCTTGCTGACCTTCGAGTAGGCCCCCAAGCCAGCCAGCCAGATCTGCCGCGAGTATTTCTCGATCTCGCCGATCCAACTGGACTCTTTTTTATCGGTAGTTTTTTTGCCAGCCATCCCGCTCTCCTTATTGGTTTTTCGCGACTCGCTCGAGCACTGCGCTCAGCTCATCCAGCTTAGCAGAGAGCGCCTCCACATCACGCCTGGAGGGAATTCCGATTCGATTGAGGGCGGAGGCGACACGCGCATCGAACGCTTCCTCGATCCTGTCGAAGTTGAGCTTGGCTTTGACGCTGTGCAGGCGACCCTTGACGCTGTCGTTGGCGGCGTCGATCTGGGTGCTCACCAGGTCGCGACCTTTCTTCTCCACGGACTCGCCGGACTTGACCAGTTCCTTGAAGTACTCGCTGCCTTCGGCGCCCACGCGAGCGTAGGTACCCAGGCCCGCGAGCCAGATCTGCCGCGCGTAGTGCTTGGCATCGGAGTAGAGGGAGGATTCGAGCTCTACGACTTTCTTCTTGCTGACAGCCTTGGCCATGGTGGCACCTCACAGGGTTCTGATTCGATGATGTCGAACAGCTGCCCGCGAAAGGCGGGACTGTGAGCCAAGGTATCGGGGAAAATTAGAAAACACATACCAGGCTTTGTAGGAAAGCCGGCGCCGCCCGAAAGCGGCTTGGCCCCGCAGGGAGCGGGGCCGGAAGGTATCAGGCCAGCGCCTTGTCCAGCGCGCGCTCGATCTCGCCCTTGAGCAGGCCGCCCATGGCCGAGAGCATCAGGCCCAGCTTCACGTCCACCGCGACCTTGTCCGCGCCCACTTCGATGCGCCCATCCACGCCGCTGCGCTTGAACAGCAGGGTATCGCCCTGCCATTCGCTGCTCACGCCGTGCTCGCGGCCGAGCTTGTCGGCGAGCTTCTCCGCCTTGGCGCGGGCGGCTTCGAGGCCGAGGGAGTGGGAACGTTCGACGTGGATACGGGACATGCTGGAACTCCGCGAATGACTGACTTTCCAGATGATACGCGCCGCGCCGTATCGCCGCACCCCGGCGCCCCTCTTGCCGCGGCGAGCGGGGCGGCGTTTTCTCCGCATCCTGTTAGAATGCCCGCCACTGACTTCCAGGGTAGAAATGCCATGAGCGAACCGCGCAAGCCCCAAGCCGGCCAGGACGGCGCCGATCCCACCACGCACTTCGGCTACAAGACCGTGCGCGAGAGCGAGAAGGCCGAGAAGGTCGCCGAGGTATTCCACTCGGTCGCCGCCAAGTACGACCTGATGAACGACCTGATGTCCGGCGGCGTCCACCGTCTGTGGAAGCGCTTCACCATCGAGCTGTCCGGCGTGCGCGCCGGCAACCGGGTGCTGGACATCGCCGGCGGCACCGGCGACCTGACCCGCCAGTTCTCCCGCCTGGTCGGCCCGACCGGCGAAGTGGTGCTGGCCGACATCAACGCCTCGATGCTCAAGGTCGGCCGCGACAAGCTGCTCGACAGCGGCGTCGCCGGCAACGTCAACTTCGTCCAGGCCGACGCCGAGAAGCTGCCGTTCCCCGACAATTATTTCGACGCAGTAACCATCGCCTTCGGCCTGCGCAACGTCACCCACAAGGACGAAGCCATCCGTTCGATGCTGCGCGTCCTCAAGCCCGGCGGCCGCCTGCTCGTGCTGGAGTTCTCCAAGCCCACCAGCAGCCTGCTGTCCAAGGCCTACGACGCGTACTCCTTCACCCTGCTGCCGCTGATGGGCAAGCTGGTGACCAACGATTCCGAGAGCTACCGCTACCTCGCCGAATCGATCCGCATGCACCCCGACCAGGAAACGCTGAAGTCGATGATGGTGGAGGCCGGTTTCGACCGCGTCACCTACCACAACATGACTGGTGGCGTGGTCGCCCTGCACCGCGGCATCAAGCCCTGATGACCCTGCTCCTGCAGGCCGCCCTGGCCAGCGCCGAGGCCACCGTCAACCGTGTGTTGCGGCTCGATGGCGTGGCGCTGAAGCGTCTCGGCCGGCTCGCCGGCAAGGTGCTGGAAGTGGACTGCCAGGCGCCCGCGCTCAGGCTGTTCATCCTGCCCGACGCCGACGGCCTGCACCTGGCCGCGCACCACGAGGCCCAGCCCGACTGCACCCTGGTCGCGCCGGCCGGCAGCCTGCTGCAACTGGCACTGGCCAAGGACAAGACCCGCGTCCTGCACAGCCCGGAAGTGACCATGGGCGGCGACAGCGCGATGCTGCTGGAGCTGGCCGATATTCTCCAGAGCCTGGAGCTGGACTGGGAGTACGAAGTCTCCCGCTGGCTCGGTCCGGTGCCCGCGCACCTGCTCGGCGCGCGCCTGCGCGGCGGCATGGCCTGGGCCGGCGACAGCCTGGAAAGCCTGCGCCTGAGCCTCGCCGATTACCTCGCCGAGGAAAGCCGCAGCCTGGTCGGCCAGCACGAAGCCGAAGCACGCTTCGCCGAGCTGGACCAGTTGAAGATGTCCCTCGACCGCCTCGACGCGCGGATCAACCGCCTGACCCAGAAGATCAAACCCGACGCATGAAGCTGCTCGCCTTCCGCCGCCTGCTGCGCATCCAGCGCGTAGCCATCCGCTACCGTCTGGACGACATGGTCCTCGAACTGCCCTTCCTGCCCTGGTGGCTGCGCCTGCTCGGCGGCTTGCTGCCCTGGCGCTGGCTACCGCGCAAGCCGCTGGAGCTCAGCCGGGGGGCGCGTATCCGGCTTGCGCTGGAAGACCTCGGGCCGATCTTCATCAAGTTCGGCCAGATACTTTCCACGCGCCGTGACCTGCTGCCCGACGACATCGCCCTGGAACTGGCCTTCCTTCAGGACAAGGTGCCGCCCTTCCCGCCGGAACAGGCCGTGGCACTCATCGAGCAGCAGCTCGGCGCGAAGATCGAGCAGGTGTTCTCCCGCTTCGAGCGCGAACCGCTGGCCTCCGCCTCGGTGGCGCAGGTACACACCGCGCAGCTGAAGAGCGGCGAGGAAGTGGTGGTGAAGGTCATCCGCCCGAACCTGGAGCCAGTTATCCGCTCCGACATCGCCTGGCTGCACATCCTCGCCCGCACCGCCGAGCGCATCTCCGCCGACGCCCGCCGCCTGCACCCGGCCGAAGTGGTCAGCGACTACGAGAAGACCATCTACGACGAGTTGGACCTGCTGCGCGAAGCGGCCAACTCCTCGCAGCTGCGGCGCAACTTCGAAGGCTCGCCGCTGCTCTACGTGCCCCAGGTCTACTGGGACTGGTGCCGCCCCAAGGTGCTGGTGATGGAGCGCATCTACGGCATCCCGGTCACCGACCTGGAAACCCTGCGCGACCAGCGCACCGACTTCAAGGCACTGGCCGAACGTGGCGTGGAGATCTTCTTCACCCAGGTGTTCCGCGACAGCTTCTTCCACGCCGACATGCACCCCGGCAACATCTTCGTCAGCACCCGCACGCCCTGGAGCCCGCAGTACATCGCGGTGGACTGCGGCATCGTCGGCAGTCTCACCGACGAGGACCAGGACTACCTGGCGCGCAACCTGATCGCCTTCTTCAAGCGCGACTACCGCAAGGTCGCCCAGTTGCACATCGACTCGGGCTGGGTGCCGGCGGAAACCAAGGTCAACGATTTCGAGGCGGCGATCCGCACCGTGTGCGAGCCGATCTTCGAGAAGCCGCTCAAGGACATCTCCTTTGGCCAGGTGCTGCTGCGCCTGTTCCAGACCGCGCGGCGCTTCAACATGGAAGTGCAGCCACAGCTGGTGCTGCTGCAGAAGACCCTGCTGAACATCGAAGGCCTGGGCCGCCAGCTCTACCCGGAGCTGGACCTGTGGACCACCGCGCAGCCCTTCCTGGAGCGCTGGATGCGAGATCGCGTCAGCCCCGGCACGCTGCTGCGCAATGCCCAGCAGCACATCGAACAGTTGCCGCACCTGGCGCAGATGACCCGTGACACCCTGGAGCGCCTGTCCCGCGAGCCGCAACCCGAGGCACGTCTGACCGGCGCCCAGGCCGGCATGGCCAGCGCCTGGCCGGCGCGACTGATCGGCGCAGTGCTGGTTGCCGGCGCCGCCGAAACCGGTCTGGCCACCCACTCCCTCGCGGCGTGGCCGGCCTGGGCGATGCTGGCCGGTGGTCTGTATCTGATTCTGCGCCGATAGCCAGTCGCCCCGGTGGCTGGCACACTTGACCGCTATACAAAGTGGCTCTGGGCACCACGCGTGCCCGCTGTACGGAACCCGAGATGAAAGACTGGCTGGACGAAATCAACTGGAATGCCGATGGACTGGTGCCGGCGATCGCCCAGGACCATCGCACCGGCCGCGTGCTCATGATGGCCTGGATGAACCGTGAGGCCCTCACCCTCACCGCCGCCGAAAACCGCGCCATCTACTGGTCGCGCTCGCGCGGCAAGCTCTGGCGCAAGGGCGAGGACTCCGGCCACGTGCAGAAGCTGCACGAGCTGCGCCTGGACTGCGACGCCGACGTGGTGATCCTGATGGTCGAGCAGCTGGGCGGCATCGCCTGCCACACGGGCCGCGAGAGCTGCTTCTACCGGGTGTTCGAGAACGGCGCCTGGCAGACCGTCGACCCGGTCCTCAAGGACCCGGATGCCATCTACTCCCACGTAGGTACAGGAAAACCCCATGAGCACTGATACCCTCGCCCGTCTGGCGGAAGTCCTCGAAGCGCGCAAGAATGCCGCACCGGACAGCTCCTACGTGGCCAGCCTGTATCACAAGGGCCTGAACAAGATCCTGGAGAAGGTTGGCGAGGAGTCGGTGGAAACCATTCTCGCCGCCAAGGACGCCGCCGCCAGCGGTGACTGCACGGACCTGATCTACGAAACGGCCGACCTCTGGTTCCACTCCCTGGTGATGCTCGCCGCCTTAGGCCAGCACCCGCAGGCGGTAATGGACGAGCTGGACCGCCGCTTCGGCCTTTCCGGGCATGACGAAAAAGCCGCGCGCCAACCGTCGGCCTGATACGAACAATTCGAGGAGAACAAGATGGGCATCTTTGACTGGAAACACTGGGTCGTCATCCTGATCGTCGTGGTCCTGGTGTTCGGCACCAAGCGCCTGAAGAACCTCGGCTCGGACGTCGGCGAAGCCATCAAGGGCTTCAAGAAGGCGATGAACACCGAGGAAGACGAGAAGAAGGACCCCAACGCCGCTGCCGGCAACCCGCCGCTGAACCAGCCGCACACCATCGACGCCCAGGCGCACAAGGTTGAAGAGCCGGCGCGCAAGGACTGATTCATGTTCGGTATCAGCTTCAGCGAACTGTTACTGGTAGGGCTCGTCGCCCTGCTGGTGCTCGGCCCCGACCGCCTGCCGGGCGCTGCGCGCACGGCGGGCCTGTGGATCGGCCGTCTAAAGCGCAGCTTCAACGCCATCAAGACGGAAGTTGAACGCGAGCTGGGCGCGGATGAAATCCGCCGCCAGCTGCACAACGAGCACATCCTGCAGATGGAACAGGAAGCCAAGAAGCTGATGGCGCCGCTGACCGACCTGCAGGAGCAGGCCCGGGAAACCTTCAATCCGCAGCAACAGCCGGCCCAGCCTGACGGCCAGGGCGCGCCTGCCGAGCCGCCCGCGGCGCCGAGCATCGCGCCCAATAGCCGCCTGAACAGCCTGCCGGGCGCGGGCCTCGCGCCCGCCACCCCGGAGGTTCCTGCCGCTGCACCGCAGGCGCCGGAAGCCGGCCAGCCGGCCCAACCGACCGCCGCGAGCCAGCCGCCCGCTTCGTCCGAGACGCCGCGTACCCCATGAGCGCCGAAAAACCCGACCAGCCCGAACATGACCAGGAAATGCCCCTGGTCTCACACCTGACCGAGCTGCGCACGCGACTGCTGCGCTGCGTGATCGCGATCTTCGTGATCTTCATCGGCCTGCTGTACTTCTCGCAGAAGATCTACGCGCTGGCCTCCGAGCCACTGCGGCGCTTCCTGCCCGAAGGCGCGACCATGATCGCCATCGATCCGGCGTCCGCCTTCCTCGCGCCCCTGAAGCTGACCATGATCGTCGCCGTCCTGCTGACCATGCCGATCATCCTCAGCCAGATCTGGGGCTTCATCGCCCCCGGCCTGTACAAGCACGAGAAGCGCGTCGCCCTGCCGCTGCTGGCCTCCAGCATCGTGCTGTTCTACGCCGGCATGGCCTTCGCCTACTTCCTGGTGTTCCCGTTGATGTTCCACTTCTTCCTCGGCCAGGCCCCGGAAGGGGTGACGCCGATGACCGACATCAACAGCTACCTGGACTTCCTCACCCTGCTGTTCGCCTTCGGCGTGGCCTTCGAGATTCCCGTGGCCACCGTGCTGCTGGTGTGGATCGGGGTGGTCGACGTGGCCTACCTGAAGAAGATCCGTCCGTACGTGATCATCGGCTGCTTCGTGGTCGGCATGATCCTCACGCCGCCGGACCCGCTGTCGCAAACCCTCCTCGCGGTGCCGATGTGGCTGCTGTTCGAGGCCGGCGTGCTGTTCAGCCACCTGATCCGCAAGCGCGGCCCGGAAGAGGAAGAAGAGTCCAAGGGCGACCAGCCGCCGGCTACCCGCCCGTGAACCTGCTGCTGCTCGACGACGCCGACTTCGTGGCGGCGGATCGCGTGATCCTGCGCGATCGCCGCCTGACCCACATGCAGGAAGTCCACCGCGCCGAAAGCGGCGACCGCATGCGCGTTGGCCGTCTCGGCGGCCTGATGGGCGAAGGCCGCCTGCTGCGCCTAGACGCCAACGAGGCCGAGTTGCAGGTGAGCTTCGACCAGGCGCCGCCGGCCAAGCTGCCGCTGACCCTGCTGCTCGCCCTGCCCCGCCCGAAGATGCTCCGCCGTGTGCTGCAGACCGTAGCCGCCATGGGCGTACCGCGCCTGGTGCTGCTCAACAGCTACCGGGTGGAAAAGAGCTTCTGGCAGACGCCCTTCCTAGAACCCGATGCCGTGCGCGAGCAGTTGATCCTCGGCCTCGAACAGGCACGCGACACCGTGCTGCCCGAGGTGATCATCGAGAAGCGCTTCAAGCCCTTCGTCGAGGATCGCCTGCCCGCCCTGGCCGCCGGCAGTCTCGGCCTGATCGGCCACCCCGGCCCCTGGCCCGAGTGCCCGCGCGCGCTGAGCGAGCCGGTGACCCTCGCCATCGGCCCCGAAGGCGGCTGGATTCCCTACGAGGTCGAGAAGCTGCGCGAAGCCGGTCTGAACCCCGTGCAACTAGGCGAACGCATCCTGCGAGTCGAGACCGCCGTCACCGCGCTTCTGGCACGACTGTTCTAAGTTGAACTGGCGCAAAGCCAGTAACCACGCGGCCTCCAGCGTGAACCACCAGTCAGAAAAAGCACTCCGGAACTCTTCAGTTCCACGCTGTCGCGCCGATATCAGCGGTACCGGTCGTCCCCCACTCTGCGCATTTCCTGCTCAGCCATGCGTACCGGCCCCGTTCAATCCTGGAGCGCCGCCTTCATGTTTCGCTGGTTCAACAACCTGACTGTCAAACTCAAACTCGCCGCAGGCTTCGGCCTGGTGCTGCTACTCACTCTGCTGATCGCCCTTACCGGCTGGATCAACCTGGGCAATGTGATTAGCCGAGGCGACAAGCTCGGCGAGATTTCCGAGCTGATTGCGATCGCCAAGGATCTGCGTATCGCCCGCCTGAAATTCCAGTCCACCCGCGCTCCGGAAGACGCCAAGGCGGTGCTCGATACGCTGGACAAGCTGGACCAGCGCCACCGTGCGCTGAACGAGCGGTTCACCGAAGCCGAGGACCGCCGAGTCATCGACCAGCAGCATGACCTGAGCGTGGAGTACCGCAAGCTGTACGCCCAGTTGCTGAAGTCCTTCGAAGAGCGCGACGCCGCCAAGCAGGTGCTGATCCAGGCTGCCGGCGCGGTCAGCGATGGCATGCAGAAGGCCGAGCAGAAGCTGGTCAACAGCGCCAGCGTGGAAAGCCTGCAACACCTGCAGGATCTCTCCGGCCTGGGCCGCGCGGTGATGCAGGCGCGCTTGCAGGTGATGGCCTACACCAGCACCGATGCGCAGAACCTGGAGCAGCCTGCCTTTGCCGCCCTGCAGAAGCTGATCGACGGCGTGAAGAGCGACATGAGCACCTCGCCGGCCGAGCTGAACGGCGAATTCCGCGCCACCCTCGATGCGCTGGAGACCTACCGCAACGCGCTGACCAACTACCGCAACGAGGTCAACGACAGCCAGGCCGCCCGCGACCGCATGCGCGACGCCGGCCAGCAGATCGAGAAGCTGAGCAACGAGCTGACATCCTCCCAGACCGCCAAGCGCGACGCCGGCGTCGCCCAGGCCAAGACCCTGCTGGGCCTGGCCGCGCTGATAGCCCTGGTGCTGGGCAGCATCGCCGCCTGGATCATCACCGCGCAGATCGTCAATCCGCTGCGCGACGTGCTGGGCCATGCCGAGCGTATCGCCGACGGCGACCTCAGCCGCGACATCCCCACCAATCGCCACGACGAGCTGGGCCAGCTGCAGAAGAGCATGCAACGCATGAATCTGTCCCTGCGCGAGCTGATCAGCCGCATCCACGACGGCGTGACACAGATCGCCAGTGCCGCCGAGGAACTGTCCGCGGTGACCGAGCAGACCAGCGCCGGGGTGAACAACCAGAAGACCGAGACCGACCAGGTCGCCACCGCCATGAACGAAATGGCCGCCACCGTGCAGGAAGTCGCGCGCAATGCCGAGGAAGCCTCCGAGGCTGCCTCCGCCGCCGACCGCCAGGCCCGCGACGGCGAAGGTGCGGTGAATGAGGCGGTGAACCAGATGGACCGCCTGGCCGGCGAAGTCGGCCGCACCAACGAATCGGTGCTCAAGCTCAAGCGCGAAAGCGAAAAGATCGGCAGCGTGCTGGACGTGATCAAGGCAGTCGCCGAGCAGACGAACCTGCTGGCGCTCAACGCCGCCATCGAGGCCGCCCGCGCCGGCGACGCCGGGCGTGGTTTCGCCGTGGTGGCGGACGAGGTGCGTGGCCTCGCGCAGCGTACCCAGTCCTCCACCGAGGAGATCGAGGAGCTGATCGCCGGCCTGCAGAGCGGTACCCAGCAGGCCGTGCAGATGATGGAGACCAGCCGCGACCTGACCGTCAGCACTGTCGACCTGACCCGCCGCGCCGGCGAGCGACTGGGCGCCATCACCCGCACCGTGTCGACCATTCAGTCGATGAACCAGCAGATCGCCGCCGCTTCCGAGCAGCAGAGTGCGGTGGCCGAGGAGATCAACCGCAGCGTGATGAACGTGCGCGACATTTCCGAGCAGACCGCCGCCGCCAGCGAGGAAACCGCCGCCTCCAGCGTCGAGCTGGCGCGCCTGGGCAACGAGCTGCAGGTGCTGGTCAGCCGCTTCCGCGTCTGATCTTTCCGAGACGAAAAGGCCCGCGCAATGCGGGCCTTTTTTATTTCTCCCTGCCGGACATCGGTATCGGGGCTTCCCCGTCAGCTCTCCCCTGGGAGAGCTGAGGGCAATCCCGAATCTGTAGGAGCGAGCTTGCTCGCGAACAAACCCCGCTGCGGGATCAGTTCGCGAGCAAGCTCGCTCCTACAAGAACTCTCGCGCCGCGCGAGAAACCCGCGACGAATTCGCGCCTTCAGTTTCTGCAGCTCCCGCCGATAGCCTCTGACGCACGAAGATGCGTCCCGACAATTGCGCCTCGCCTCCGATCTTTTGTTGTTGCCTGCCACGGGCCGTCGATCCCGTGGCGACGCCTGCCTGGAGTATTCGACATGTACGATTGGCTAGTAGTACAGCTGGGACGTCTCAACGTCAGCCTCAAGCTGGTGGTGGGCTTCGGTATCCTCCTCTTCCTCACCCTGCTGGTCCTGCTCAGCGGCCTGCACAGCCTGAGCAACCAGGCCGAGCGCGGCCAGCAGATGGCGACCATCACCGAGCTCAACGACCTCAGCCAGCAGGCCAACCTCGCCCGCCTGCAGTTCGAACTGGGCGGCGACCGCAGCCAGGCCGAGCGCGTCGAGCAGCACAGCACGAAGATGCTGGAGCTGATCGAACAGCGCCTGAAAGGCAGCGATATCGATGCCAGGCAATTGGACGCCGCACGCCAGGCGGTGAGCGAATACCGCGAAGCTTTCAGCGCCCTGACCCGCGCCGTGGACCAGCGCACCCAGGCCCGCAGCACCCTGGTGGGCAGCGCGCAGAGCGCCCTGCAGGCCTTCGAGGCACTGGACAAGCAGCTCTTCGACCTGCTCGCCGAGCAACCCGGCGATACCCAGTTGCTGCACAGCGCCCAGGCCGTCGGCCAACTGCACCAGCAACTGCTGGTGGTGCGCTACCAGGTGCGCGGCTACGTCTTCGAGCAATCTGCCAATACCGAACAGGCCGCCTTCGCCGCCTTCGACAAGCTGCGCGACACCGGTACCGCGCTGCAGAGGCAGTTACCAGCCATCGCCGCCGACGGTCTGAGTACGGCCCTGAAGGACCTGCAGAACTACCGCAGCGGCATCGAACACTTCCGCGACGGCGTTAACGCCACCCTGCAGGCACGCAAGGGCCTGAATGGCGCCAGCGAAGCGCTGCTCGCGGCGAGCGATCACCTGTACGACGACACCCTCGCGCGCAACGATGCCGAGACCGCCGCTGCCAGGACCCGGCAGATTCTCATCGCCGTCCTGGCGCTCGCCTTCGGCATGCTGTCGGGCTGGGCCATCAACCGCCAGATCGTCCGTCCGCTGCATGAGGCGCTGGAGCTGGCCGAGCGCATCGCCCAGGGCGACCTGTCCCAGGGCCTTTCCCGCGACCTCAACCTGCAGCGCAGCGACGAGCTGGGCCAATTGCAGCGCGTGATGATGCGCATGCGCGAAAGCCTGTCGCAGCTGCTCGGCCACATCGGCGGCAGCGTCAGCCAGCTGGCCACCGCCGCTGACGAACTCTCCGCCGTCACCGAGCAGACCCGCGCCGGGGTGAACAGCCAGCGAGTGGAAACCGAGCAGGTCGCCAGCGCCATCCATGAAATGGCCGCTACCGTGCAGGAGGTCGCGCGCAACGCCGAGCAGGCCTCCGCCGCCGCACAACAGGCCGACCAGCAGGCGCGCCAGGGCGACCAGGTGGTACAGGACGCGGTGAACCAGATCGACCGCCTGGCCATCGAGGTGGATCGCTCCGCCGAGGCCATGGAGCTGCTGCGCAAGGAAAGCGAAAAGATCGGCAGCGTGCTGGATGTGATCAAGTCGGTCGCCGAGCAGACCAACCTGCTCGCGCTCAACGCCGCGATCGAGGCCGCCCGTGCCGGCGAGGCCGGGCGTGGATTCGCCGTGGTCGCCGACGAGGTGCGCGGCCTGGCCCAGCGCACCCAGTCCTCCACCGCCGAGATCGAAGGCCTGATCGCCGGCCTGCAACGCGGCGCCCAGGAAGCGGTGACGCGCATGGACGACAGCCGCCGCCTGACCGGCAGTTCGGTGGAACTGACCCGCCGCGCTGGCGAGGCGTTGGGCGTAATCGCCCGCACCGTGGCCGACATCCAGGGCATGAACCTGCAGATCGCCTCCGCCGCCGAGGAACAGAGCAGCGTCGCCGAGGAGATCAACCGCAGCGTGGTGCAGGTACGCGAGATCGCCGACCAGTCGGCCGCCGCCAGCGAACAGACTGCCAGTTCCAGCACCGAATTGGCGCGCCTGGGCAACGAGCTGCAGCTGCAGGTGGGCCGTTTCCGCCTGTGAGGCCTCGGCTGGCCGGTGCACCCGCACCGGCCGGCGGGACAATTGTCATGCGCATGGCGTAGGATCGGTCACTCGCCATATAGGGAGAGTGACCATGCGCCCGCTGACCATCGACCTCGACGAACTCGCCTTCGCGCTCGACACCCAGGGTATCGATCACTACCTCGATCTGTTCAGCGGCCAGGTGCTGCTGATTCCCGAAGAAGACCCCGATCCTGAACTGGCCGAACTGCTGCACCACGAGCCGGAACGCCTGCTGCCCATCGAACCGCTGAGCAGCGGCCAGTCGCTGGAGCTGATGCGCGACTTTCTGCGCGAAGTGCCCGAACCCCACGCCTATTCCGCCCTGGCCAACGCCATCGAGGGACGCAAGCCGTTCAAGGCGTTCCGCCACGTGTTGATGGGTTATCCGGAGCTGCTGCAGACCTGGTATGTCTACCAGGGCGAGCGGCTGCGCGAATGTGCGCTGGATTGGCTGGCGGATAACCAGATCCAGCCGGCCACGCGCAGCGCGATGCTCTGATCCGCAGGTTCGCGAGCAAGCTCGCTCCTACGAAGAGCACCGTTTTCACCGGTAGCGTAGGAGCGGACTTCGTCCGCGATTGACCTGCCTCGCGTACCACCCGCCCAAACAAAAACGCCGCCCCGAAGGGCGGCGTTTCTGTTTCCGATCAGAACAATCGGCCTTCCGGCGCTTCGTTGGAGATCGGCTTGGCTTGCGCTGCCGTCGCCTGCCATCCGCCACCCAGGGCCTTGTACAGGTTCACTTCGCTGGTCAGCTGGTTCAGGCGATCGCTGATCAGCTGTTGCTGGGCACTGAACAGCGAGCGTTGCGCATCGAGCAGGGTGAGGTAGTTATCCACACCGGTGCGATAGCGCTTGTCGGCCAGGCGGTAGTACTCGCTGCTGGCGTCCACCAGCGCGCGCTGCGCCTGCAGTTGCTCGTTGAACGTGCCACGGGCGGCAAGACCATCCGCCACCTCGGAGAAGGCCGTCTGAATGGCTTTCTCGTACTGCGCGATGTTGATGTCCTTCTGCACCTTGGCCAGGTCCAGGCTCGCGCGCAGGCTGCCGGCGTTGAAGATCGGCAGGCTGATCGAGGGCTTGAACAGCCAGGTGCCGGAGCCGCCGTCGAACAGGCCACCGAGATCCGGGCTGATGGTGCCGGCGTTGGCGGTCAGGCTGACGTTGGGGAAGAACGCCGCCCGCGCCGCGCCGATGTTGGCGTTGGCCGCCTTGAGCTGGTGCTCCGCCTGGAGGATATCCGGGCGGCGCTGCAGCAGGTCGGAGGGCAGGCCCGCCGGCACGGTGGCCAGCAGTTCGTCGCCCAGGCCACGGCCTTGCGGCAGGTCCGCCGGCAGGCCGGAACCGAGCAGCAACACCAGGGCATTCTGGTCCTGCGCCACCAGGCGGGTGTATTGCGCCAGGGTCGCCCGCGCGCTTTCCACCGAGGTCTGCGCCTGGCGCAGGTCCAGCGCCGAGGCGACACCGACGTCGTAGCTGCGCTTGGTCAGGTCGTAGCTCTTCTGGTAGGTGCCGAGGGTGTCGCGGGTCAGCTGCAACTGGGCCTGGTCGGCGCGCAGCGTCAGGTAGGCGTTGGCGACGTTGGCCACCAGGCTGGTCTGGGTGCTGCGACGCGCCTCTTCGGTGGCGAAGTACTGCTCCAGAGCCTGGTCACGCAGGGCGCGCAGGCGGCCGAACAGGTCGATTTCCCAGGACGTGATGCCCAGGGTCGCACCGTACTGGCTGCTGATCATCGAACTGCCGGTCTGCGACAGGTCCGCCGGCAGGCGCTGGCGCGAGCCGTCGAAGCTGGCATCCACCGCGGGGAACAGGTCGGCCCGCTGGATGCGGTACTGCGCCCGGTAGGCTTCGATGTTCAGCGCGGCGACGCGCAGGTCGCGGTTGTTTTCCAGCGACACTTCGACCAGTCGCTGCAGTTGCGGGTCCTTGAAGAACTCGCGCCAGCCGATGTCGGCGCCGGCGTTGGCCGGTTGCGCCGCATCGTAGGCATCGCCCTGCGGGTAAGCCGCGGCTACGGGCGCCTCGGGGCGCTCGTAGTCGGGGATCAGCGAGCAGCCGGACAACACACCGGCCGCTATCGCAAGGGACAGTAAGGACTTTCTCATATCAATGCCCCTTCTCGGTGGCTTCCTGTTCCTTGGACTGCTTGTCCTTGAACAGGGTACTGACCACCACATAGAACAGCGGTACCCAGAAGATCGCGAGGATGGTCGCGGTGACCATGCCGCCGATCACGCCGGTACCGATCGCGTGCTGGCTGCCGGAGCCTGCACCGGTGGAGATCGCCAGCGGCAACACGCCGAGAACGAACGCCAGGGAGGTCATGACGATCGGGCGCAGACGCATCCGGCACGCCTCGATGGCGGCCGCGACGATGGGCTTGCCCTCGCGCTCGTGCAGTTCCTTGGCGAATTCCACGATGAGGATCGCGTTCTTCGCCGACAGGCCGATGGTCGTCAACAGGCCCACCTGGAAGAACACGTCATTGGACAGGCCACGCATGGACGTCGCCAGCAGCGCACCGATGACGCCCAGCGGCACCACCAGCATCACCGAGAACGGGATCGACCAGCTTTCATACAGCGCCGCCAGGCAGAGGAACACCACGATCAGCGACAGGGCATAGAGCGCCGGAGCCTGCGAACCGGACAGCCGTTCCTCGTAGGACAGACCGGTCCAGGAGTAGCCGACGCCCTTGGGCAGCTGCTTGACCATCTCCTCGACCGCGGCCATCGCCTCACCGGTGGAGCGGCCCGGGGCCGGTTCACCGAGGACTTCCATGGCCGGGACGCCGTTGTAGCGCGCCAGTTTCGGCGAGCCATAGCTCCATTCGCCGGTGGCGAAGGCGCTGAACGGCACCATCTCGCCGGCGCTGTTGCGCACGTACCACTTGTCCAGGTCTTCCGGGCTCATCCGCGAATTCGGGCGGCCTTGCAGGTAGACCTTCTTCACCCGACCGCGGTCGATGAAGTCGTTGACGTAGTTCGAGCCCCAGGCGATGGACACGGTGGTGTTGATGTCCGCCAGCGAGACGCCCAGCGCACTGGCCTTCTCGTCATCGATCAGCAGCTTGTACTGCGGCTCGTCGTTCAGGCCGTTGGGGCGCACGCGTTGCAGTGCAGGATTCTGCGCGGCCATGCCGAGGAACTGGTTGCGCGCCTGCATCAGCACTTCGTGACCGACGCCAGCCTGGTCCTGGAGGAAGATGTCGAAGCCCACGGCGTTACCCAGTTCGAGTACCGCCGGCGGGGCGAAGGCGAACACCATCGCGTCCTTGAAGCTGAAGAAGTGCATCTGCGCACGCTGGGCCAGCGCGAACACGCTGTTCTCCGCGCCCGGACGCTCTTCCCAGGGCTTGAGCATGATGAACGCCATGCCCGAGCTCTGGCCACGGCCGGCGAAGTTGAAGCCGGTCACGGTGAACACCGAGGCCACCGAGCTGCTTTCCTTCTCCAGCAGGTACTCACGCATTGAGTCCACCACCACCTGGGTGCGCTCGGCGGACGAACCGGCCGGGGTCTGCACCTGGGCGAACAGCACGCCCTGGTCCTCGTCAGGGAGGAACGCAGTGGGAATGCGGGTGAACAGGTAGACCATGCCGCCGAGGATCAGCACGTACATCAGCAGGTACGGCATGCGGTGATTGAGGATCGAGGTAACGCCGCGCTCGTAGCCATGAGTGGTAGCGAGGAACTTGCGGTTGAACCAGCCGAAGAAGCCGCGCTTGTGCTCGCCATGGTCGCCCTTCTCGATGGGCTTGAGCATGGTGGCGCAGAGCGCCGGGGTGAGGATCAGCGCCACGATCACCGACAGGGCCATGGCCGAGACGATGGTGATGGAGAACTGCCGGTAGATCACCCCGGTGGAGCCGCCGAAGAAGGCCATTGGCAGGAATACCGCCGACAGCACCATGGCGATACCCACCAACGCGCCCTGGATCTGGCCCATGGACTTGCGCGCCGCCTCGCGGGGCGACAGGCCTTCCTCGGCCATCACCCGCTCGACGTTTTCCACCACCACGATGGCGTCGTCCACCAGCAGGCCGATCGCCAGCACCATGCCGAACATGGTCAGGGTGTTGATCGAGAAGCCGAAGGCGGCGAGTACGCCGAAGGTGCCCAGCAATACGACCGGCACGGCGATCGTCGGGATCAGCGTGGCGCGGAAGTTCTGCAGGAACAGGTACATCACCAGGAACACCAGCAGGATCGCTTCGCCCAGGGTCTTCACCACCTCATGGATGGAGGCGGAGACCACCGGCGTGGTGTCGTACGGGTAGACGATCTTCATGCCCTGCGGGAAGAACGGCTCCAGCGTGGCCAGGGTGGCGCGGATCGACTTGGCGGTGTCCAGCGCGTTGGCGCCGGTGGCCAGCTTGATCGCGATACCGGAGGCCGGCTTGCCGTTGAACTGGGCGTTGATGCTGTAGTCCTGGCCGCCCAGGGCCACGTCGGCAACGTCCTTCAGGCGAACCTGGGAACCGTCGGCGTTGACCTTGAGGAGGATTTCCTTGAACTGCTCGGCGCTCTGCAGGCGGGTCTTGCCGATGATCGTGGCGTTGAGCTGCTGGCCCTTGACCGCGGGCAGGCCGCCCAGCTGGCCGGAGGAGATCTGCACGTTCTGCGCCTGGATCGCCGTCTTCACGTCGCCCGGAGTCATCTGGAAGCTGTTGAGCTTCGCCGGGTCCAGCCAGATACGCATGGCGTACTGCGAACCGAACACCTGGAAGTCGCCCACACCGGCGGTCCGCGACAGCGGGTCCTGGATGTTGGAGACGATGTAGTTCGACAGGTCTTCCTTGGTCATGCTGCCGTCTTCGGAGACGACGCCGACCACCATCAGGAAGTTCTTCACCGCCTTGGTCACGCGGATGCCCTGCTGCTGCACTTCCTGCGGCAGGAGCGGGGTGGCCAGCTGCAGCTTGTTCTGCACCTGGACCTGGGCGATATCAGGGCTGGTGCCCTGGTCGAAGGTCACGGTGATGGTCATGCTGCCGTCGGAGTTGGACTCCGAGGAGATGTAGCGCAGATGGTCGAGACCGTTCATCTGCTGCTCGATCACCTGCACCACGGTGTCCTGCACCGTCTCGGCGGAGGCGCCCGGGTAGCTCACCTGGATGGCGATGGCCGGCGGGGCGATGGCCGGGTACTGGTTCACCGGCAACTTGAGGATCGACAGACCGCCCGCCAGCATGATCACCAGGGCAATTACCCAGGCGAAAATGGGCCGGTCAATGAAAAACTTCGACATTACGAATCCCCTTGATTAACCCTGCTTGGCCGGTTCAGCGGCGGCGGGCTTGTCGGCGGCACCAGCGGTGGGCGCCACGTTCTTCGCGGGTACGGCCTTGGCCTGGGCGCCCGGCTGGACGTACTGCAGGCCTTCGGTGATCAGGCGATCGCCGGGCTTGAGGCCATCGCTGACCAGCCAGTAGGCGCCAACGGTGCGCTCGGTCTTGAGGGTGCGCAGCTCGACCTTGTCTTCGCCATTGAGCACCAGGGCAGTCGCCATGCCACGGAAGTCACGGGTGACGCCCTGCTGCGGCGCGAGGATGGCCTGCTTCTTGATGCCCTCCTCCAGCTGCGCATGGACGAACATGCCCGGCAGCAGTTCCTTCTTCGGGTTGGGGAAGATGGCGCGCACGGTCACCGAGCCGGTGCCCTGGTCCACCGAGACCTCGGAGAACTCCAGCTTGCCCTCGATGGGGTATTCGGAGCCGTCTTCCAGGTACAGCTTGACCTTGGCGGCGTTTTCGCCGGCCTTCTCCAGCTGACCGGCAGCCATCTCGCGGCGCAGGCGGATCAGCGCAGTGGAAGACTGGGTAACGTCGACGTAGATCGGGTCCAGCTGCTGCACGGTAGCCAGTGCGGTGGCCTGGCCGTTCTGCACCAGGGCGCCCTCGGTCACGCTGGAGCGGCCGATGCGGCCGGAAATCGGCGAGTAGACCTTGGTGTAACGCACGTTGATCTTCGCGCTGTCCACCGTGGCCTTGGCCTGCAGGTAGGCGGCCTGGGCGTCGGCGTATTGCTGCTTGCTCACCGCCTCGTCCTTGACCAGTTCCTTGTAGCGCTCGGCCTGCTGCTGGGTGGACACCAGGTTGGCCTGGGCACTCTGCAGGGTCGCGTCATAGGTGGCCGGGTCGATCTGGTACAGCTGCTGGCCTTCCTTGACGTCGCTGCCTTCCTTGAACAGGCGCTTGAGGATGATGCCGTTCACCTGCGGGCGAACTTCGGCGATGCGATACGCGGTGGTGCGACCCGGCAGTTCAGTGCTCAGGGTCACTTCCTGCGGCTGCAGGGTCACCACACCGACTTCGGGGATCTGCTTCTCCTGCGGGGCCTGGGCTTTATCGCAGCCGGCAAGAGTGGCCATGGCGACGAGCAGGGCCGGGACCAGGGCGCGCATGGCTGGCTTTCGTTGCATATCGTTGTCCTCGTGAGCAAAGCATCCGGTTTGGCTGTGGGCTTGCCGGTCCGGAAAAGCTGGCAAAAATACTTACATTCAGCTGTGTTTGTAAACGTCCGAAAGCCCTGAGGGAAAACTACTGAAACGTTTTAGCCAAAGGCTGATATCGCAGTAGGTTTCCCGCAAGGCAGTCGCGGCGACGAACAAAGTTGATAACATCAACTAAAATACGAAAAAATGGTTGAGCTGATCAACCTGATTTACACAAGGTTTACCGTGACCGAGCCGATGACCCACACCCTGAATCCCGACCTGCCACAGACCCTGATGAAGGTGCTCGACCATTTGCGCGAGAGCCTCCAGGACGAACTGTGCGCCGAGGGCATCGACCTCACCCCGCCGGACATCCGCCTGCTCGAGCTGATCGGCGCCGACGCGGGCCAGAGCCTGCAGAGCCTGGGGCGCAAGATGTGCCGCGACAAGGCGCTGGTGACCCGCAAGATCCGCGAGATGGAGACCCTCGGCCTGGTTCGCCGGGAGCGCAACCCGGACGACCAGCGCAGCTTCCAGCTGTTCCTCACCGAGGCCGGCAGCCGTATCGACGAGCGCACCCAGGCCATCCTCGCACGGACCCATGACAGTCTGTTCGCGCCGCTGGACGACGAGGAGCAACGCACTCTGACCCAGCTTCTGCGGCAGTGCCTGCAGGGCCGGGCAGACTAGCGCCACAAACGAAAACGCCGGCATTCGCCGGCGTTTTCGCAATCCTGCGTCTTACTGACGCACCCCTTCGACCGACAGGGTCAGCTCGACTTCCTGGGAAGCCGGGCCGAGGTCGCGCTGGATGTTGAAGTCCTTCAGCTTGAGGGTGGTGGTGCCGAGGAAGCCGGCGCGGTAGCCGCCCCACGGATCATCGCCCTGGCCAATCAGTTCAGCCTTGATGGTGACCGGCTTGGTCACGCCGTTGAGGGTCAGGTTGCCGGTGATCTCGGCATTCTTGCCATCGGCCTTCACGGCAGTGGATTCGAAGGTCGCAGTCGGGTTCTTCGAGACGTTGAGGAAGTCCGGGCTGCGCAGATGCTTGTCACGCTCGGCGTGGTTGGAGTTCACGCTGTTGGTGTTGATGGTCACCTTGACCTTGTCGGCGGACGGGTTCTTCTCGTCGAAGGTGAAGGCACCGTCGAAGTCGTCGAAGCGGCCATACAGCCAGCTGTAACCCAGGTGCTTGATGCGGAACTCGATGAAGGCGTGCTGGCCTTCCTTGTCGATCTTGTAGTCCGCGGCCATGGCCTGACCAGCGGAGAACAGTGCGGTACCCAGCGCCAGAGCGGCGAACGTCTTCTTCAGCATTGAAGCAATCTCCCTTTGGGGTGAGGTGTTATTTCGCGGCACGACCGAGCATGCGGACTAACGTCTCATCGCGGTCGAAGAAATGGTGTTTGAACGCCGCCAGGGCGTGCAGCACGGCCAGGACAACCAGGGCCCAGGCCAGGTACAGATGAATCGCGCCGGCGATATCAGCCTGGTCGGTGATGCCGCTCAGGGTGGCGGGCACGTCGAACCAGCCGAACACGCTGATGGGTTTGCCTTCGGCGGTGGAGATCAGGTAGCCGGCGATGATCACCGCGAACAGCAGCGCGTAGAGCGCCAGGTGACCCAGCTTGGTCGCCAGGCGGGTCATCTGGCCGTGGTTGGCCGGGGTCGGCGGCGCCGGGCTGATGAAGCGCCAGAGCACACGAACGATCAGCGCGATGGCCAGCAGGATGCCGATGCTTTTGTGGATTTCCGGGGCGCGGTGGTACCAGGTGTCGTAGTAGTCCAGCTCACGCATCCACAGGCCCAGGCCGAACAGGCCGAAGACCACCAGCGCGCTGCCCCAGTGCAGGAACAGGCTGACCAGTCCGTAGCGTGCGGGGGAATTACGCCATTGCATCGATACACATCCTTGAAAACGGGAATTCAAGACTAGCGGCTAATCCATCGAAGAAAAGCAGAAAAATCTGCTTTGAAACATCGACTGACAAGATAGGTCATCTCCTGAAACGGCCGTTCCAGAGCCAGAAACGACAATGCCGGCTTTCGCCGGCATTGTGGATGGAGCGCGTTGGCTCAGAACGGCAGCCAGGACATGATGCCCTTCTTCTCGCCTTTTTCGGCCGGTTTGTCGCTGGCCGCCGGCTTGCTGTCGGCAACCAGCGCCGCACCTTCGAGCACCGGGGTCTTGCCGGCGTACAGGTCGCGGACCTGGCTGGCGGCGCGCTTGCCGCTGCGCAGGGCGCCTTCGATGGTGCCCGGATAGAGTGCATCGGTGTGCTCGCCGGCGAAGGCAACGCGAGAAACCGGGGTTTCCCAGACGCGCCAGAAGCGGCTGATCTGGCCCGGACCATAGGCCAGGTAGGAGCCGCCGGTTCCGACGTCGGTGCTGTAGCGGCGCATTTCATAGCCGTCGTACGCGCCGCGCATCTTCGGGTAGTACTTGTTCATGCGGATCAGCACCTGCTCCGACAGCTGGCGATCACCGAAAGCCTGCATCACGCGGGCATTGTCGCCGGACAGGTTGATCAGCACGTTGGCGCCGCCCTTGGTCGCAGGCTCGACCCAGATCATGCCCAGGCCCTGGTCGCTGTAGATCTCGCCGGACAGGCGCGACTTGTCGTCCCACACCGGGCGCTTGAACTTCATCAGGATCTGGTCGCGCCAGCCGTAGTTGGTGCCCTTGAGCGCCGCCAGCTGCTTCTCGTTCAGGCCCGGGGTCAGGGTGATATTGCCCAGGGCGCGCAGCGGCACGGCCAGTACCAGGTAGTCGGCGCTGTAGCCGGTGGGGCCGACTTTGACGGTCACACCGTCCTTGTCCTGACTGATCGCGGTGACCTTGGCGTTGGTCTTGATGGTCTTGATCTGCTTGACGAAGGCCTGGGCCAGCACCTGGCTGCCGCCGGGCAGGCGTGCGGCGCGCAGATCACGGTCGTCGACGCCGCGGTACACACGGCCCTGCTGGGCGAGGTAGAGCAGCGACAGGCGCGACGGCTCGTCGTAATGCGAACGGATGCGCTGGTTGACCAGCAGGCGCGCGGTCGGCGACAGGTTCAGCTTGTCCAGCCAGCGCGCGGCGGTGAGCTGGTCGAGGGCGAACAGGGTCTTGTTCGCCAGCGGGTTGAGCGGGTCGTCGATGGAGGCGGACAAATCGTTCAGCGACTTCTCGAAGCGCTCAAGGTCGGCGGCAACGGCCGGCATCTTGGTCTTCAGGTCTGCGCTGGTGTAGTAGAGACCGTCGATCAGGTAACTCGGGGTACGGACGAACTCCGGTGCCGGCACCGAGTTCACTTTCAGGGTGTCCAGGTAGCCGTTGAGGGTCGGCTGGGCCTTCTTGTTGCCGATCCACTCGCTGGTGGCCAGGCCCGAGCGGCCGCCCACCTGCGGCTTGGCTTCCAGCAGGGTCACCTGCCAGCCTGCCTGCTGCAGCTCGTACGCCGCGGAGAGGCCGGCGAGTCCGCCGCCCACCACGATGGCGGTCGGTTGTTTGTCCTTGCCCAGCGCCACTACGCTGAACACGCCCAGAGCGAGCAGCGCGGCAGCGCGCAGCCATCCCATTTTCATCGCCAGACTTCCCCGAATTGGTGCAAAGGCGCGAAGCATACGTGAGCGCCCGAATGCCGAATAGCTGTCTTGGTCGGCTGCCTACAACATGTGTCGTAGGACGTGTCCTTGTTCATCTCAGGAGCATTGAATAGGCTTGCCGACCAGAGCGAGCCGACCGTCAGAAGAGCCATCAATTTAAGGAGCCGGCCATGGGCCTGAATGCCGAGTGGATGCAGCGCGATCTCGAGGTGCTGTGGCACCCCTGCACCCAGATGAAAGACCACGAGCGCCTGCCGGTGATCCCGATCCGCCGCGGCGAGGGCATCTGGCTGGAGGACTTCGAAGGCAAGCGCTACCTCGATGCGGTCAGCTCCTGGTGGGTCAACGTCTTCGGCCACGCCAACCCGCGCATCAACCAGCGCATCAAGGACCAGGTCGACCAGCTGGAGCACGTGATCCTCGCCGGCTTCAGCCACCAACCGGTGATCGAACTCTCCGAGCGCCTGCTGCGCCTGGCGCCGGCCGGCTTCTCCCGGGTGTTCTATGCCGACAGCGGCTCGGCCGGCATCGAAGTGGCGCTGAAGATGAGCTACCACTACTGGCAAAACCTCGGCCAGCCGGAGAAAAAGCGCTTCATCACCCTGACCAACAGCTACCACGGCGAGACCGTGGCGGCGATGTCGGTGGGCGACGTGGCACTGTTCACCGAGACCTACAAGTCGCTGCTGATGGACACCATCAAGGTACCGACCCCCGACTGCTACCTGCGCCCCGAGGGCGTGAGCTGGGAAGAGCACTCGCGGACGATGTTTGCCGCGATGGAGCAGGCGCTGGAGCAACACCACAAGGAAGTCGCGGCGGTGATCGTCGAGCCGCTCGTGCAGGGCGCCGGCGGCATGCGCATGTACCACCCGGTCTACCTCAAGCTGCTGCGCGAGGCCTGCGACCGCTACGGCGTGCACCTGATCCACGACGAGATCGCCGTCGGCTTCGGCCGCACCGGCACGATGTTCGCCTGCGAACAGGCTGGCATCACCCCGGACTTCCTCGTCCTCTCCAAGGCGCTGACCGGCGGTTACCTGGCGATGAGCGCCGTGCTCACCACCGACAAGGTCTACCAGGCGTTCTACGACGACTACAGCACCCTGCGCGCCTTCCTCCATTCGCACACCTACACCGGCAACCCGCTGGCCTGCGCCGCCGCCCTGGCGACCCTGGACATCTTCGAGCAGGACAACGTCATCGAGGCCAACAAGGCCCTGGCGACGAAGATGGCCAGCGCCACCGCGCACCTGGCCGACCACCCGCACGTTTCGGAAATCCGCCAGACCGGCATGATCCTCGCCATCGAGATGGTCCAGGACAAGGCGACGAAAACCGCCTATCCCTGGCAGGAGCGCCGCGGCCTGCAGGTCTTCCAGCACGGCCTGGAACGCGGCGCGCTGCTGCGCCCGCTGGGCAGCGTGGTGTATTTCCTGCCGCCGTACATCATCACCCCTGAGCAGATCGACTTCCTCGCCGAGGTCGCCAGCGAAGGCATCGACATCGCCACCCGCGACAGCGTGAGCGTGGCGGTCAGCGAACGCTTCCCCGATCACCGCGATCCGGGCTGAAAGCAGCGGCAGACTTCAGGCGACAGGCTGCAGGCGATACACTAGTGCGCCTTTAGCCTGCCGCCTGTAGCCCTGAAAAATGCGCCTCTCCCGCTTCTTCATCGACGCCCCGCTCTCCCTCGGCCAGCACGAGCTGCCCGAAGCCCAGGCCCATTACATCGGTCGCGTGCTGCGCCACAGCGCTGGCGATGCCGTGCAGCTGTTCGACGGTTCGGGCCAGGAATACCTGGGCGAGCTGATCGAAGTGGGCAAGAAGAACGTCCGCGTGGAGCTGCGCGAAGCGTTCGCCGGCCAGGCCGAGTCGCCGCTGCGCGTGCACCTCGGCCAGGGCCTGTCCCGTGGCGAGCGCATGGACTGGGCGATCCAGAAAGCCACCGAACTGGGCGCCAGCGAAATCACCCCGATCGTCAGCGAGCGCTGCGAAGTACGACTGAAGGACGAACGCGCCGACAAGCGCATGGCCCACTGGCGCCAGGTGGCGATCAGCGCCTGCGAACAATGTGGCCGCTCGGTGCTGCCGGTGCTCAATGCACCGGTCACCCTCGCCGAATGGCTGGAGAGCTGCGAAGCGCAGCTCAAGCTGGTGCTGCACCCGGTGGCCGAACCGCTGACCAGCCATGACAAGCCAGCGAGCCTGGCCTTCCTGATCGGCCCGGAAGGTGGGTTGAGCGATGCGGAAGTGGAGCAGGCGAAGTCGGCTGGATTCCATGCCGCGCGACTGGGGCCGCGTGTGCTGCGGACCGAGACCGCTCCGGTGGTAGCGCTGAGTGTGGCGCAGCAGTTGTGGGGCGACTTCTAGGTCGAGGCTCCGCGCCGGCCCGCTCTCGAAGAGAGAGGGTAAGCCGGCAACTTCGATGCCATGCGGGTTCGCGAGCAAGCTCGCTCCTACAGGCGCCGGTAAGCAGGCTGTGCTCTTCGTAGGAGCGAGCTTGCTCGCGAACAGCCCAGACTCCCAGCGACTCAGATTCCCCGCAACGCCAATCCCGCCAGCACCAGCAACACCACACCACAAAGCGCATGGCTCACCCGGTGCCAGCGCGGCGAGGCATTGCGCCGCAACCAGTCGACCAGCCCCGCGCAGAGGAAGCAGCAGAGCACCGAGGCAGTCATGAAGCCGGCGAAGAACACCAGCGAATCCGCCAGCAAAGGCACTCCATCGACCAATCCGGCCATGGCGCCGCCCAACGCGCCCCAGTAGACGATGTTCTTCGGGTTGGACAGCGACAGCATGGCTCCGGACGCGAAAGCCCCGGCGTGGTGCTCGCCAGTGTCCCCCTCCTCTACCACGCCGACCTCGCGTGCATCACGCAGGCTCTGCACACCCAGCCAGGCCAGGTACGCGGCGCTGGCCAGGGTCAGCGGCAGGCGCAAGGTTTCATGGCCAAACAACAGCGCCAGCCCGGTCAGGCCGATCAGCGCCCACACCGCGTCGCCGATCAGCGAGCCGAACTGCACCAGCAGCGCCGGGCGAAAGCCGCCCTTCAGGCCACGGCGCAGGGTTTCGGCGAGCACGGCGCCAGGAGACAGGCAGAAGACGATGCCGAACAGCAGCGCGGCGAAGAACAGGGTCATGGATCAGCTCTCGAACAGGGTGACGTTGAGGCAAGTTTGCCTGGGCACAGGCCCTCGCACTTGAACCGGATTGCTCAGCGCAGGGCGCGCTGGAAGCTGCCCGGCGCCACGCCATAGGCCGCGCGGAAGTGCCGGTTCAGGTGGCTCTGGTCGGCAAAGCCCAGCTCGTGGGCCACCTCGGTGGCCGGCAGGCCGGCGCGCAACAAGGCCTGGGCGCGGCGGGTGCGCAGTTGCATTGCCCACTGCCGGGGGCTCAGGCCGACCTGCTTCTGGAAGCTGCGCAGCAGGTGGAAACGCGACAGGCCGATGTAGTTCGCCATCTCGTCGAGGCTGGGTTGCCGCGCCAGGTCAGCCGCCAGCCAGCCCTGCAGGTCCGCGATCCGCCCACCGTTCTCGACAGCAGGCTGCGGCAGGCGCACACCCATGGCACGGGCGATCTCGGCGAGCAGCAGCGTCAGGCGTTCCTCACCGCGCTGGCGAATGAAGGTGTCGTCGCCCAGCGCCCGCTCCACCGCATCGGCCATGGCGCCGGCCAGGGCCGGCAGGCGCCCGGTGGGGCGTTCGAACTCCAGGCGCTGCAGGCCGAGCATCGCCGCCAACTGATCCGGGGCCACATAGAGGCTGACAAATTGCCAGGGCTGGCCTTCGGCAACGCCGCCGCCCTGGATCTGGCCGGGGTTGTAGCAGGTGACGCAACCGGGGCCGGCGTCGAAGGTGCGGCCATCCAGCCAGACGCTTTCCTCGCCGCGCAGGTTGGCGCTGATGACGAATTCGTCGTGGCTGTGGCGCTCGAAACGGTGACCGCCAAGGGTGGCGCCGGCGACCTCGAAGCCGGGTTGATCCCCCAGCTGGGCAAGGCGCAGGCCACCGTTCATGGCCGGCTCAGATCAGGCCGGAGTCGGCCAGCTTCTGCTCCAGCGCGGCCAGGTCGGGGATGCGCGCCTGGGCGTCGCCCAGGTCAACGGCGTCCAGCTCCAGCGGCGCCAGCGGCACGTCGAGACGCTTGAGGTCGCTGCCGACCTTCAGCGAACGCGGGATGCCCTGCACCAGCAGCGCGAAGAACTTCACATTGGCTCGGCCGCCCAGGGCGTTGACCACGATCACCCGCGCGCCGGAGCCGACTTCGGCCTGGCCGTCGGAGGCCGCCTCGAAGGACAGCAGCGGCAGGCGCAGGTCGCGCCAGGCCACCTGCCCCAGGTACCAGGACGGCAGGCCGTCCACCGGGTGCGGGGCGCGGTAGGTGATCAGCTCGGCCACGGCCACGTTGGGCAGCAGCAGGTTGCGGTCGGCCAGCGGCACCAGCAGGCCGGTCAGGCTGCTGGGGGCGGCATTGGCAACGCCGGCATTGGCGACGGGGAGATCACTCATCGGGCCTTATCTCACTGCGTGACTGCGCCGACGCATTGCTCGGCGAGGTGATTGACCAGCGCCGCCGCGAGTTCGCGCGGGTCGCCGGAGAGAGTGCTGTAGCCGCCTTCGCGCAGGCTGTCGGGCATGCTGGAGCAGGCGCAGCTGTCGGCGCGCTGGGTCCAGATCGGCGCGCCCTGGCGGCGCACGTAGGCCGCGGCGGCGCTGCCGTCGCTGCACATGCCGCTGAACACGATCACGCCGCAGCGCTCACCGTATTGCTGCGCGAGATTGAGCATCATCTGGTCGATGGACGGGCTGTAGGGTTCCGGCCAGCTGCGGTCCTGCACGTGCATGCGCGCCGAATCGTCGAAGCCCAGCTCGCGGGAAATCGGCACCACCACCACTTCGCCGCAGCGCACCGGATCGCCATCGCGCACGCTGTTGACGTGCCACTGGCTGTGGCGGCCGACGGCTTGGGGCAGGTTCGCTTCGAACGAGGCATCGATGTGCTGGGCATACAGGAAGCCCACCGGCAGGCCGCCGGGCAGCGCATCGAGGAAGGTCTTCACCGCGGCCGGGCCGCCCAGCGAGGCGGCGAGCAGCCAGACCTGCGCGGCGGGCTCACCAGCCTTGAGCGGCGAAGCGGCGAGGTCATCGGGCAGCGTCACGCGGGTGGGCCGCTGCGCTTCGTCGAGCAGCGCTGCGAGGCTGCGGCCCACGCCGGCGCTGGGGTCACCCACCAGCTTGCGCAACTTGGACACCAGTCGGCGTTCCCAGCGCGGGTAATGTTCGGAATGCCGCTCCGGCGCGTGGCCTTCGCCGAACAGCACGGGTACGCGCGACTGCTCCAGCAGGTTGTCCACCAGCGGCGAGTCTTCCTGCTGCGCCAGGTCCACCAGCCACAGGTCGGTCTCGCAGGCGTCCAGCTGGTCGCTCTCAAGGCGCGCCGGATCGGCGTTGAGCACCACCTGGTAACCGTGGCCGGCCAACGCCTGTGCCAGCACGTGGCGCTGCAGCGAGGTGTCGGCGATCACCGCAATGCGCGGCGTGCTCTGCTCAGACATGGGCCTTCACCAGCTTGTGGATATTCTCCAGCAGCTCGGATTCCTGGTACGGCTTGCCCAGGTACTGGTTGACGCCGATGGCCAGGGCACGGTCGCGGTGCTTCTCGCCGGTACGGGAGGTAATCATGATGATCGGCAGGTCCTTCAGCTGTTCATCGTGGCGCACCAGCGTGGCCACCTCGAAGCCGTCCATGCGCGGCATCTCGATGTCCAGCAGCATGATGTCGGGCTTGTGGTCCTGCAGCTGGGCGATGGCGTCCACCCCGTCCTTGGCGGTGAGCACGTTCATGCCGTTGCGCTCCAGCAGGCGGCTGGTGACCTTGCGCACGGTGACCGAGTCGTCCACCACCATGACCAGGGTCGGGCGCTGGTGCTCGATTTCCGCCACGCTCGGGCCTGCCAGCTGGCGGCGCGGCGCGTGCTGGATGAGCTGAGCGTGGAGCACACGGATGGTCGCCAGCAGGTCGAGAATCACCACCACGCGACCGTCACCGAGGATGGTCGCACCGGAGATGCCACTGACGCCGGCGAATTGCGCACCGAGGCTCTTCACCACGATCTCGCGCGAGCCGGCCAGGGCGTCCACCTGCACTGCCACGGCGTGGTCCGCCGAGCGCACCAGGATCACCGGCAGCGGCAGCGACTGACCGACCAGCTTGGGATGCTGGCCGTTGTTGAGCAGGTCGCCGAGGTATTTCAGTTCATAGCTCTGGCCGGCGTATTCGAAGCTCGGCGCGGCGCCGGACTCGTCGGCGGCGGCCTGTTCGTAGAGTGCCTCCAGCTCGTACGGGGAGACCCGCACAATGCCTTCGATGGTGTTCAGCGGCAGGGCGTAGAGGTCCTCGCCGGAAAGCACCATCAGCGCGCGGTTCACCGACACGGTGAACGGCAGGCGGATATCGAACTTCGTCCCCTCGCCAACGCTGGACTGGATGCTCATGGAGCCACCGAGCTGTTTCACCTCGGAGTTCACCACATCCATGCCCACGCCCCGGCCGGAAATCTGCGTGACCTTCTCGGCGGTGCTGAAGCCGGCCTCGAGGATGAACTGCAGCACCTCGTGGTCATTCAGCTCGCTGTCGTCGGTCATCAGGCCGCGCTCGATGGCCTTGCGGCGCACCGCTTCCAGGCGGATGCCGGCGCCGTCGTCGGCCAGGGTCAGGAGGATGTCGCCACCCTCGCGGCCCAAGGTCAGGCGGATGGTGCCCTGCTCCGACTTGCCGGCCATGCGGCGTGCTTCGCCGGACTCGATGCCGTGGTCGACCGCGTTGCGCAGCATGTGCTCCAGCGGCGCGACGATGCGTTCAAGCACGGTACGGTCCATCTCGCCTTCGGCGTTGCTGACCACGAACTCGACCTGCTTGCCCAGCTCGCTCGCCACCTGGCGGACGATCCGCCGCAGGCGCGGCACCAGGCGGTCGAACGGCACCATGCGGGTGCGCATCAGGCCTTCCTGCAGCTCCGTGTTGACCCGCGCCTGTTGCAGCAGCAGGGTCTCGGCGTCGCGGTTCTTCGCGGCCAGGGTTTCCTTGAGGTCGAACAGGTCGGAAGCGGACTCGAACAGCGCGCGGGAGAGCTGTTGCAGCTGCGAGTAGCGGTCCATTTCCAGCGGGTCGAAATCTTCATAGCCGGCGCGCTCGGCGTCGGCCTGGTGGCGCGAGAGGATCTGCGCCTGGGTTTCGGTATCCAGGCGCCGCAACTGGTCACGAACCCGCTCGATGGTCGCGTCCATTTCGCCCAGGGTCGAACCGACGTCGCTCACCTGCTGCTCGACGCGGCCGCGGAAGATGGAGGTCTCACCGGCGAGGTTGACCAGCCCTTCGAGCAGTTGCGCGGGTACCTTCACCAGTTCCTGCGGCGCACGGCGCGCAGCGGCTTCCTGGGCGGCTTCCTGGGCACGGCGAACGAAGGGCAGCACCACCGGCGCATCGAGGCGCTGCGGTACGGCAGCGGCCATGATGGCTTCCGGCAGCACCGGCAGGTTCACCGGGGCCGGCTGTTCGGCGAGCGGTTCTTCGTCGATGGATTCCTCGAACTGGCTTTCGGCGCTCTCGACCTCACCCAGGTGCAGGCGCAACTGGTCGACCTCGGCCTGCAGGCCTTCGAAGCCGGACTGCACGTCCAGCAGCAGGCTTTCCGGCCAGGGCGCGCCCTGCTGCTGGGCTTCGCCCAGGTGCTGTTCGAGGTCGTGGGCCAGGTCGCCGAGGCTGGTCTGGCCGGCCAGGCGCGCACCACCCTTGAGGGTATGCAGAATGCGCAGCAGCTCATCCAGCGCACCGTTCTCGCGCTCGGCGTCCCAACGTCCCAGCGCCTGCTCCATGCCTTCGAGCAGGTCGTCGGCCTCTTCCAGGAAGATATCCAGGATGTCGGCTTCCGGGCCTTCGGGCGCGGCGTGCTGGGAGCTGATCGCGTGCAGGCTGACGCTGCTGGGGATGCTCAGCTGTTCTTCGGGGTTGGCACGAAATCGGTGGATCGCGTCAATCAGCGATTCACCTCCCGGCACCCGGCGGTGCTGTTGGACGGCCTCGAGCATCTCGGCGAGACGGTCGTGGCAACGCTGCAGCAATTCGAAGAGCGTCGGGCTGGCGCGCAGGCGCCCGCCGCAGAGGCCCTCGTAGAGGAATTCCAGTTCGTGGGAGAGGTCGCCGATGGGGCGAATCTCGGCCATCCGCGCACCGCCCTTGAGGGTGTGCAGGTCGCGTTGCAGCGCTTCCAGCTCGACACTGTTGTCGGGGTTGGCCATCCAGCGCGTCAGTGCGCCGGAGGAGCTTTCGAGGATGTCGAAGCCTTCCTCGAGGAAGATTTCCACCAGTTCCTGGTCGCGGTCCGGGTCAAGCTCGTACTCGCTGTCCTGCACGCCTGTCGCCTCGAGGGCAGGCGCCGCGGCAGCGATGACAGGCTCGATGGCAGCCGGCTCCTCGGCGATCCCGGCTTCGGCCTCTTCGAGGAAGCTCTGCAGGTCGATCTCTTCGGGCGCAGCGGCCGATTCCGGCTCGGCTTCGGATTGAAGCTCGGTGCTTTCGAGATCGATGCTCTCAAGATCGGTGCTTTCGAGATCGGTCGCTTGGAGCTCCTCGGCGCTAGCGGCCAACGGCTCGGCCTCGGCGGGCAGTTCCAGTTCGATATCGGCATCGTTCGGGGCAGTAGTTTCCAGTAGCCCCTCGGCCTCGCTCTCATCCGCCGCAGCGTCCAGCTGCGGTTGCGCGGCCAGCGCCTGCGGTGCATCCAGGCCGGCGGCCGGATTCTGGCGGAAGGTGCGGATGGTCTGCACCAGGTCCGCCGGGTCGGTCAGCGCCTGGCCGGCCTGCAGCTGATCGAGCTGGGTCGCCAGGCGGTCGTGGCAGGTGCGCAGCAGGTCGCCCAGCGGCTGGCTGTGCTGGAAGCGATGGTCCAGCAGGCCTTCATAGAGTGATTCGAGTTCGTGGGACAGATCGCCGATCTCGCGGATTTCCGCCATGCGCGCGCCGCCCTTGAGGGTGTGCAGGTCGCGTTGCAGGGTCGAAAGCGCAGCGAGGCCCTCGGGCGAGGCCAGCCATTGGTCCAGCGCCTGGCCGGCGTTGTCGAGGATGTCGACCGCCTCTTCGAGGAAGATCGCCACCATTTCCTCATCCAGCGCGCGCGGCGGTTGCTGCGGGGCGGGATGGGCGTGCGGGGTTTCGGCGGTGATGACGTCATCGTCATCGTCGTCGGCGGCGCCACGCGGGGCACCGTCGTTATCGCTGCGCGGCGACCAGCTCAGGCCGTCGGGCAGGTTGTCGTCGTCCACCGGACGGCTGTCGACGAGGAATTCCTCGTCTTCGGCGGGGAAGTCATCGGCGGTCAGGCTTTCCAGGTCGACGAACTCGACTTCCGGGGCGTCTTCCGATGGCTCGTCCTGGACGGCGGGCACCGGTGCGTCCAGCAGGCGATGCAGCGCTTCGACCTGTTCCGGGCGGGCGCTGACCTGCAGCGCCGCAGCCACCTGATCCATCATGCCGATCAGCGCCTCATGGGCGGCCTCGGCGGCGGAGAAGAAGGCGTCGCCGGTTTCCAGGCGACCCTGGCGCACGGCGCCATAGACTGCCAGCAGCGCATCGGCGAGTTCCGCCATCTGCGGCAGCTCGGCCATCTGCGCACCACGGCTGAGGGTTTCCAGCTCGTCGTAGAGGGCGCCCAGTTCGTGGCGCTCCTGCGGGTGCTCGCGCCAGCGGCGCAGCAGGTCCTCGGCGTCGAGCAGGATGTCCATGCCCTCGGCGAGGAACATGCCGATCAATTGCGGATCGTTGCCGCTGCCTTCGCCGCTTTCACCGCGGCGCTTGGCTTCGGCAGCCTCCAGGCGCTCCTGGTGAACCTGCGCGATGCGCGCCAGCAGTTCCGGGCTGCCTTCGATGGGCGCCAGCGGGCGACCTTCGACGAGCTGGTCGAGGCCGACGCGGAACAGGCCTTCGGCGGCGTGCAGCAACTCGGCCTCGCGCAGGTCGACCTGCAGCAGGTTGGTCTTGAATTCCTTCACCAGCCGCTCCAGCGGCGTGGCAATTTCGGCGATCGGCAGGATGCCGGCCATGTGCGCGCTGCCCTTGAGGGTGTGCAGGGCGCGTTGCAGGTCGTCGGTCACTGGTTGCGGCAGCTGCTGCGCGCAATCGGCGAGGAAGCCGACCAGGGTTTCCAGGTGGGCTTCGGCTTCGTTGCGGAATATCTCCAGCAACTGCGGATCGAGGCTCTCGTCGAGCCCTTCGTTGGCCGCCTGGGCAGCGATCTCCTCGACCTCTGCCAGCTCGGGGGTGATGTCCTCGACCTGCGGCGCCGACTCCGGCAGCCCGCCACCGGGCGGCGGCACCGGCTGCCCCTTGGCCAGGGCGTGGGCGGTAGCGGCCAGGCGGTCGACGTCGTCGCGCTGGCGCTGGGTGCTGGCGGCGTATTCCTCGACCAGTTCGGGCATCAGCGCGACCACGTCCTGGACCACCTGCAGCACGGCTGGCGAGGCGGCAATGCTGCGGTCGAGCACGCGGTTGAGCAGGTTCTCGATGGACCAGGCCAGCTCGCCGATCACCAGCGCGCGGACCATCCGACCACTGCCCTTGAGGGTGTGGAAGGCGCGGCGAATCTCGGTCAGCGAGTCGCGGTCGTCAGTGTTGGCCAGCCAGGTCGGCAGGTGCTCGCCGATGGTTTCCAGCACTTCGCCGGCTTCTTCGATGAAGACTTCGCGCAGCTCTTCGTCGATGGGCTCTTCGTCGGCGGGCGGCGGCAGCAGGCTGGGCGGCACGTCCTGGGCCGGCGGGTTGATCGCCGAGACCGGGGCAGCCATGACTTCGGCCAGGGACAGCGGTTTTTCCGGAGCTTCGGCAACCGGCTCGGGCTCGGCCGGCGGGCTGGGCAGCTCGACTTCCGGCAGGTCCAGCTCGGCGATGTTCTCGTCGCTCCAGGCTTCGGCCTGGACGGCGGGCGCCTGGGGCTCGACCAGCGGTTCCAGCGCTTCCAGCTCAAGTGGCGCGTCGAGGCTGAAGTCGACGCCAGCGTCCAGCGCGGTCGGTTCGCTCAGCTCGCCCAGGGTCCAGTTGTCATCGCTGGCCAGCGAGGTTTCGGCGCTGGACGGTTCATCGGTGGCAGGCTGGGCGTCGAAGCTCAGGTCGTCCAGGGTCGCCAGCGGTGCGGGTTCGACCGCTTCCAGGCTGGCGAAGCTTTCGTCCAGCTCCAGCGACGGTGCGGGCGACTCGGCAGTCGGCTGGCTCAGGTCGATGCTGAACCAGTCTTCCTCGGCGGGCTTGTCGCCGGCCGGGGTCAGCGACTCCATGTCCCAGGTCAGCTCGTCCACCGGAGCCGGAGTGGCCTCCAGCGTCGGCAGGCGGGCGAAGTCGTCGAGCAGTTCCGGAGTGGCCGGGGCTTCGCTCGGGGTGCCGGACAGGTCCAGCGATTCCCAGGATTGTTCGGTCGTTGCGGGTTCCGCCTGCACGGGCTCGTCGAATCGCGGCGTCTCGGTCAGCGGGAGGGCATCATCCAGGCTCCAGCTCAGCTCATCGGCCAGCGGTTGCGCGGGCGCCTCTTCCAGCGTTTCGAGAGTGAACTCGATGCTGTCGGCCTTGTGGCTGTCGTCCAGCGACCAGCCTTCATCGGCCAGGGTGGTGTCGGTGATCGGTGCGGCCGGCTCCAGTTCGATATCCCAGCTGAGGCTTTCCGGCTCCAGGGTCGCGCCGGGCAGTTCAGCCGAGGCAGCCAGCGGTGTAGCCTCGTCAAGGGTCCAGCCGCCCGGTTCGGCGCTGGGCTCGGTGGCGGGCAGGCCGGAGTCCAGCTCCAGGGGTTCGAAGGTGAAGCTCGCTTCGGCTTCGCCAGCAGGCTGGGCTTCGAGTTCGGCCGGGAGGTCGAAGTCGGCCGGCAGTGCGGGTTGCTCCCCGGCGACAGGCTCGACAACGGGCTCCAGCGATTCGAAGGTGAAGCTTTCTTCACTGTCCGCAACAGGTTGGGGCGTATCGAGGTCGGCAAGGTCCAGGACCGGTTCGTCCACCGGAGCCAGCTCTTCTGTCGGGGCAAGCTCGGCAGGCTGTTCGAACGCCGGCTCCTCGGTCGGGGCGACGTCGAAGCTCGCGGGCTCGAAGCTGTCGGCGATTTCCACCGGCGCGGCCAACTCAGGGACTTCTTCCACCGGGACCGCTTCGCTCGGCTCGGCCAGCGGCTGCGCGGCCAGGACGTCGATCTCGTCGAGCGGGTTGTCCAGGGGCGCAGGGATATGGGCGCTCGGCTCGGCGTCGAGGATCGACGGGCGCGGCTTGAGCGAATAGCCCAGGCTGTCCAGGCTCTCCTCGGCGACGTCGAGGATCATGTCGCCCTGGGTGTTGTGGTCTTCCGACAGGCGCTCTAGGTAGTACTCGACGCTGGTGATGGCGTCGGCCAGGGTATCGAGGCTGTGCCAGTCCGGCACGGCCTGACGCACCAGCAGTTGTTCCTGGATGTAGCGATTGCAGTTTTCCAGCAGTTTCGCCGCACGTTCCTGGGAGATCATCGCCAGTCCGCCGCGAACCTGGGTCAGCAGCTCCGGCACGCGGGCCAGGTGCTCGTGGTTCCATTGCGAGGCGATGAACTCGATGATCGCGTCCTTGGCCAGTTCCAGGCCATTGCGCGCTTCCTTGATCACCACCTGGTGGATCTGCTCGACGTCGGTGGTCGGCAGGACGTTTTCTTCGCTGCCCGGCTCCTCGCTCGGGCCGACCATGCCAGCCAGGGTCGCTTCGACATACAGCAGCGCACCGGCGACATCCATCAGGGTGGCGTCGTTGGGTTGGCGCTGGCCGTGGGCGAGCGCGCTGACTACCTCGATCTGGTCGAGGATGACCTTGCGCGGCTGGCCGAAGCCCAGCACGGCAAGGGTGTCGGCAATCTGCTTGAGCGGCGCCAGCAGGCTACCCAGCTCATTCACGCCACTGCGGTCGCTGCGCACGAAGAGGTCGAGGCTGTCCTTGACCCGCACCAACTCCTCGCACAGAGCGCCGACGACCGAGCGCATGGCGTCGCGGTCCGGGCCGGCGAGACGGGCGCGTTCCTCGTCCACCAGGGCCGCGCCCGGCAGGGCGTCGTCGAGGCGGTACTCATCCTTCACCGCCCGCACGCGCGGCGACTGGTCGGAGGCCTTGGCGACGTAGAACAGCAGGTTCTTGATCAGTTCTTCCGGCGCCGCCTGGTTCATGGCGTCGGCGCCCTGGTCGACCAGGCGCTTGAACTCGCGGTCGACCTGGCGCAGCAGGTTACGCACCGAGGTGCCGTTGGCGATGCTGCCATTGGCCAGGCCTTCGATCATCGCCGAAGCGATCACCCACAGGCGGCCCAGCGGGGCGTCCTTGCACAGCGATTCCAGGCGGGCGAACACGCGCGCCAGATAGCCCAGGTTGGTCGGCAGGTCCTGGTTGCGGATGACGCCGACCAGGGCGACCTGCAGCATCTGCCGCAGCTTGCGCAGCAGCGCCGGCAGTTCGGCGGTACGCAGGCGCGCCAGGGCGTCCACCGGCAGCACCGGCGAGGACTGGGAAAGGTCGGGGGAGAACAGGCTGGTTTCCGACAGCAGCTTCTCGCCGCGGGCGGTGCGCAGGTCGTTGAGCAGCGGCAGCACGACCAGCGGCAGGTCGCGGCGGGCGCTCTGGATACGTTCCAGGTACGCCGGCAACTGCAGGATCGCCTGCATCAGCACTTCCAGCGCTTCGCTCTGGCTGGATGTCTTGCCGTCGATCAGCGCCTGGGTCAGGTACTCCATTTCCTCGGCGAGCAGGGCCGCGCCGTAGAATTCCACCATCTGCAGAGTGCCGCGCACCTGGTGGATATAGGCCAGGCAAAAGCCCATCCGCGTCGGGTCCTGGGGATTCTCGACGTAGGATTCGAGGGCTTGCCGCGCCTGCTTGAGCGTTTCGGCAATCTCGCCTTTTACCCATTCCAGGGCGACATAATCGTGCCGATCACCCATAGCCACTCCACTCATGTGTCTGTGTCATCCCTTCCGGGTAAAGGCCAGAACGCGCTCATCGGCGACCGGTTCGAGCAGCGGGTGGTGCCAATCGGCCACCTCGCCCACTCCGATCACCAGCAGTCCCCCAGGCGCCAGCCGCTCGGCCAGGCGATTGAGGATGTCCCGCCGCCGCCAGCGGCGGAAATAGATCAGCAGGTTCTGGCAAAAAATCACGTCCATGCCGGACATTGGCGCCTTGGCCAGTTCCAGCACATTCAGCCGGGCGCAACAGACGCGCTCGGCGAGATCGGGTATCACTGCGTATCGACCGTCATCCTGCGCGCTGAAGTAGCGCGTGGCCAGTTCCGGGTCGATATCCTCCAGCTTGCGTGCCGCGTAGCGCGCCTCGCGCGCCCGGTTCAGGGCATTGAGGCTGATGTCGGTGCCGGTCACGCCGAACAGCGGCGCCAGACCTGCGTCTTCGAGTACCTTGGCGGCCACCATGGCGAGGGAATAAGGCTCCTCGCCACTGGAACAGCCGACGCTCCACAAGGCCAGCGGCCGGCTCGGGCCGACCTGTTCGAGGCGCTGGCGGAGGAAGCCTTCCAGCACTTCGAATGAAGCCTTGTGACGAAAGAAACGGGTTTCCTGAACGGTGAGGCGGTCCAGCAGGTTCGACCACTCGACGGCGCCGCGCGGGCCATCGGTGACCTGTCGGTAGTAGGTGCCGTAGTCGGCGATGCCCAGTTCGCGCATCCGCGCGCCCAGGCTGGTCTGCAGGAAGGCGCGGCGTTGTTCGTTGACGACGACACCGGTCCGGTCTTCCAACAGTGCCTGCCAGTCGCGGAAGTCCGCGGCCGACATGTCGGCCAACGGCTGCAACGACCAGACGCCACTTGCCTGCATGTCGCGCCCCTCGCTCAAGACTGTCATGCGCTACCCGGTGAAGAGCAGCGCACCTCCTCTGCTCAGGCCTGTTCGGCGGTGTCCGGCAGTTTGAAGCCGGATACGGAGTGACGCATCTCGCCGGCCATCTTGGCCAGGTTGCCAATGCTGCGCGCGGTGGCGGTGGTACCGGCGGAGGTCTGCGAGGTGATCTCCTGGATCACGTTCATGGTGTTGGAAATGTGGCCGGCGGATGAGGCCTGCTGACGGGCGGCGTTGGAAATGTTCTGGATCAACGCTGCCAGGGTCTTGGATACCTTCTCGATCTCTTCCAGCGACACACCGGCGTCCTGCGCCAGGCGGGCACCGCGTACCACCTCGGAGGTGGTCTGTTCCATCGAGATCACCGCTTCGTTGGTGTCGGTCTGAATGGTCTTCACCAGCGCTTCGATCTGCTTGGTCGCCGCGGAGGAACGTTCCGCCAGTCGCTGTACTTCGTCCGCTACCACGGCGAAGCCGCGGCCCGCGTCGCCCGCCATGGACGCCTGGATCGCGGCGTTCAGTGCGAGGATGTTGGTCTGGTCGGCAATGTCGTTGATCAGGCTTACGATGTCACCGATCTCCTGGGACGATTCACCGAGGCGCTTGATCCGCTTCGAGGTGTCCTGGATCTGCTCACGGATGTTGTCCATGCCGGTGATGGTGTTGTGCACCACTTCGTTGCCCTTGTTGGCGATGGCTACGGAACGTTCCGCTACCGCCGAGGACTCGGAGGCGTTCGCCGATACCTGGTCAATGGACACGGCCATTTCGTTGATCGCGGCGGAGGCGCCGGCGATTTCCTGGGCCTGGTGCTCGGAAGCCTCGGCCAGGTGCATGGCGGTGGCCTGGGTTTCCTGGGCGGCGGCGGCCACCTGCACGGCTGTCAGGTTGATGGTTTCCACCAGCTCGCGGAGCTGGTCGATGGAGTAGTTGATGGAGTCCGCGATCGCACCGGTGAAGTCCTCGGTCACGGTCGCGGCTACCGTCAGGTCACCGTCGGCGAGGTCGGCGATTTCGTCGAGCAGTCGCAGAATCGCCGCCTGGTTACGTTCGTTCTTCTCGGCGGTCTCGGCCAGTCGGCGGTTGGTTTCACGCACCATCACCAGGCCGATGAGGATGATCGCGCCCAGGGCGAGGATGCCCAGCGCAACGCTGGCGACCTGGTTGAACACACGGCCTTCGGCCAGGTTCTCGAAGCCGTTGGCCAGGTTGGAGGCCTTGTCGAGCAGGGTCTGCGAACCGCCGAAGATGGTGTTGGCAGCCTCACGGACCTGGAACAGTTCCGGGGAGGTCTCGAGGATCTCGTCCACCGAGCCGGAAACGAATTCGAAGAGTTCGGCAATCTCGTTGAGGCGGTCAACGGCCTCGGCGTTGGTCACCTTGGAGATGCTCATCGCCGCGTTGCCTTCCTTCATGCCCTTGAGTACGCGGCCGAAGAGGCTGGCGTCACGGCCGAAGCTGTCGGCGGCCTGCACGGAGTTCTCGTCACCGGCCAGCACCTTGTTCACCGAGCCGAGGATACGTTCGGCCAGCAGCGACTGGCGCTGGGCTACCGCGACCTGGTCGGCCGGGGCGCCGTTCTCCAGGAGGATGTCGACGACCTCTTCGTACTCCACCTGCAGCTGCGGGATGGTTTCGGCGAGGGTTGCGGCCACCTGGTGCAGGGACAGTACGGTCTGTTCGCTGGCGAGGATGGAGTCGGCGTTCTTGCGCAGGGTGTCCCAGTCCTTCTGCACATCCGCCATCTGCGGTTGTACCGAATCCGGGCTCGGCGGCAGGCCGGTGCTTTCGTCACCCTTGGAAAGGATGTTCCAGCGCTTCTCGAAGTCGTTGCGTGCTTCCTTGAGCAGCTTGAACGCCTCGCCCTTGCCCGCCGCGGCTTCCGTGGCGTTCTTGGCGATACGCTGGGACAGCACGCGCAGTTCGCCGGCATGGCCGATGTACTGCTTGTCGTGGTCCGCCTGCTTGTTCAGGTAAGCGAAGTTGGCGAACAGCAAGACGATCGCCACGATCAGGACCACGAAGAGTCCGAGGATCAGCGAGCTGCTACGCGCCCCCGAGAAAAGACTGCCTGCCTTTATATTTTTCATATTCGGCCCCCGCCTGGACCCACCACGATTACGGTTTCCATGTCACAACAAGGGCCGGCAATGCCGGCCCAACCGGTCAAACTCTAGCTGGCGACATCCAGGAACCCCGGGTGCTCAGCCAGCGCATGCGGACTGAACACGAGCCAGGGTTGCTCCCGATGGAAGACGCCATGAATAAAGGGCTGCAGGACCGCTTCGAGGGGCGGCAACTGCTCGGAGAAGGTATCCACCGGGAAGTGCTGCATGCCGAACACCTCATCGACGATGAGGCCGGCGAAGACTTCCTGGTGTTCCACGACGAGCACGCGCCGCTGCTTGCGCAGAGGCGACAGCTCCGCGCCGAGGAAGCCGCACAGGTCCATGATCGGCAGCAGGCGGCCGCGCACGTTGGCGACCCCCTTCACCCAGTCACGGACGCCGGGCAGCAGTGTGTAGCGCGGCTCGTGAAGAACCTCGCCGACCTCCCCCATGGGCGCGACGAACAGGCGCCCAGCCATGCGAAAGCCGATGCCGTTCCAGCTCTGCACCACCTCGCGCTGGGCGGGCAGGCCCGCAGCCAGCTGCCGACAGCGCTGATCGATCTGGACGAGAACCTCGAAAGGACTCTGGACTTCCGCCATGCCGGCCCTGGCCTTCTCTAATAATTATGTTCGGTACGTGCAGGTACGGCTGTATCAGCCGGCCAGCACCGAATTGATGGTCTTGAGCAGTGTCTCTTCGTCCACCGGCTTGGTCAGGTAGTCGCGAGCGCCCTGGCGCTTGCCCCAGACCTTGTCGGTCTCCTGATCCTTGGTGGTGACGATGATCACCGGAATGGCGCTGGTTTCCGGGTCCTTGGACAGCTGACGGGTCGCCTGGAAGCCGTTCAGGCCGGGCATGACGATGTCCATCAGGACGACGTCGGGCTTTTCCTGGCGAGCCAGGGCCACGCCATCGGCGCCATTTTCGGCCTTGAGTACCTGGTGCGAGTGCTTTTCCAGCATCGCGGTCAGCTTGTACATCTCGGTCGGCGAGTCATCAACAATCAGAATTCGAGCCATTGTGGTCCCCATACGGAATAGGCGTCACCGGCGCTCGCGCCGGACTTCAGGAAGCGTGCTCCACCGGGGTGAAGTCGGGCACATGGGTCTTGATCGCGCCGAGCAGTTCTTCCTTGCTGAAGGGCTTGGTGAGGTACTGATCGGAACCGACGATGCGACCCTTGGCCTTGTCGAACAGACCGTCCTTGGAGGACAGCATGATCACCGGCGTGGATTTGAAGGCACTATTGTTCTTGATCAGGGCGCAGGTCTGATAGCCATCCAGGCGCGGCATCATGATGTCGACGAAGATGATGCTGGGATGGGTATCGGCGATCTTGGCCAGCGCGTCGAAGCCGTCGATGGCTGTAATGACATCGCAGCCGACCTTCTTCAGCAGGGTTTCAGCCGTGCGACGAATCGTCTTGGAATCGTCGATCACCATTACTTTCAAACCGTCGGAATGCTGTTCCATGTTCGCCCTTACCATCTCGGTGAGTCGTTTTTTCCGCTTTTTATTTCAGTGCGCTAGCGCCCTGCCACCGTCGGGCTGCGACCCAATCGTGGGAACCTTTTACCACAATCGTCAGAATCTTTACCACGCCCAGCAAATTCAGGCCATAAGACCCGGAACAAGCAGGCTTTTTCCTTGACCGAGCGCACATCCAGCGCCACCCTGAGCGTCCATTTTCAGCCTTTTCGGCGCGGCTCTGCGTCGCAGCCCCAAGCCCAACAGACTCCCCCAGGAGGACATCCCATGAGCGTACGCCTCGGGATCGTGATGGACCCCATCGCGCAGATCAGTTTCAAGAAGGACAGCTCGCTGGCCATGCTGCTGGCTGCCCAAGCCCGTGGTTGGCAGCTGTTCTATATGGAACAGCAGGATCTTTACCAGAAAGAGAACGTCGCCCGCGGCCGCATGCGCCCGCTCAAGGTGTTCTACGATCCGGCCCACTGGTTCGAACTGGAAGAGGAAGTCGACCAGCCGCTGTCGGAGCTGGACGTGATCCTGATGCGCAAGGACCCGCCCTTCGACAACGAGTTCGTCTACTCCACCTACCTGCTGGAACAGGCCGAAGCCGCCGGCACGCTCGTGGTCAACAAGCCGCAGAGCCTGCGCGACTGCAACGAGAAATACTTCGCCACCCTCTTCCCGCAGTGCGCGCCGCCGACGGTGGTGAGCCGCCGGTCCGACATTCTGCGCGAGTTTGCATCACAGCATCGTGACATCATTCTCAAACCCCTGGACGGCATGGGCGGATCGATGATCTTCCGCCACCGCGAAGGCGACCCGAACCTCTCGGTGATCCTCGAGACCCTGACCCGCCACGGCCAGGAACAGGTCATGGCGCAGCGCTACCTGCCGGCCATCAAGGACGGCGACAAGCGCATCCTGATGATCGACGGCGAGCCGGTGGAATATTGCCTGGCGCGCATCCCCGCCCAGGGCGAGACCCGCGGCAACCTGGCCGCCGGCGGCCGCGGCGTAGCCCAGCCGCTGACCGAGCGCGACCGCTGGATCGCCGGGGAGGTCGGCCCGGAGCTGCGCAAGCGCGGCCTGCTGTTCGTCGGCCTGGACGTGATCGGCGAGAACCTCACCGAGATCAACGTCACCAGCCCGACCTGCATCCGCGAGATCGATGCGGCCTACGACACGCGCATCGGTGAGAGACTGATGGCAGTCATCGACGAAAAGCTCAAGGCGCGCAGTGCGTCATAGACTTTTATAAGCCTCGTCGGCAGACTTCCGCCCCACCCTGGCCTACGCGACCCGCAATGAACGCTGCAACCCACCAAGACTTCCCCGTGTCTTCCGGCGTCCGTCCGGCGGACCGTCTGGGTTTCACCCTGTTCGTTGCGGCCATCGTGCACGTGGCCGTGCTGCTGGGCGTCGGCTTCACCATGCCCTCGCCCAGCCAGCTGAGCAAAACCCTGGAAATCACCCTGGCCAGCTTCAAGAGCGACAAGGCGCCGGAAAAGGCCGACTACCTTGCCCAGATGAACCAGCAGGGCAGCGGCACCCTGGAACACAAGGCGATCCCCAAGACCACCGAGCAGGCGCCGTTCCAGGACACCGAAGTCAAGAAGGTCGCCCCGCCAGCCACCCCGCGCCAGGCCAAGAGCCCGGAAGCGCCCAAGGCCGCCGTCGCCACCCGCACCCCGCGCCCGGACAAGGTGCAGACCAAACAGCAGACGCCCAAGGCCGAGACCGTCGCCAAGCCGGCGCCGCAGTTCGATTCCAGCCAGCTCTCGGCGGAAATCTCCAGCCTCGAAGCCGACCTCGCCCGCGAGCAGCAGGCCTACGCCAAGCGCCCGCGCATCCACCGCCTGAGCGCGGCCTCGACCATGCGCGACAAAGGCGCCTGGTATAAAGAGGAATGGCGCAAGAAGATCGAGCGCATCGGCAACCTCAACTACCCGGACGAGGCCCGCCGCCAGCGCATCTACGGCAGCCTGCGCCTGCTGGTGTCGATCAACCGCGACGGCTCCCTGTATGAAGTGCAGGTGCTGGAGTCCTCCGGCCAGCCCACCCTGGACCAGGCCGCCCAGCGCATCGTGCGCCTGGCCGCGCCCTTCGCGCCCTTCTCCGGCGATCTGAACGACATCGACCGCCTGGAAATCATCCGCACCTGGCGCTTCGAGCGCGGCGATCGCCTGTCCAGCAACTGATCCGACGCGCCCGCCGACCTCAGCCGGCGCTTTCAAGTCTTGTCCCTTTGGCCCCCAGGCCTGAAACTAGCCGGCATGAAAAGCACAGCCGCCAGCTACCTCAAGCACCATTTCCTCATCGCCATGCCGCACATGGCGGACTCCAACTTCGCCCAGACGGTCACCTACCTCGTGGAACACAACGAGCAGGGCGCCATGGGCCTGGTCATCAATCGCCCCAGCGGCCTGAGCCTCGCCGACGTGCTCGAACAGCTGCGCCCGGACGAACTGCCGCCGGTGCGCTGCCAGGGCATGACCATCTATACCGGCGGGCCGGTACAGACCGATCGCGGCTTCGTCCTGCACCCCGCCGGACGCAGCTACCAGGCCACCCTGGAACTGGGCGAGCTGTCGCTGTCCACTTCCCAGGACGTGCTGTTCGCCATCGCCGACGGCAGCGGCCCGGCCCAGCACCTGATCACCCTCGGTTACGCAGGCTGGGAAGCAGGCCAGCTGGAAGCCGAACTGGCCGACAATGCCTGGCTAACCTGCCCGGCAGACCCTGCGGTGCTCTTCGAGGTCCCGGCCGAGCAGCGCCTGTCGGCGGCCGCCGAGCGCCTGGGGGTCAACCTCAGCCTGCTCACCGCCCAGGCCGGGCACGCCTGATGAGCAGCAAACCGCTACGCCTGCTCCTGGGCTTCGACTACGGCACCAAGCAGATCGGCGTCGCCGTCGGCCAGGCCATCACCGGCCAGGCCCGCGAGCTGTGCGTGCTCAAGGCACAGAACGGCGTGCCGGACTGGAACCGCGTGGAAGCCCTGATCAAGGAATGGCAGCCCGACGCCATCGTCGTCGGCCTGCCGCTGAACATGGATGGCACCCCCAGCGACATGAGCGAGCGCGCCGAGAAGTTCGCCCGCCGCCTGAACGGCCGCTACAACCTGCCGGTGCACACCCACGACGAACGCCTGACCACCTACGCCGCCAAGGGCGAACGCCTGGCCCAGGGCCAGCGCGATGGCTACCGTGAGCGCCCGGTGGACGCCCTGGCCGCCGCCCTGCTGCTGGAGGGCTGGCTCGCTGAGAACACCCCTGCTTGACCTGCGGCCTGATCTGAAAAATTACGCCCTTGACCTATGGCAGCGTCCAGGGAGCCAAAGCCGCTAAGCTTGCCGGACCACTCCTTCCCGGAACGGTCCGCCCCGATGGCCGCCCGTGCCGGGTGGCCTCGCCAACCGAACCGGAGACGTCATGACCCTGCCAAGCCCCGCCGAACTCATTCCCCGCATGGCCACCGACCTGCGCAACTACCTCGCGCAGCGCGGCATCGACTCGCCACGCTTCGTCGGCATCCATACCGGCGGCATCTGGGTCGCCCAGGAACTGCTCAAGGCACTGGGCAGCGACGAGATCCTCGGCATCCTCGACGTCTCCTTCTACCGCGACGACTTCACCCGCAGCGGCCTGCACCCGCAGGTCCGTCCGTCGGAACTGCCCTTCGAGATCGACGGCCAGCACCTGATCCTGGTGGACGACGTGCTGATGAGCGGCCGGACCATCCGCGCCGCGCTGAACGAGCTGTTCGACTACGGCCGCCCGGCCAGCGTGACCCTGGTCAGCCTGGTGGACCTGAACAAGCGCGAACTGCCGATTCGCCCGGATGTCGTCGGCGAAACCCTGTCATTGGCACCCAACGAGCGGGTAAAATTGCGCGGTCCCGCACCACTCGTCCTCGAGCGCACGCTTCTCAGCCCCGCGCTGTAACTCCGCGCGCCCGGACATCCACCCCCAACTTTCAGGGCCTGCCACATGCCGACCGACGCCAAGCGCCCGCTGCAGCTCAACGACCTGGGCCAGCTGCGCCACTTCCTCTCGCTCGACGGGTTGTCCCGCGAACTGCTGACTGAAATCCTCGATACTGCCGACTCCTTCCTCGAAGTCGGCGCCCGCGCGGTGAAGAAGGTCCCGCTGCTGCGCGGCAAGACCGTGTGCAACGTGTTCTTCGAGAACTCCACACGCACCCGCACCACCTTCGAGCTGGCCGCGCAGCGCCTGTCCGCCGACGTCATCTCGCTGAACGTGTCGACCTCATCGACCAGCAAGGGCGAGACGCTCACCGACACCCTGCGCAACCTCGAGGCCATGGCCGCCGACATGTTCGTCGTGCGCCACAGCGACTCGGGCGCTGCACATTTCATCGCCGAGCACGTCAGCCCCAACGTCGCCGTGATCAACGGTGGCGACGGCCGCCACGGCCACCCGACGCAAGGCATGCTCGACATGCTCACCATCCGCCGCCACAAGGGAGACTTCGAAAACCTTTCGGTGGCCATCGTCGGCGACATCCTGCATTCGCGGGTGGCGCGCTCCGACATGCTGGCGCTGAAGACCCTCGGCTGCCCGGACATCCGCGTCATCGCCCCGCGCACCCTGTTGCCAGTAGGTCTGGAAGAACAGTACGGCGTGAAAGTCTTCACCAACGCCGACGAAGGCCTGAAGGACGTCGACGTGGTGATCATGCTGCGCCTGCAGCGCGAGCGCATGGCCGGCGGCCTGCTGCCCAGCGAAGGCGAATTCTTCAAGCTCTACGGCCTGACCCAGAAGCGCCTGAAGCTGGCCAAGCCCGACGCCATCGTCATGCACCCCGGCCCGATCAACCGCGGCGTGGAGATCGACTCCGCCGTGGCCGACGGTGAACAGTCGGTGATCCTCAACCAGGTCACTTACGGCATCGCCATCCGCATGGCCGTGCTGTCCATGGCCATGAGCGGCCAGAACGCCCAACGCCAGCTGGAACAGGAGGACGCGCAATGACCGTCAGTATTCGTGGCGCCCACCTGATCGACCCAGCCAGCGGCCTGGACAAGGTCTGCGACCTGCACATCGAGGCCGGCCGCATCATCGCCATCGGCGACGCCCCCGAAGGCTTCCACGCCGCCCAGGAAATCGACGCCGCCGGCCTGATCGCCGCACCCGGCCTGGTGGACCTGAGCGTCGCCCTGCGCGAGCCGGGCTACAGCCGCAAGGGCAGCATCGAGAGCGAAACCCGCGCCGCCGCCGCCGGAGGCGTCACCAGCCTGTGCTTCCCGCCGCAGACCAAACCGGTGCTGGACACCTCCGCCGTCGCCGAGCTGATCCTCGACCGCGCCCGCGAGGCCGGCAATGCCAAGGTCTTCCCCATCGGCGCCCTGACCAGGGGCCTGGGTGGCGAACAGCTGTCCGAGCTGGTCGCCCTGAGCGACGCCGGCTGCGTGGCCTTCACCAACGGCCTGGCGCCGATGGCGAGCAACCGCGTGCTGCTGCGCTCGCTGGAATACGCGGCGACCTTCGACCTCACGGTGATTTTCACCTCCCAGGACCAGGACCTGGCCGAAGGCGGCATCGCCCACGAAGGCCCGACCGCCAGCTTCCGCGGCCTGGCCGGCATCCCGGAAACCGCCGAAACCGTGGCCCTGGCGCGCAACCTGCTGCTGGTGGAACAGTCCGGAGTACGCGCGCACTTCAGCCAGCTGACCAGCGCCCGCGGCGTCGAGCTGATCGCCCAGGCCCAGGCCCGCGGCCTGCCGGTGACCGCCGACGTGGCGCTGTACCAGTTGATCCTGACCGACGAAGCACTGGCGGACTTCTCCAGCCTCTACCACGTGCAGCCGCCGCTGCGCTCGCACAAGGACCGCGAGGCCCTTCGCGAAGCGGTGAAGAGCGGCGTGATCCAGGCCATCGCCAGCCACCACCAGCCCCACGAGCAGGACGCGAAGAACGCCCCGTTCGCCGCAACCGATCCGGGCATCAGCAGCGTCGAACTGCTGCTGCCGCTGGCCATGACCCTGGTACAGGACGGCCTGCTCGACCTGCCGACCCTGCTGGCGCGCCTGTCCAGCGGCCCGGCCGCTGCCCTGCGCCTGCCGGCCGGCAAGCTGGCGATCGGCGCGGCCGCCGACGTGGTGCTGTTCGAAGCCGACGGCCAGACCCTGGCGGGCGAAACTTGGCATTCCCGCGGCCAGAACTGCCCGTTCCTCGGCCACTGCCTGCCGGGCGTGGTGCGCTGCACCCTGGTGGACGGGCATATCGTCCACGCGGTCTGACGCCTCACCGCCCCATGAAAAAGCCCGCCGATTGGCGGGCTTTTTCATGGAGGAGCTCGAACGTAGGATGGGTGGAGCGCAGCGATACCCATGCTGCCGGTGCCGAAAATGATGGGTATCGCTTCGCTCCACCCATCCTACGAAGGCGCAGGCTTACGCGGCTTCGCGCCCTTGTAGGAGCGAGCTTGCTCGCGAACATTCCGGGCACTGAAGCTGGGCGGTTCGCGAGCAAGCTCGCTCCTACGAAAAGCGGTCCGGTGCGGGGCGTCAGATCATCGCCAGGGCCTTGGCCAGGTCGGCGCGCAGGTCTTCCACGTCTTCCACACCCACCGATAGCCGAATCAGCGAATCACCGATCCCCAGCGCCGCGCGGTTCTCCGCCGGGATGCTGGCGTGGGTCATGATCGCCGGGTGCTCGATCAGGCTTTCCACGCCGCCCAGGCTTTCCGCCAGGGCGAACAGCTGGACGTTCTCCAGGAAGCGCCGCGAGCCGGCCAGGTCGGTATCCAGGTCCAGCGAGATCATTCCGCCGAAACCCTTCATCTGCCGGCGCGCCAGCTCATGCTGCGGGTGCGAGGCCAGTCCGGGGTAGTAGACGCGCTTCACCTGCGGCTGCTGTTCCAGCCACTTCGCCAGGTCGAGGGCATTGGCGCAGTGCCGCTCCATGCGCAGCGCCAGGGTCTTCACGCCGCGCAGGGTGAGGAAGGCATCGAACGGCCCGGCGATGGCACCGACGGAGTTCTGCAGGAAGCCCACGCGCTCGGCGAGGTCGGGGTTGTCGCCGACGATGGCGATCCCGCCGATCACGTCCGAATGGCCATTGAGGTACTTGGTGGTGGAGTGCACCACGATGTCGAAGCCCAGTTCCAGCGGCCGCTGGATCCACGGACTGGCGAAGGTATTGTCGGCCACGCAGAGGATGCCGCGTTCGCGGCAGGTGCGGGCGATGGCGGCCAGATCGGTCAGGCGCAGCAGCGGGTTGCTCGGGGTTTCCACCCAGACCATGCGCGTATTGTCGGTGAGCGCCGCCTCCAGCGCGCCGGGCTGGGACAGGTCGGCGAAGTGGAAATCGTGCCCGGCGCTGCGCCGCCGTACCCGCTCGAACAGGCGGAAGGTGCCGCCATACAGGTCATTGCCGGAGACGATATGCGAGCCGGCGTCGAGCAGTTCCAGCACCGCCGAGATGGCCGCCAGCCCCGAGGCGAAGGCGAACGCCTTGCTGCCACCTTCCAGATCCGCCACGCAGCGCTCCAGCGCCCAGCGCGTGGGGTTGTGCGAGCGCCCGTAGTCCAGCCCCTTGTGCACGCCGGGGCTGTCCTGGCGGTAGGTGGAGTTGGCGTAGATCGGCGGCATGATCGCCCCGGTGGAAGGGTCTGGCTCCTGCCCGGCGTGGATCACGCGGGTGGCGAAACCGAGGCGGTCGTCGTGCTGGCTCATGCGAGGGTCCTCCGTAGATGGTTGAGCAGGTCGAAGCGGGTGATCAGGCCGTGGAAGCCCGAGGCGTCGGCGATGATCGCCACCAGCCCGCGCGCCAGCACGGCTTCGAGTTCCTTGAGGCTGGCGCCGGGCGCGAGGGTTTCCGGGGCGGTGCTCATGGCGCTGGCGACGTCGCAGCGGAAATGTGCCGGGTCGTCATGCACGCCCAGCAGGATGTCGGACTCGTCGATGACGCCGACCAGCCGCTGGCCGTCGAGCACGGGGAGCTGTGAGATGTCTGCCAGGCGCATGCGCTGGAAGGCGGTGAGCAGGGTGTCTTTGGGGCCGACGGCAACCACCCTGCCCTCCTCGAAGCGCCGCGCGACGATGTCGCGCAGGTCGCCGTAGCGCTTGCGCTGCAGCAACCCCTGGTCGGTCATCCACTGGTCGTTGTAGATCTTCGAGAGGTAGCGCGTGCCGGTGTCGCAGACCAGGCTGACCACGCGCTTGGGCTCCTTCTGCTCGCGACAGAAACGCAGTGCAGCGGCCAGCAGCGTGCCGGTGGACGAACCGGCGGCAATGCCTTCATTGCGCAGCAGCTCGCGGGCGGTGCTGAAGCTCTCTTCGTCGCTGATGGAGTAGGCGTGGCGCACGCTGGAGAGGTCGGCGATCGAGGGCACGAAGTCTTCGCCTATGCCTTCCACCGCCCAGGAACCGGGCGTGCCGATGGCGCCGGAGCGCGAGTACTCGGCCATGATCGAGCCCACCGGGTCGGCCAGGACCATTTCCAGGTCAGGCTGGACCTTCTGGAAGAACCGGGTCAGGCCGGTCAGGGTGCCGGCGGAGCCGACGCCGACCACCACGGCGTCGAGGTCGTGACCGGTCTGCGCCCAGATTTCCGGGGCGGTACCGGTTTCGTGGGCCAGCGGGTTGGCGGGGTTGTTGAACTGGTCGGCGAAGAAGGCGTTCGGCAGGTCTTTCGCCAGGCGCGCGGCAACGTCCTGGTAGTACTCGGGGTGGCCCTTGCCGACGTCGGATCGGGTGATGTGCACCTCGGCACCCATGGCGCGCAGGTGCAGGACCTTCTCGGTGGACATCTTGTCCGGCACCACCAGCACCACCCGGTAGCCCTTGGCGCGGCCCACCAGCGCCAGGCCCAGGCCGGTGTTGCCGGCGGTGGCTTCGACTATCACGCCGCCGGGCTTGAGCCGGCCGTCGCGCTCGGCAGCCTCGATCATGGCGACGCCGATGCGGTCCTTGATGGAGCCGCCGGGGTTCTGCGATTCGAGCTTGAGGAACAGCGTGCAGAGTCCGGTATCGAAGCGCGTGACGCGGACCATGGGGGTATTGCCGATCAGGTCGAGTACGGCGGGGCGGGATTCGTTGCTCATGGCAGCCACTCCTTCTGGGCGCCATGGGGATCGCCCGGCGGCGCCTGCTACTGTCTTCCTGACCTTAGGCGGAGGGCACAGCTCGCGCCAGGCGGCGCGACGAAAGACGGCGAAGTCTGTAGGAGCGAGCTTGCTCGCGAACTGCCTCAGCGCCGGAGCTGCCGAGTAGCACGTTCGCGAGCAAGCTCGCTCCTACAAAAGAAGGATCAGATCCGTTGCGGCCCGTTGCGCTCGGAAATCTGGCTGTTCAGCGTCCAGAAGTCGTACAGCACGCCGACCAGGAACAGGCCGCCGGTGAACAGGTAGATGATCCCGGTGATCCACTTGCCCATGTACATGCGGTGCACGCCGAACACGCCGAGGAAGGTCAGCAGGATCCAGGCGACGTTGTAGTCGATGCCGCCGGCGCGGTAGCGCTGGTCCGCCGCATCATCCATGGAAGGAATGAGGAACAGGTCGATGATCCAGCCGATGAAGAACAGGCCGAGGGTGAAGAACCAGATGGTGCCGGTGATCGGCCGGCCATAGTAGAAGCGGTGCGAGCCGGTGAAGCCGAAGATCCACAGCAGGTAGCCGATGACCTTGCTGTGGGTATCAGGGTTGGCGGACATGCCTTTCTCCCGTTGTTTTGCGTGACAGCCAGAATAAACGAAAAGCCCGCACTAGGCGGGCTCTTCAGGTCAGCGGAAGCGGCGATTGGGATCGTCGTCGCTCATCTCCAGGGTCAGGCCCTGGGTCATGGTGGTCAGGTGGTCGGCGTCGGTTTCCGAGCCCAGCTTGATCATCAGGCGCAGGTCGTTCGCCGAGTCGGCGTAGGCCAGCGCATCTTCGTAGGTGATCTCGCCCTGGGTGTAGAGCTGGTACAGCGCCTGGTCGAAGGTCTGCATGCCCTGCTCGGTAGAGCGCTTCATCAGCGGCTTGAGTTCGTGGACCTCGCCCTTGCGGATCAGGTCGGCGGCCAGCGGGGTGTTCAGCAGCACCTCGATCACCGCGCGACGGCCCTTGCCGTCCGGGGTCGGCACCAGCTGCTGGGCGACGATGGCCTTGAGGTTGAGCGACAGGTCCATCCACACCTGGCCATGCCGGTCGGCGGGGAAGAAGTGGATGATCCGCTCCAGCGCCTGGTTGGCGTTGTTGGCGTGCAGGGTCGCCAGGCACAGGTGGCCGGTTTCGGCGAAGGCCACGGCGTGGTCCATGGTCTCGCGCGAGCGCACCTCGCCGATCATGATCACATCCGGCGCCTGGCGCAGGGTGTTCTTCAGGGCGACTTCGAAGGTATCGGTATCCAGGCCCACTTCGCGCTGGGTGACGATGCAGCCCTGGTGCTGGTGGATGTACTCGATGGGGTCTTCGATGGAGATGATGTGGCCAGTGGAGTTCTTGTTCCGGTAGCCGATCATGGCCGCCAGCGAGGTCGACTTGCCGGTACCGGTGGCGCCGACGAAGATCACCAGGCCGCGCTTGGTCATCGCCAGCTTCTTGAGAATTTCCGGCAGCTTCAGGTCATCGATGGTCGGGATGTTGGTCTCGATGCGACGCAGCACCATGCCCACCAGGTTGCGCTGGTAGAAGGCGCTGACGCGGAAACGACCGACGCCACGGGCGCTGATGGCGAAGTTGCACTCGTGGTTCTCGGCGAAGTCGCGACGCTGCTGCTCGTTCATCACCGACAGCACGGTTTCGCGGGTTTGCTCCGGCGACAGCGCGGTCTTGGTCACCGGCAGCACCTTGCCATTGACCTTCATCGACGGTGGCACGCCCGCCGTGATGAACAGGTCGGAGGCTCCCTTTTCCACCATGAGGCGCAACAGCTTCTCGAATTCCATGATCTTTCTCGCCAGGTTCACGCTGACTGCGACGGGGCTGTCGGATCACGAAGCGGGTGCGTGTGGCGCGCTCCGTGCGCCGGGCCGGGAACGGCCCGGTGGGATTAGAAGTTTTCCGGGATCTTGGCTTTTTCTTTCGCCGAATCGCGGGTGACCAGGCCCTTGGCGACCAGGCCTTTCAGGCACATGTCGAGGGTCTGCATGCCGAGCGCACCGCCGGTCTGGATGGCGGAGTACATCTGCGCGACCTTGTCCTCGCGGATCAGGTTACGGATCGCCGGGGTGCCGATCATGATCTCGTGGGCCGCGACACGGCCGCCGCCGATCTTCTTCAGCAGGGTCTGGGAAATCACCGCCTGCAGCGATTCGGAGAGCATGGAGCGGACCATGGACTTCTCCTCGGCAGGGAACACGTCGACGATACGGTCGATGGTCTTGGCCGCGGAGGTGGTGTGCAGGGTGCCGAAGACCAGGTGGCCGGTTTCCGCCGCGGTCAGCGCCAGGCGGATGGTCTCCAGGTCGCGCATCTCGCCCACCAGGATGATGTCCGGGTCTTCCCGCAGGGCCGAGCGCAATGCCTCGTTGAAGCCCAGGGTGTCGCGGTGCACCTCACGCTGGTTGACCAGGCACTTCTTCGACTCGTGGACGAATTCGATCGGGTCTTCGACGGTGAGGATGTGGCTGTACTTGGTGTTGTTCAGGTAGTCGAGCATCGCCGCCAGCGAGGTGGACTTGCCCGAACCGGTCGGGCCGGTGACCAGCACCAGCCCGCGCGGCACGTCTGAAACACGTTTGAACACTTCTCCCATTCCCAGGTCCTCCATCGTCAGTACCTTGGAGGGAATGGTCCGGAACACGGCGCCGGCGCCGCGGTTCTGGTTGAAGGCGTTGACCCGGAAGCGCGCCACGCCCGGCACTTCGAAGGAGAAGTCGGTTTCCAGGAACTCTTCGTAATCCTTGCGCTGCTTGTCGTTCATGATGTCGTAGATCAGCGCGTGAACCTGCTTGTGCTCGAGCGGCGGCAGGTTGATGCGGCGAACATCGCCGTCAACGCGGATCATCGGCGGCAGGCCGGCCGAGAGGTGCAGGTCCGAAGCGCCCTGCTTGGCGCTGAAGGCGAGCAGCTCGGTAATATCCATGGGACTCCCCAATCAAGAGCAAGCAGGTAGAATGCCGCAGAACTCGCAGCAGCCGGGCGGAAAAGCGACGGTAATGTCCACGATAGCAGAGAATATTGCAAAGGTTCGCGTACGAATCCGTGAGGCGGAACAAGCGAAAAATCGCACGCCTGGCTCGGTGCAGTTGCTCGCCGTGAGCAAGACCAAACCCGCCGCCGCCATCCGCGAAGCGTATGCCGAAGGCCTGGCCGATTTCGGCGAAAACTACCTGCAGGAAGCGCTGCTCAAGCAGATCGAGCTGGCCGACCTGCCGCTGACCTGGCACTTCATCGGCCCTATCCAGTCGAACAAGACCCGGCCCATCGCCGAGCACTTCCACTGGGTGCATTCGGTGGACCGCCTGAAGGTCGCCCAGCGCCTTTCCGAACAGCGCCCGGCGAACCTGCCGCCGCTGAACGTGCTGCTGCAGGTGAATGTCAGCGGCGAAGACAGCAAATCCGGCTGTTCTCCCGAAGAGCTGCCAGCCCTTGCCCAGGCAATTTCGCAACTGCCCCACTTGAAACTGCGCGGTCTGATGGCCATACCTGAGCCAACCGAAGACGTTGCCGCGCAGCACGCTGCATTTGCCCGCCTGCGCGAGCTGATGCACGCCCTGAACCTCGGCCTGGACACCCTGTCCATGGGCATGAGCCACGACCTCGAAGCCGCCATCGGCGAAGGCGCCACCTGGGTACGGATCGGTACCGCCCTGTTCGGCGCCCGCGACTACGGCGCCTCGCACTGAATAAAGGAAGAGACGTAATGAGCACCCGCATTTCCTTCATCGGCGCCGGCAACATGGCCGCCAGTCTCATCGGCGGCCTGCGCGCCAAGGGCGTCGCCGCGGGCGACATCCGCGCCAGCGATCCGGGCGCCGAGCAGCGCGCGAAGATCGCTGCCGAACACGGCATCGAAGTAGTCGGCGACAACGCCAGCGCCGTGGCCGGCGCCGACGTGGTGGTCCTGGCGGTCAAGCCGCAGGTGATGAAGGACGTCTGCCTGGCGCTGGCGCCGTCGCTGTCCGATAGCGCATTGATCGTCTCCATCGCCGCCGGCATCCCCTGTGCCAGCCTCGAACGCTGGCTGGGCGCCGTGAACGGCCAGCCGCGCGCCATCGTCCGCTGCATGCCCAACACCCCGGCGCTGGTCGGCCTGGGTGCCAGCGGCCTGTACCCCAATGCGAGCGTCAGTGCCGCCCAGCGCGAGCAGGCGCAACAACTGCTGAGCGCCGTGGGCATCGCCCTGTGGCTGGACGAAGAGCGGCAGATCGACGCGGTCACTGCCGTTTCCGGCAGCGGCCCGGCTTATTTCTTCCTGCTGATGGAAGCCATGACCGCCGCTGGCGAGAAGCTCGGCCTGTCCCGCGAGGTCGCCGGGCAACTGGCCCGCCAGACCGCCCTGGGCGCTGCGCAGATGGCCATCACCAGCGATGTCGATCCCACCGAACTGCGCCGCCGCGTGACTTCGCCCAAGGGCACCACCGAAGCGGCCATCACTACTTTCCAGGCCAACGGTTTCGAGGCGCTGGTGGAGAAGGCGGTAGGCGCCGCCGACCACCGCTCCGCCGAGCTGGCCGAACAACTGGGTCAATGACGAGGAGCCCTCAATGACCGGAATTTCCACCGCTGCCATTTACGTCATCCAGACGCTGGGCAGCCTGTACCTGCTGATCGTCCTGCTGCGCTTCATCCTGCAACTGGTCCGCGCCGACTTCTACAACCCGCTCAGCCAGTTCATCGTGCGCGCCACCAAGCCGCTGCTGAACCCGCTGCGCCGCGTCATCCCCGGCTTCGGCGGTATCGACTTCGCCTCGCTGGTGCTGGCCATCCTGGTCCAGCTGCTGCTGATGGTCATCACCCTGACCCTGATGGGTTATGGCGTCGGCGGCTACGTCCTGCAGCTGCTGGTGTGGTCGATCATCGCGGTGACCTCGCTGTTCCTGAAGATCTTCTTCTTCGCCCTGATCATCAGCGTGATCCTCTCCTGGGTCGCCCCGGGCAGCTACAACCCCGGCGCCCAGCTGGTGAACCAGATCTGCGAGCCGTTCCTGGCGCCCTTCCGCAAGCTCCTGCCGAACCTCGGCGGCCTGGATATCTCGCCGATCTTCGCCTTCATCGCGCTGAAGCTGATCGACATGCTGGTGATCGGCAACCTGGCCGCGATGACCGGGATGCCGCAGATCCTCAGCCCCTTCATGTAAATGACCAGGGAGCTCGCCCGCGCGGCGAGCTCCGACAGTCCGCAAGACGAATGAGCTTCTATTTCTGGGACGGCGAGGACCTGGTCCTCGACTGCCACCTGCAACCCAAGGCGAGCCGTGACGAATTCGCCGGGCTGTATGGCGAGCGCCTGAAGATCCGCCTCACTGCGCCGCCGGTGGAAGGCAAGGCCAATGCCCACCTGCTGGCATTCCTCGGCAAGGCCTTCGGCGTGCCGAAAAGCACGGTGAAGCTGGAGAGCGGCGAACTGAATCGCCAGAAGCGCGTGCGCATTCCCCGCCCGACGAAATTTCCGACAGAACTCGGGATAGCCGCTCGGTAACCTTGGCCGACCTTACGTGTAGGAATGTGCTGTAGGCCAATTGCTATTCCTACACTCCGTCGCATAATCCACGCCATCCATTCCCCGCGCAGGACGCGCCAGCCCAAGGAACGCCCGGATGAGCATGGAACGTCTCAGTCAGCAGATCGATGCCTATGTCACCTGGAAGCGCGAGCTGGTCCGTGAGATCACCCGCTATCGCAGCTGGCTGGAGCGCGCCCGGCTGAATACCCCGGAAATCGAGAACCGCCTCGAGCGGACCCTGCGCCTGCTGCGCGTCGACCACATCACCCTGGCCTTCGTCGGCGAGTACTCGCGCGGCAAGACCGAGCTGATCAACAGCCTGTTCTTCGCCGGATTCGGCCGCCGTATGCTGCCATCCCAGGCTGGCCGCACCACCATGTGCCCGACCGAGCTGTTCTTCGACCCGCGCTCGGAACGCCCCTACATCCGCCTGCTGCCCATCGAGACCCGCGTCGCCGATGCCAGCGTGGCGCAGTTCAAACGCATCCCGCGACACTGGGTGAACATCCCGCTGGATACCTCGGACCCGGCGAACATGGCCGAGGCCTTCGCCCAGGTCGCCAAGACCAAGCCGCTGCCGGTGGAGCAGGCGATCCAGCTGGGCTTCCACCCGGACATGCTCGAAGCCACGGACAAGCCCGGCATCGTACTGGTGCCGGCGTGGCGCCACGCGCTGGTCAACTTCGACCACCCGCTGCTGCGCCAGGGCCTGCGCATCCTCGACACACCCGGCCTGAATGCCCTGGGCAGCGAGCCGGAACTGACCCTGTCGATGCTGCCCAGCGCGCAATCGATCCTCTTCCTGCTGGCGGCCGATACCGGCGTGACCGCCTCCGACATGGCCATCTGGCGGGACCACGTGCGCCAGCTCGGCGAGGACGGCCACACCAGCCTCTACGCGGTGCTGAACAAGATCGACGTGCTGTGGGACGACCTGGCCGGCGAAGTCTTCGTGCAGAACGCCATCCATCATATCCAGGACACCACCGCGCGCCAGCTGGGCATCGCCCGCGAGGACGTGCTGCCGCTGTCGGCCAAGCAGGCGCTGCTGGCCAAGGTGCGCGGCGACCGCGACCTGCTCGCACGCAGCCAGATGGAATCCCTGGAAGAGTTGCTCTGCGAGCGCATCGTCGCGCAGAAGGAGCGCCTGCTGGAGACGGCCGTGGTCGGCCAGGTGCTGGCGCTGGTCAACAACAGCCAGCACAGCCTGCGCGTGCGCCTGGACAAGGTGAAAGAGCAGCAGGCCCTGCTCAATGACCAGCAGCAGGACAGCGGCCAGCTGCTGTTCGAGCTGACCGCGCGGACCAAGGACGACCACAACCTGCACCACAAGCGCCTGCTCAGCCTGAAGACCAACCAGCGGCTGTTGCGCCACCAGGGTGAACAGCTGCGCGACGCCGTGCGCCCGGAACGGTTGGAGCAGCACCTGAAGAAGGTCCACGAAAAGCTGCGCGGCAGCTGGACCACGGTCGGCATCCACCAGGCCATCCTGCAGTTCTTCCGCACCGTGGAGACCGACCTGGTCGGCCTGATGCACGAGTCGGAGACGGCCAACCGCATGGTCGCGGCCATCTACCAGCGGCACAACGAGGAAAACCCGCTCAACGCCCTGGACGCCCCGCAGTTCCGCGTCCAGCGCTACCTGCGCGATCTCGCCAAGCTGCAGGAGAAGGCCGACCGCTTCCGCCTGCACCTCAAGACCCTGCTCACCGAGCAGCGCCTGCTGACTCGACGCTTCTTCGCCACCGTCGCCCAGGAAGTCATCGGCCTCCACCAGCGCCTGCGCGAAGAGGCTGAGCAATGGGCCGCCGACGCCCTGATGCCGCTGATGCAGTACAGCCTCGAGCACAAGCAGATGCTGGAAACCCACATGCTGCGCCTCAAGGCCCTGGCCCAGGAAACCCAGCAGGCACGGCAGCGCTCGCTGCTGCTGGGGCGCTATACCGAGGAGCTGGAACAGCAGCTCGCCGAGGCCACCGACATCCTCCGCCAGCTGCGCCGCCCGGCACCGCTGCAGCGCCAGGCCAAGGTCGTCACCCTGCCCACTTCGCAGCGCGCCTGAAACCCGCGCCACGCCCGCGCCGCCCCTTCCGAGTGCGCTTGCCGCGGGGGGCGGCGCTCTTTAGACTGGCCGTCCTTTTTTATTCATGAGCTGGGTCGATGCCAACAGTCTTCCCCGAAGATTCCGTCGGTCTGGTTTCCCCCCAGACGCTGCAGTTCAACGAACCGCTGCCCCTGGCCTGCGGCAAGACCCTGCCCGAATACCAGCTGGTGATCGAGACCTACGGCGAGCTGAACGCCACGGCGAGCAACGCCGTGCTGATCTGCCACGCCCTCTCCGGCCACCACCACGCCGCCGGCTACCACAGCGAGGATGAGCGCAAGCCGGGCTGGTGGGACAGCTGCATCGGCCCGGGAAAGCCCATCGATACCCGCAAGTTCTTCGTCGTCGCGCTGAACAACCTCGGCGGCTGCAACGGCTCCACCGGCCCGACCAGCCCGAACCCCGCCACCGGCAAGGCCTACGGCGCGGACTTCCCGGTCGTCACCGTGGAAGACTGGGTCAACAGCCAGGCACGCCTGGCCGATCGCCTCGGCATCCAGAGCTGGGCCGCCATTGTCGGCGGCAGCCTGGGCGGCATGCAGGCGCTGCAGTGGACCATCAGCTACCCCGAGCGCGTGCGCCACTGCCTGTGCATCGCCAGTGCGCCCAAGCTGTCGGCGCAGAACATCGCCTTCAACGAAGTCGCACGCCAGGCGATCCTTTCCGACCCTGAATTCTTCGGCGGCCATTTCCAGGAACACGACGTGATTCCCAAGCGCGGCCTGCGCCTGGCGCGGATGGTCGGCCATATCACCTACCTCTCCGATGACGCCATGGGCGCCAAGTTCGGCCGCGACATGAAGTCGGAGAAGCTCAACTACGACCTGCACAGCGTCGAGTTCCAGGTGGAAAGCTACCTGCGCTACCAGGGCGAGGAGTTCTCCACCCGCTTCGACGCCAACACCTACCTGCTGATGACCAAGGCGCTGGACTACTTCGATCCGGCCGCCGCCCACGGCGACGACCTGGCGCGTACCCTCGCCGGGGTGAAAGCGGACTTCTGCCTGATGTCCTTCACCACCGACTGGCGCTTCTCCCCGGCGCGTTCGCGGGAGATCGTCGACGCCCTGCTGGCGGCGAAGAAGAACGTCAGCTACCTGGAAATCGACGCCCCGCAAGGCCATGACGCCTTCCTGATGCCGATTCCGCGCTACCTGCAAGCCTTCAGCGGTTACATGCACCGCATCAGCGTATAAAAGGACACCCATGCGCGCCGACCTGGAAATCATCCAAGACTGGATCCCCGCCGGCAGCCGCGTGCTCGACCTGGGCTGCGGCGACGGCGAGCTGCTCGCCTGGCTGCGCGACCACAAGCAGGTGGGCGGCTACGGCCTGGAGATCGACCCCGACAAGATCGCCAAGTGCATCGAACGTGGGGTCAACGTCATCGAACAGGACCTCGATAAGGGCCTGGGCAACTTCGCCAGCAACAGCTTCGACGTGGTGGTGATGACCCAGTCGCTGCAGGCCCTGCGCTACCCGGACAAGGTGCTGGCGGAAATGCTGCGCGTGGGCAGGACCTGCATCATCACCTTCCCCAACTTCGGCCACTGGCGCTGCCGCTGGTACCTCGCGCGCAATGGCCGCATGCCGGTGTCGGACTTCCTTCCGTACACTTGGTACAACACGCCGAACATCCACTTCTGCACCTTCCGCGACTTCGAGGCGCTCTGCCACGAGCAACACGCGAGGGTGCTGGACCGTCTGGCGGTGGACCACGAGCACCAGCATGGCTGGGCCTCGCGAATCTGGCCTAATCTGTTGGGTGAGATCGGCATCTACCGGATCAGCGGCGCTGGCGTGCAAGACCACCGCATCGCCGTCTGATCGCGGCTATCTGATAGAGCCCGGGAGAAACATCATGCGCCGCCTGCTTACCTTCTTCGCCTGCCTGGTCCTCGCCGTCCCCGCCTTCGCCGAACAGGTGAAGCGCCTGGGTGACCTGCAGGTGCACTACAGTGTGTTCAACTCCAGCTTCCTCCAACCCAACGTCGCGCAAGCCGTGGGCGTGGTGCGCAGCAAGGCCCAGGGCGTGATCAACATCGTGCCGCTGGACGCCAGCGGCAAACCGGCCAACGCCACCGTCGCCGGCTCCGCCAAGAACCTGATGGGCCAGACCATTCCCCTGACCTTCAAGCGCGTGGTCGAGGAAGGCGCCGTGTACAACCTGGCGCAGTTCCCCATCGAAGGCCGCGAAACCCTGACCTTCTCCATCCAGGTCCAGTCCGGAAGCGAAGCCCCGCAAAGCTTCGACTTCATGCAGGAAATCTTCCCCGACGAATGATCAAGCTCGAACAACTGGTGCTGGCCAGTCACAACGCCGGCAAGCTCAAGGAACTCCAGGCCATGCTCGGAGCGCACGTGAAGGTGCGCTCCATCGGCGAGTTCAGCGACGTGGAGCCGGAAGAGACCGGCCTGTCCTTCGTCGAGAACGCCATCCTCAAGGCCCGCAATGCCGCACGCATCTCCGGCCTGCCGGCGCTGGCCGACGACTCCGGCCTGGCGGTGGACTTCCTCGGCGGTGCGCCGGGCATCTATTCCGCCCGCTACGCCGACGGCAAGGGTGACGCGGCGAACAACGCCAAGCTGCTCGATGCCATGAAGGACGTGCCGGACGAGGCCCGCGGCGCCCAGTTCGTCAGCGTGCTGGCCCTGGTCCGCCACGCCGACGACCCGCTGCCGATCCTCTGCGAAGGCCTCTGGCACGGCAGTATCCTGCGCGAAGCCCGCGGCGAGCACGGCTTCGGCTACGACCCGCTGTTCTGGGTGCCGGAAGCCGAGTGCTCCAGCGCCGAGCTGCCGCCCGAGCAGAAGAACCAGCTCAGCCACCGCGCCCGCGCCATGGCCCTGCTGAAGCAACGGCTGGGTCTATGAGCCAGGCAGGACGCCACGGGCTCGACGCCGGGCCGGTGGTTTCCGGCTTCCGCCTGCCACCGCTGTCTGCGTACGTCCACATCCCCTGGTGCGTGCGCAAATGTCCCTATTGCGACTTCAATTCCCACGCCGCCGGGCCGGAGCTGCCGGAAGACGCCTACGTCGAGGCGCTGCTGGCTGACTTGGCCGCCGACCGTGGGTACGTCCACGGCCGCAAGCTGACGTCGATCTTCTTCGGCGGCGGCACGCCCAGCCTGTTTTCCGCCAAGGCGCTGGGCCGCATCCTCGAAGGGCTGGAAAAACAGGTAGGCTTCGAAAGCGACATCGAGATCACCCTGGAAGCCAACCCCGGCACCTTCGAGCAGGCGAAGTTCGCCGATTACCGCAAGCTGGGGATCAATCGCCTGTCCATCGGCATCCAGAGCTTCCAGGCCGAAAAGCTCAAGGCGCTGGGCCGCATCCACGATGGCGACGAGGCGGTACGAGCCGCCGAAATGGCGCGCCGCGCCGGTTTCGACAACTTCAACCTGGACCTGATGCATGGCCTGCCGGACCAGAGCGTCGTCGACGCGCTGAGCGACCTGCAGCAGGCCATCGACCTGGCGCCGACGCACCTGTCCTGGTACCAGCTGACCATGGAGCCGAACACGGTGTTCTGGAGCCAGCCGCCGGAGCTGCCCGAAGACGACCAGTTGTGGGAAATCCAGGAAGCCGGCCAGGCGCTGCTCGCCCAGGCGGGCTACCTGCAGTACGAAACCTCCGCCTATGCCCGCGACGGCAAGCGCGCGCGGCACAACTTGAACTACTGGACCTTCGGCGATTTCCTCGGCATCGGCGCCGGCGCCCATGCCAAGCTGAGCACCCCGGAAGGGCGCATCCTGCGCACCTGGAAGACCCGCCTGCCGAAGGACTACCTGAACCCGGAGAAGCCCTTCCAGGCCGGCGAACGCGACCTGGAAGCGGGCGACCTGCCCTTCGAGTTCATGATGAACGCCCTGCGCCTGACCGAAGGTGTACCGGCGGCCACCTTCGCCGAGCGCACCGGCCTGCCGCTCGCAGCCATCGAGGAGGCCTGCCTCCTGGCGCGCAAGGATGGCCTGCTGGTGGAGGACCCGCATCGCCTGGCGCCGACCGAGCGCGGCCAACTGTTCCTCAACGACCTGCTGCAGCGCTTCCTGCCCGAATGATGCCGATGACGAAGATGCGGGCGACCATCGTTCTGGTGATCTACAAGCAATCCCTGGCCGACTCCGAGAGTTTTCGCAGCCTGCAGGACAACCTGGTGTGGCTGGCCAACCAGGACGTCGAGCTGATCCTCCACGACAACAGCCCGGCCCCCCAGCCACGGCCGTCGTTGGATGAGGGCCTTGCAGTTCGCTACCACCACGATGCCAGCAACCCGGGGCTCGCCGCCGCCTATAACCTCGCGCTGCGCTCGGCCTGCGAACGCGGCAGCGACTGGCTTCTGCTGCTGGATCAGGACACCCGCCTGGATGCGAACTACTTTGCCGAGCTGACGCGAGCGACAGAAGACCTAGATGCCCGCTGCGTCTGCCTGGTGCCACGGGTCAGCGATGGGCAGCGGCAGGTCTCCCCCATGGACTGCAGCAAGGTCAGGGCCCTGGCGTACAACCACTCCGGCAGCACCAGCGAACCGATCACGGCGATCAATTCCGGCGCCTGCTGGCGAGTTTCCTGGCTGGCGGCGTCTGGCGGGTTCAATCCGGAGTTCCCCCTGGATTATCTGGACCACTGGGCATTCCACCATGCGAGAAACCAGGGCCGGCAGCTCTGCGTGATGGCCAGCGAAATCCGCCAGAACCTCTCGATCAGCGAGCGCAACCGAGTGTCCAGGTCGCGCTACGAAAGCATCTACGAGTCGGAGTACCGCTTCTACAGCCGCTATCGTACCGACCTCTTCGCCAGCTACCGGCGGCACTTGCCGCTTCGCCTGATCAAGCAGTTGCTGCTGTTCCGCGACAAGGCGATAGCCCTGACAACCCTGAGGCTCATGCTGCGCAAGCCCGACTGACCCAAGGCGGCGCACTCAAGTACACTCCCCCGCGACACTCGATCCCAAGGAGCCCCAATGGACTTCGCGCTCGACCTGATTGCCAACGTCTCCCGCTGGTGCCGCGGCCACCTGTCCGACATCGCCCTGGCGATCATGGCCACCGTGCTGGTGCTGTTCGGCCCGGCGATCAACGCCTGGGTGCAGCAGCGCATCGGCAGCCTGAACTTCGTCTTCCGCACCCTGCTGTTCGTACTGATCTGCGCCGTGGGCTACGGCCTGGCGATGGTCTTCGTCACCCCGTGGCTGGCCAAGGGCCTGGGTTATTTCAACAACTACACCCTGGCGCCCGTGCTGCTGCTAGTGTTCTTCGTGATTGGCATGATCGCCGACCGCAGCTGACCTGCGGGCCTCCGGCGGTTGGCCACCAACGCCGGAGGACACATGAAGCCGATCAAGCATCTCTACCTGCACTTCTCCGATGGCCAGCGCCTGGCGCTGCGCTTCCCGCAACAGAGCGACGACCCCGCCGAAGTGGCCCGCGGCATCCGCAAGCAGATGGAATCGCCGGTCATCAGCATCGAGGTGGACGGCGACCTGCTGATCATCCCGCGCACCAGCATCAAGTACCTGCAGATCAGCCCGGCGCCCATGCGCATGCCGGAAACCACAGTGCTGGGTGCCGAGCTGATCGAGTAACGCGCGCCGCTTGGGCTGGGACAACGACAAGGGCATGGTTTTTGTAGGAGCGAGCTTGCTCGCGAACCGCCTCGACACCGGCGTTACCGGATGGCACGTTCGCGAGCAAGCTCGCTCCTACAGGTGTTTCCCACCCCATTGCGCAGACAGACAAAGGCCGCCTCGCGGCGGCCTCTGCTGGACTCAGTTACCCTCGCGGCGCAGGGCCTGCGGAGTGAAGTCACGCGGCCCCAGCGGGACCTTGAAGTCGTACATCGGCTCGTTGTTGTCCAGGCCGTCGACGAAATAGCGCTTGCCTTCGAAGTCGTACAGCGCCTCCAGGGTGCTGAGCACCATGGGCACGTCGTAGTAGTTGATCGGGTGCACTTCCTGGGCGCGGATCAGCTTGCCGTCGGCGTTGTAGATATCCGAGGCGAGGATCTGCCAGCTGTCTTCATCCAGGTAGAAGCGGCGCTTGGAGAACGGATGGCCCATGCCCTTGCGCAGGGTCGCCTCGACCACCCAGACGCGGTGCGGCTCGTAGCGCAGCAGTTCGGGGTTGAGGCTCTTGGTGCGCAGGATATCGGAGTAGGGAATGCCCTTCTGGTGCACGGCATAGCTGTTGTACGGCACCAGCATCTCGCGCTTGCCCAGCAGCTGCCACTCGTAGTGGTCCGGCGCGCCGTTGTAGACGTCCACGGTGTCGGCGGTGGCCAGGCCGTTGGTGTCCGGCTGCAGGGTGTCGTAGGCCAGGCTCGGCAGGCGGCGCACGCGGCGCTCGCCGCTGTTGAAGCGCCAGGCCTTGCGGATCGACAGCACCTGGTCGATGGTCTCCTGCACCACCAGCGCAGAGCCGGCGAGCTTGGCCGGGGCGACGATGTTGTACTTGTAGTAGAACAGCGTGTTGTTCAGGTCCTGGGGGGTCATGCCCTCGCGGCCGTAGTTGAAGTACACGTAGCGGTCGAGCTTGAGCAGGTTGTAGCTGCCGCTGGCGAGTACGGCGGCCTGGTTGGTCACCATGTGAATCTGCTCGCCGCGGTAGCGCATGATGTGGTTCCAGATCGCTTCCAGGCCGATCTTCGGCATCGGGAACGGCACGCCGGCAGCAGCGCCCTGGACGCCGTTGCCGTCGGCGATCAGCTCGGCGTTTTCGGCGTTGAAGCGAGTGGCGTCATAGATGCGCTGGGGCAAGGAAGCGCTGCGGCGGCTGGGGAAGACGCGCAGGTAGTAGTCCGGGTTCTCCTGCAGCAGCGCCTGGGTGCCGGGCGTGAGCAGCGCCTGGTACTGCGCCAGGTTCTTGCTGTCGATCTTGTACTGCACGGCGTCGCCAGCGTACGGATCGAGGTGATGGCTGCCGGGCTGGTAGCCTGCCGGCGCGGTGGTGATGCCGCCGGTCCAGGCGGGGATGGTGCCACTGGCATTGCCGGCCATTTCCGCCCCCATCGGCGTCAGGTCGCGGCCCAGTCGAGCGGCCTCGGTGGCATCGACTTTCGCCTGCGCCGGCAGGGCCCACGCCCCTGCCATCAGCAGTACAGCAAGTTTCTTCAACACAGCAGACTCCTTTGCGACGGACTCCTGTCCGTCACTCTTATTTTCGTCCGCGGCGGATGCCGCTTTTTATTCAGGAGGTGAGGGTGGCCCTGGGGCCTGCCGGGTGGTCCCGGTCTGTAGGGTGTTCTTTGCGTGAAAAAGGCCCGCTGTGCAGGCCTTTTCGGTGGATCAGTCGACGCGCTCGAACTTCAGGTCCCAGACGCCATGGCCGAGTCGCTCCCCGCGACGTTCGAACTTGGTGACCGGGCGCTCTTCCGGGCGCGGCACGTAGGTATTGTCCGCCGAAAGGTTGCGATAGCCGGGTGCGGCATTCATCACTTCCAGCATGTGCTCGGCATATTGTTCCCAGTCGGTGGCCATGTGCAGCACGCCGCCGACCTTCAATTTCTGCCGCACCAGCTCGGCCCAGGCCGGCTGCACGATGCGACGCTTGTGGTGACGCGACTTGTGCCACGGGTCCGGGAAGAACAGCAGCAGGCGGTCGAGGCTGGCGTCGGCAACGCAGTCGCGCAGCACTTCGATGGCATCGCAGCTGTAGACGCGGATGTTGGTGAGATCCTGGGTCAGCATGCCGTTGAGCAGCGCGCCGACGCCCGGACGGTGCACTTCCACGCCGATGAAATCCTGCTCCGGCGCGGCCGCAGCCATCTCGAGGGTGGCGTGACCCATGCCGAAGCCGATCTCGAAGGTACGCGGCGCCTTGCGCCCGAACACTTCATCGAAGTCCCGCGCACCGTCGGCCAGCTCCAGGCCGAATTTCGGCCAGCCCTGATCGAGACCACGCTGCTGGCCCTCGGTCATGCGGCCGGCACGCATCACGAAGCTCTTGATGGCGCGCATCGGACGGTTTTCGGCGTCGGGCTGGTTCTCGGGCTGATTTTCGGGAATGTCACTCATGACTCGGACCTTGCGGGTAAATGCACACGCGGGCCGGTTGCTTCTGGCAAACCGGCCCGCGCGTCGAAGTGGAAACGTTAGTTGATCAGGCCCGTCATCGGCGACGACGCGCTCGCGTAGAGCTTGCGCGGCATGCGGCCGGCCAGGTAGGCCAGGCGGCCGGCGACGATGGCGTGCTTCATGGCCTCGGCCATCATCACCGGGTTCTGCGCGTGGGCGATGGCGGTGTTCATCAGCACGGCCTCGCAGCCCAGCTCCATGGCGATGGTGGCATCCGACGCAGTGCCCACGCCGGCATCCACCAGCACCGGAACGGTGGCTTCTTCGAGGATGATGCGCAGGTTGTACGGGTTGCAGATGCCCAGGCCCGAGCCGATCAGACCGGCCAGCGGCATCACCGCGATGCAGCCGATCTCGGCCAGCTGGCGGGCGATGATCGGGTCATCGCTGGTGTACACCATGACGTCGAAGCCGTCCTTGACCAGCACTTCGGCGGCCTTGAGGGTTTCAACGACGTTGGGGAAGAGGGTCTTCTGGTCAGCCAGGACTTCCAGCTTGACCAGGTTGTGGCCATCAAGCAGCTCGCGGGCCAGGCGGCAGGTGCGCACGGCCTCGACGGCGTCATAGCAGCCAGCGGTGTTCGGCAGGATGGTGTAGCGATCCGGCGGGATCACGTCCAGCAGGTTGGGCTCGCCCGGGTTCTGGCCGATGTTGGTACGGCGCACCGCCACGGTGACGATCTCGGCGCCCGAGGCCTCGATGGCCACGCGGGTCTCTTCGAGGTCCTTGTACTTGCCGGTGCCGACCAGCAGGCGCGAATTGTAGGTACGGCCAGCCAGGGTGAAGGGCTTGTCGACCGGCAGATTGGAGGAAGCTTGGCTCATCGGATCACTCCTCAGGAAATGTGAAAGCTTTGCGGGGCCTGAAAGATGTAGCGACGGGCTCTAGCCGCCGCCGATGGCATGCACCACTTCCACCTGGTCGCCTTCGCTCAGGGCGGTGGCGGCGTGCTGGCTGCGCGGCACGATGTCCTGGTTGAGCTCGACCGCGACACGCTTGCCGGTGAGGTCGAGACGCTCGAGCAGGTTGGCGACGGTCTGGCCGGCGGGCAGCTCGAAGGGTTCGCCATTCAACTGAATACGCATGGGCGGGACGGTCGTTGCTGGAGGGGGTCGCATTCTAGCCCGATCGCGGCGGATGACCAAGGTATCCGGGCGTCGCACTCGGGCTTTTCTGACATCCGGGTCAACCCAGCTGGAAGGCCGCCACCAGCAGCAGCGCCCAGCCGATGAGGAAGAACAGTCCGCCGATCGGCGTGATGATGCCCACGCCCAGGCCCGCCAGGGTCAACAGGTAGAGGCTTCCGGAGAACAGCAGGATACCGACGGTGAATGCCCAGCCGGCGAGGCTGATGAGGGTGCCACCGATGTGCGCGGTGAGCAGCGCCACACCGAACAGCGCCAGGGCGTGCAGCATCTGGTAGTGCACGCCGGTCTGGAATACCGCCAGGTACTCGGGCGTGAGCTTGTTCTTCAGACCGTGGGCGGCGAAGGCGCCAAGGGCGACCCCGGTGAAACCGAAGAACGCGGCGAGCATCAGGAAAGTGCGCAACATGGGACAGCTCCAGACAGGTGAGTATCGCTATAATGGCCCGCTCATCCGCCCAGGCAAAGCCTCCGCATGCGCAACGCCCTCCGCCGCCTGTCAAAGATCGCGCTCTGGTTCGTCGCCATCAGCGTGGCGCTGGTCATCGTCCTGCGCTGGGTGCCGCCGCCGGGGACCATGGTGATGGTAGAGCGCAAGGTCGAGTCCTGGTTCAACGGCAAGCCCATCGACCTGCAGCGCAGCTGGCGCTCCTGGGACGAGCTGCCCGACAGCCTCAAGCTCGCGGTAATTGCCGGCGAGGACCAGAAGTTCGCCGAGCACCACGGCTTCGACCTGCCGGCGATCCAGAAGGCGCTGGCGCACAACGAGCAGGGCGGCAAGGTCCGCGGCGGCAGCACCATCAGCCAGCAGGTGGCGAAGAACGTCTTCCTCTGGACCGGCCGCAGCTGGGTGCGCAAGGGCTTCGAGGCCTGGTTCACCCTGCTGATCGAGACCTTCTGGTCCAAGCAGCGGATTCTCGAGGTCTACCTCAACAGCGTGGAATGGGATGCCGGCGTGTTCGGCGCCCAGGCCGCCGCTCAGCACCACTTCGGCGTGGACGCCAAGCGCCTGTCGCAACAGCAGGCCAGCCTGCTGGCCGCCGTGCTGCCCAACCCGCGCAAGTGGAGCGCCGGAAAGCCCGGCCCCTACGTGCGCCAGCGCGCCTCGTGGATTCGCCAGCAGATGTGGCAGTTGGGCGGCAGCGAGTATCTCGGGCGCCTTTAAGGCGCCTCCGACACCTTGAGGGTGTTGCGCGGAACCACGCGAATCCACTGCAGCGTGCCGTCGCGGTGCAGAACGGTCATGCCTTTCTCCGGGTAGACCCAGGCCTCGCCGCCATCCACCTGCAGGCGCAGGCGCGGGTCGCCCAGGCTCACCGCCAGACGCCCGACTGCCAGGTCTTCCTGCGGCGCCAGCGCCAGTTCGGAGACCGGTTTATTGCCCAGCTGACTCATCAGCTCGGCGCTCAGCGGCTGATCCTTGCTGGTCGGCTGCATGCCGGTGGCCTTGGCCAGGCTGGCATGCTCGGCGTCGCTCAACGCCAGCTCCGCCTCGACATGCCAGGGCCCTTCGTCCGTCACCAGTCGGCCGCGGTAATGCAGTTGCGGACCGTCCTGGCTGGCAGTCAGCCACAGCTCGCCGGGCTGCTGACCCTGCAGATCGCTCAGGCTCAGGCGATCATCAGCCAGCGGCTCGAAGACCTTTTCCTTCCAGTCATTGAACCACTGCGGCGGCTTGGGCGGCGCCGACGTGCGGGCGACCCAGGTGCCCAGGCCGAAAGCCAGCAGGGCGATGACCAGGAAAAACATCCCGTGGACGGGACGCAGGCGCGGCATGGGACTCTCCAGACTCTGGACAGAGAATGACCGGACAGAAAAAAACCGCACCAGGGTGCGGTTCTCGATCTCAACGGGAGCGCATCGAAGCCGGTCAGGCTTCGATGCGGCCCTTGAGTTTGTTCATCGCGTTCTTTTCCAACTGGCGAATACGCTCGGCGGACACGTTGTACTTGGCCGCCAGGTCGTGCAGCGTCGCCTTTTCCTCGGCCAGCCAGCGCTGGTAGAGAATGTCGCGGCTGCGGTCGTCCAGGCCTTCCAGCGCCTCGTGCAGGCTGGCGGTGGAGCTGTCGCTCCAGTCCGCTTCCTCCAGCTGGCGCGCCGGGTCGTAGCGATGGTCTTCCAGGTAATGCGCCGGGGACTGGTAGGCGCTCTCGTCGTCGGCGTCCGCCGCCGGGTCGAAGGCCATGTCCTGCCCGGTGAGACGGCTTTCCATCTCGCGGACTTCGCGGGCCTCGACACCGAGGGTTTCCGCGACGCGGTGCACTTCGTCATTGCTCAGCCAGGCCAGTTTCTTCTTCTGGCTGCGCAGGTTGAAGAACAGCTTGCGCTGCGCCTTGGTGGTCGCGACTTTCACGATCCGCCAGTTGCGCAGGATGAACTCGTGGATTTCCGCCTTGATCCAGTGAACGGCGAACGACACCAGGCGCACACCCATTTCCGGGTTGAAGCGCTTCACGGCCTTCATCAGGCCGACGTTGCCTTCCTGGATCAGATCGGCCTGGGCCAGGCCGTACCCGGAATAACTCCGGGCGATATGCACAACAAAGCGCAGGTGCGCCAGAACCATTTGCCGTGCCGCTTCCAGATCTTGCTGGTAGAAGAGGCGTTCGGCCAGTTCGCGCTCCTGCTCCGGCGTCAGCAGCGGAATGCTGTTCACCGAGTGCACATAGGCTTCCAGGTTCGCACCGGGAGCCAGGGCATAAACAGGTTGCAGAGAAGTGGTCATGCGAATCCTCCGATTCACGAAACTCGCGCAGTGTAGCACTGCGAAATCTGACTGCAAGCGGGTGTAAAAGTTCCTTTACACCCGCTTAACCCCAGCAAAATCAGGGGGTTTCAGCGCGGCGCCAGCTCACGCAGGTGGCGCGCCACGGCCAGCCAGGCGCCGATCCAGCCCAGCAGCACCGCGCCCACGGTCAGCGACAGGCCATCGTCGACCGGCACGCCGGCCAGGCCGAAATCGCTGCCGTACAGCCCAGCCAGGTTGACCACCGAGCTGTTCAGCCAGTCCAGCCCGAAGGCCAGCAGGGCCCAGGACAGGATGCCCGCGCCCAGGCCATAAAGCGCGCCCATATAAAGGAAGGGGCGACGCACATAGCCGTCCGTCCCGCCGACCAGCTTGATGACTTCAATTTCGTTACGGCGATTTTCGATGTGCAGGCGGATGGTGTTGCCGATCACCAGCAACAGCGTCAGCACCAGCAGGATGGTCAGGCCGAAGACGAAGCGGTCACCCAGCTTGAGGATCGCCGACAGCCGCTCGACCCAGACCAGGTCCAGCTGCGCCTGTTGTACACCCGGCAGTTCCGACAACCGTTGACGCAAGGCATCCAGCTGGGCCTTGTCGATCTGTTTGGGCGTCACCGAGATGACCGCCGGCAGCGGGTTTTCGGGCAGTTCCTTGAGCGCCTCGCCGAGCCCGGACTGTTCCTGCAACTCCTTCAGCGCATCGTCACGACTGATCAGTTGCGCCTCGATCACGTCGGGCATCTTCTCGATCTGCTCGCGCAGATCCTGGCCCTGGGCCTCGCTGGCCTTCAGGTCGAGGAACAGGGAAATCTGTGCGGCGCGCTGCCAGGAGCCGCCGAGGCGCTCGACGTTGTTGAGCAGCAGCGACAGGCCCATGGGCAGGCTCAGGGTGATGCCCATCACCAGGCAGGTGAAGAAACTGCCGAAGGGATGGCTGACCAGGCGATGCAGACTGTCCATCAGGCTGGCGCGGTGGTTTTCCGCGTAGGCCGAAAGCGAGGCGCTGTTGTCCTGGTGCTCGTTGTCGTCCGGGCGCTCGCGCGTATTGCGCGTCGGGGTGCCTTCTTCGTCGCCGCGGGGCAGGTCATTGGCGCTCATCAGGCGTTCTCCTCACGGTCGGCGATGATGCGGCCGCGCTGCAGGGTGATCATCCGGTGGCGCATGCGCGCGATCAGCGCCAGGTCGTGGCTGGCGATCAGCACGGTGGTGCCCAGGCGGTTGATGTCTTCGAACACGGACATGATTTCCGAAGCCAGGCGCGGGTCGAGGTTACCGGTCGGCTCATCCGCGAGCAGCAGCGCCGGGCGGTGCACCACCGCGCGGGCGATGCCGACGCGCTGCTGCTGGCCGGTGGAGAGGTCGGACGGACGGTCTTCAGCCTTCTCCTTCAGATTTACCCGGTCCAGCGCCGCTTCTACGCGGTAGGCGATATCCGCCTTGGGCAGGCCGAGGATCTGCATCGGCAGGGCAACGTTCTCGAACACGCTGCGATCATCGAGCAACTGGTGGTTCTGGAACACCACGCCGATCTGCCGGCGCAGGAAGGGAATCTGCGCGGTGGAGATGCGCGAAACGTCCTGCCCGCCGAGCAGCAGCTTGCCGGAAGTCGGCCGCTCCATCGCCAGGATCAAGCGCAGCAGGGTGCTCTTGCCTGCGCCGGAGTGGCCGGTGACGAACATGATCTCGCCGCGCGGCACGCGGAACGAAATCTCGTGCAGGCCGACATGGCCGTTGGGGTAGCGCTTGCCAACCTGCTCGAAACGGATCATGCGATTTCCCGGGTCTCGAAGAGTGCACGGACGAAAGCATCGGCTTCGAAGGTTCGAAGATCGTCGATCCCTTCGCCGACGCCGATGTAGCGGATCGGCAGCTCGAACTGCTTGGCCAGGGCGAAGATCACCCCGCCCTTGGCGGTGCCGTCCAGTTTGGTCAGGGCCAGGCCAGTCAGCGCCACGGCGTTGTTGAACTGCTTGGCCTGGTTGATGGCGTTCTGCCCGGTGCCGGCATCCAGCACCAGCAGGACTTCATGGGGAGCCGTCTCGTCCAGCTTGCCGATCACGCGGCGAACCTTCTTCAGCTCTTCCATCAGGTTGTCCTTGGTGTGCAGGCGGCCGGCGGTGTCGGCGATCAGCACGTCCACGCCACGAGCCTTGGCGGCCTGCACGGCGTCGAAGATCACCGAGGCGGAATCCGCGCCGGTGTGCTGGGCGATCACGGCGATGTTGTTGCGCTCGCCCCAGACCTGCAGCTGCTCGACGGCGGCGGCGCGGAAGGTGTCGCCGGCGGCCAGCATGACTTTCTTGCCATCCAGTTGCAGCGTCTTGGCCAGCTTGCCGATGGTGGTGGTCTTGCCAACGCCGTTCACGCCGACGACCAGAATCACGTAGGGCTGTTTGTCCGCCGTGATGGTCAGCGGCTGCTCGACCGGGCGCAGCAGGGTGGCCAGCTCTTCCTGCAGGGCCTTGTAGAGCGCCTCGCTATCGGCCAGCTCCTTGCGCGCCACGCGCTTGGTCAGGTTCTGCACGATGGCAGTGGTGGCCTCGACGCCGACGTCGGCGGTCAGCAGGCGGGTTTCGATTTCGTCCAGCAGGTCGTCGTCGATGGCCTTCTTGCCCAGGAACAGGCTGGCCATGCCTTCGCCGAGGCTGGCGCTGGTCTTCGACAGGCCCTGTTTGAGGCGGGCGAAGAAGCCCAGCTTGGAAGACTCGCCGGCGGCAGGTCTGGCTTGCGGCTCGGGCTCGAGCTCGGGCTGTGGGGCGACCTCGGGTTCCGGCTGGGCGACCACAACGGGCGCTTCGGCCACGGGCTCGGGCTGAACGGGCGCGGCAACGGGCACCGGCTCGACCGGCAGGACAGCCGGCTGCGGCGCTTCGGCAACGATCGGCTGCGGCTCAGGCTGCGGAGCGGGCTGCACCAGCGGCTCGACCGGCACGGCGACCGGCACTACGTCGATAACCGGTTCGGGAGTCGGCTCGGCGCGCGGCGCGACCGGCTCAGCTTGTGCAGCAGGAGCTTGTTCGGGCGCAGGAGCGGGCTCGGCGACAACCGGTTGTTCTACCGGCTGCTCGGTTTCGGCGGCAGGTTGCTCCGCGGCCTGCGGCTTCTTGCGCAGCCAGCCGAACAGACCCTTCTTCTCCCCGGCTGGCGGGGCCTTCTTGTCGTCGTTGGAACCAAACATGTAGGGATCGAATCTCTAGGGGACGCCACGAAAGACAGGCAGTAAAAAAGCCTCGAAACAGCTTCGAGAAGCCCTGAACGTGGCCGCCCGGAAAACGGATGGGTATCCTAGCATCTCCTCGCCCGCCGGGGTTAAGAGGCTGGTCGCCAGCCTGCATAGACCCCGCGGACAGCCCGAAAGGTTCAGTCCACGATGAAAACCCTCGCACGCCGCCACGCCGGCCTGCTGCTCGGTTCCCTGTTACTGCCGCTGATGGCGAGCGCCGCGGAACCACAGCCCACCCACGAATACACCCTGGACAATGGCCTGAAGGTCGTCGTCCGCGAAGACCACCGAGCCCCCGTGGTGGTCTCCCAGCTCTGGTACAAGGTCGGCTCCAGCTACGAGACGCCGGGCCTCACCGGCCTCTCCCACGCCCTGGAGCACATGATGTTCAAGGGCAGCCGCAAGCTCGGCCCCGGCCAGGCATCGCTGGTGCTGCGCGACCTGGGTGCGGAAGAGAATGCCTTCACCACCGACGACTACACCGCCTACTACCAGGTGCTGGCCCGCGACCGCCTGCCGGTGGCGCTGGAGCTGGAAGCCGACCGCATGGCGCACCTCGCCCTGCCGGCCGACCAGTTCAAGAGCGAGATCGAGGTGATCAAGGAGGAGCGCCGCCTGCGCACCGAGGACAAGCCCAGCGCGCTGGCCTTCGAGCGCTTCAAGGCCGCCGCCTACCCCGCCAGCGGCTACCGCACGCCGACCATCGGCTGGATGGCCGACCTGCAGCGCATGACCATCGACGACCTGCGCCACTGGTACCAGGCCTGGTACGCACCGAACAACGCCACCCTGGTGGTAGTCGGCGACGTCAGCGGCGACGAGGTGAAGGCCCTGGCCGAGAAGTACTTCGGCGAGATTCCGAAACGCGACCTGCCCGCCGCGCGCAAACCGCTGGAGCTGGCCGAGCCGGGTGAACGTCGTCTCAAATTGCACGTACGCACCCAGTTGCCCAGCCTGATCATGGGCTTCAACGTGCCGACCCTGGGCAGCAGTGACGACTCCCGGCAGATCAACGCCCTGCGCCTGATCTCGGCGATCCTCGACGGCGGCTACAGCGCCCGCCTGGCTTCGCGCCTGGAGCGCGGCGAGGAAATCGTCGCCGGCGCCTCGGCCTCCTACGACGCTTTCTCCCGCGGCGACGGCCTGTTCTTCCTCTCTGCAACGCCCAACGTGCAGACCGGCAAGACCCTCGACCAGGTCGAGGCCGCTCTGTGGAAGCAGCTGGAAGACCTCAAGCAGAACCCACCGAGCAAGGAAGAACTGGAGCGCGTCCGCGCCCAGGTCATCGCCGGGCTGGTCTACGAGCGTGACTCCATCGCCGGGCAAGCCAGCACCATCGGCGAGCTGGAAAGCGTCGGCCTCGGCTGGCAACTGGCGGACAAGGACCTGGAAGCCATCCAGGCCGTCACAGCCGAAGATATTCAGCAAGCCGCCCGCACCTATTTCACCCGCTCCCGCCTGACCCTCGCCCAGGTCCTGCCGGAAGTCGCCACCGACAAGGAGCCGAGCCATGAGTGAACGCAATGGCCTGCGCTACGGCCTGGTCGGGCTGATCGTCATCGCGCTGATCGCCGGACTGGTGCTGTTCGTTTCCCGTCCCGCCGCCGAGCCCGAAGCGGCCGCGCCGGCGCCCGCCCCTGCACAACCAGCTGCCGCCGAAAACGCCGCGCCCACCGGCCTGCAATCGCTGGCCGAAGCCGCCGGCAAGGCGCCCAGCCACCGCAAGCTGAACATCCAGCAATGGCAGACCGCCGAGGGCGCCCGCGTGCTCTTCGTCGAAGCCCATGAACTGCCGATGTTCGACCTGCGCCTGACGTTCGCCGCCGGCAGCAGCCAGGACGGCGACACCTACGGCCTGGCCATGCTGACCAACGCCATGCTCAACGAAGGCGTGCCCGGCAAGGACACCAGCGCGATTGCCGCCGGGTTCGACGACCTGGGCGCGAATTTCGGCAATGGCTCCTACCGCGACATGGCGGTAGCCAGCCTGCGCAGCCTGAGCGAGCCGGCCAAGCGCGACGCGGCGCTGGCACTGTTCGACCAGGTGATCGGCCAGCCGACCTTCCCCGAGGACGCCCTGGCGCGCATCAAGAACCAGGTCATGGCCGGCTTCGAGTACCAGAAGCAGAACCCCGGCAAGCTGGCGGGCCTGGAACTGTTCAAGCGGCTCTACGGCGATCATCCGTACGCCCACTCCAGCGACGGCAACGAGAAGTCGGTGCCCAAGATCAGCGTCGCCCAGCTGCGCGCCTTCCACCAGAAGGCCTACGCCGCTGGCAACGTGGTCATCGCGCTGGTCGGCGACCTGACCCGCGAGCAGGCCGAAGCCATCGCCGGCAGCGTCTCCAGGTCACTGCCCAAGGGCCCCGCCCTGCCCGCGCCGGGCGAGCCGCAGACACCCAAGGCCGGCGTCACCCACATCGAGTTCCCGTCCAAGCAGACCCAGCTGATGCTGGCGCAGCTGGGCATCACCCGTAACGATCCGGATTACGCCGCGCTCTACCTGGGCAACCAGATCCTCGGTGGCGGCGGCTTCGGCACGCGACTGATGGACCAGGTGCGCGAGAAGCGCGGCCTGACCTACGGCGTCTACTCCGGCTTCACCGGCATGCAGTCGCGCGGGCCGTTCACCATCGGCCTGCAGACCCGCGCCGAGATGAGCGAAGGCACCCTCAAGCTGGTGCAGGACATCGTCCGCGACTACCTCGACAAGGGCCCGACGCAGAAGGAACTGGACGACGCCAAGCGCGAGCTGGCCGGCAGCTTCCCGCTGTCCACCGCGAGCAACGCCGACATCGTCGGCCAGTTGGGCGCCATCGGCTTCTACAACCTGCCGCTGGATTACCTGGAGACTTTCCTCAGCCAGGTCCAGGGCCTGAGCGTGGAGCAGGTGAAGGAAGCGATGCGCCGCCACCTCGACCCGGACGCCTTCGTCATCGTCACCGCCGGCCCCACCGTGCCGCAGCAACCGCTGCCGCCGCCCACCGACAAACCCGCCGCGCAACCCGCCGGCGTACCGGAGCACTGATGAGCAAACGACCCGGCGGCGCCCCGCGCGCCGCACAGAAGCCCCACGGCGGCCAGGGCCAGCTGCGCATCATCGGCGGCGAATGGCGCAGCCGGCGCTTCGCCTTCCCCGACGGCCCGGGCCTGCGCCCGACGCCGGACCGGGTGCGCGAGACGCTGTTCAACTGGCTGGCGGCTTACGTCCCCGGCGCCCGTGTGCTCGACCCCTTCGCCGGCAGCGGTGCGCTGTTCCTCGAAGCGCTATCGCGCGGAGCCAGTTCGGGCCTGGCGCTGGATACCAACGGCGAAGCCGTGTCCGCGCTGCGCAGCACGCTCGACACGCTCAAGTGCGGCAACGGCCAACTGCTGATGACCGACTCGCTGCGCTACCTCGATACCCCGGCATCGCAAGCCTTCGACCTGGTCTTCCTCGACCCGCCCTTCCACCAGGACCTGCTACAGAACACCTGCCGCCTGCTGGAAGAGCGCGGCTGGCTGGCCAAGGACGCGTGGATCTACACCGAAAGCGAAGCCGTGCCCTCCAGCCTCGGCCTGCCGGGCAACTGGCGGCTGCATCGGGAAAAGACTGCGGGCTCGGTGCATTACGCGCTGTGGCAGCGGGAAAGTTGACGGATGCCGGACGCCCTCCGCGAACAACTGCTGGCGCTGGACGAACGCTGTTTCGTTCAACCTGCCAGCGACTGGGCCGGTGACATCGCCCTACCCGCCGAGCTGGAGCGCTTCTACGGCGAAGTCGGCCCCTGCGACTGCACGCTGGAGACCGCCGGCAATCCGTTCTTCATTCCCTCACTGGCGAAGCTGTGGGGACGGCAGGCCGGCTACCGCTGGCACGGCCTGACCGGCGAGCGGCTGGCAGGATGGGACGAGGGCTGGATCGTGGTGGCGGACCAGGGTGCCGATCCCTTCATCTTCGAGTGCTCCACCGGCCGCATCCTCTTCGACCAGCATGGTGGCCCGTGGGACCCCGCACCGATGTTCGATGATCTCTGGCAGATGACCGCTTGCCTCGCCACCTTCGCGCGGGTGTGGCGCAGCGCGGGCGAAGACATCTTCGCGCAGGACTACAGCGTCAACCCGGTCTTCCGCCGCGAACTGATCGGCGAGCTGGCAAAGCTGCTGGGCGACGCCCGCCGTGCGGAAGACCTGGCCAACGAGTTCGGCTGGTAGCGGGCCTACTGGCTCGCCGCCTCCGCCGCGTCGACGGCCTCGGCTGCATCGACTGCGCTGGCCTCCACGGCCTCCGGTTCAGGCGAGGCGCTCTCGACACCGCGATCGGCGTGCCGACGATCCGGGGCGCCCGAGCAGTCGGCGGTTCCGGACAACTCGCCATCCAGCGCGGCGTGGGCCCAGTTTTCCAGGCGGGTGTACCAGGCGGTGCCCTCGGCAGTCTTCAGCCAGGCGATGGCCTCCGCGTCCTGCTGCTGCGCGGCCTTTTCCAGCCAGAGCCGCGCCTGCAACTTGTTCATGCCCGCACCGGAGCCGTTCCAGTAGGCCTCGCCCACCTTGAACTGGGCACGGGAATCGCCACGGGTCGCAGCCTTGCAGAACCACTGGAAGGCCTTTTCCCGGCTGGCGGCATAGCGATCCTGCAGCGCTGCCTCTTCCTCGGAAGCAGCGTCGTAAATGCCCTGGGAGTCATCCAGATAGAACCATCCCAGGTTGGTTTCGGCGTCTTCGCTGCCGGCCTCGGCCGCGCGCTCGAACCAGGTGCCAGCCTGGACCCGGTCCTTGTCGACGCCTTCGCCGCCCCAGTAGAGGACGCCCATCTCGTTCTGCGCGCCAGCATCGCCCTGCTCCGCGGCTTTGCGGAACCAGCGTGCCGCTTCGGCCTTGTCCTGGGGGCCGCCATCACCCTGGCGATAGAGCATCGCCAGCTGGATCTGCGCGCGAGCCATCCCGGCCTCGGCAGCCTTGCCCCACCATTTGCGCGCGCCGGCGTAGTTTTGCTGCTGGTAGAAGTAGGCGCCTAAATCGAACAGGGCTTGCGGCTCGCCCGTCTCGGCGGCCAGGTGGAGGCGGGTGAATTCGGCGAACAGCTCTTCGCCGCGCGGATCACTCTGTTCGGCGCTGGGTGCGTCCTCGCTGAAGTCGGAAGAGGCGCCATCCGCCCAGGCGAAGCCGGGCAACGCTACGGTGAGAGCGGAGAGAAACAGCCAGCGGCTGAACATAGGGGACAATCCTCATGTCGGTTGAATTGGTCGGCCGTCCGGGCCGGCTCCTTGATGATACCGGTGCAGAGAGCCTTCAGATCGACTTGCCGACATCGACGGTGCTGGTGCGCACCAACTCAACGCCATCGACCACCATCTTCCACTGGTTGCCGTCCTGGTAGGGTGGTTTGGAAACCTTGAAGTGCGTGTCGAACGGGCCGAATCCAACGGTGAAACCGTCGGCTTCGTAGCGCTTGATCGGCGCCTCGATGGACTTTGAAGTACTGCCCGAAACTCGCTTGTAGGCGACGCGGCCATCCGCCGTGACCAGCAGACTCATCTGCGGCGCGGTCCACAAGCCCACGTAGGACTTGTGCTCCTGCGGGACCGGCTCGCCACACGCGGCCAGCCAGACGACCAGGCTCAACGCCGCGATTTTCTTCCACATTCCATCCCCTCCTTTGCGTGGGTTTTCCTGATGACGGATGCATGAGGCATCCATCGTGCGGCCGACTTGGCGTTACTATCACAACTCGTCGCCCCCACTCGATCCGTGATGACTATACCTTCCCCGTTCAAACCCGCCTGGTGGCTACCCGGCCCGCACCTGCAGACTCTCTACGGCTCGCTCCTGCGCAAGGCGCCGAGCCTCCAGCGCACCCGCGAGCGCCTGTGGCTGGAAGACGGTGACTTCATCGACCTCGACTGGCACGGCCCGCACGAGGCGGATGCGCCGCTGGTGCTGGCGCTGCATGGGCTGACCGGCTCGTCGTCCTCGCACTACATCCTCGGCCTGCAGCAGCAACTCGCCGCGCAGGGCTGGGCCAGCGTGGCGCTGAACTGGCGCGGCTGCTCGGGGGAATCGAACCTGTTGCCGCGCGGTTATCACTCCGGCGTCAGCGAGGATCTCGCCTCGGTAGTCGCCCATGTTCGTGCCAAGCGGCCGATGGCGCCGCTTTACGCGGTGGGTTACTCGCTGGGCGGCAATGTGCTGCTCAAGTACCTTGGCGAATCCTCGGATAGCTGCCCGCTGAAAGGCGCGGTGGCGGTGTCGGTGCCGTTCCGCCTCGACCAGTGTGCGGACCGCATCGGCATCGGCTTCTCCAGGGTCTACCAGGCGCACTTCATGCGCGAGCTGGTGGCCTACGTGCAGACCAAGCGCCAGGCCTTTGCCGCCGGCGGCCACGCAGAAAACCTCGCGGCGCTGGAGCGCCTCGGGCCGCTCGATGGCATGCGCACCTTCTGGGACTTCGACGACCGTGTGACCGCGCCGCTGCATGGTTTCGCCGATGTACACGATTACTACCGGCGCGCCTCCAGCCGCTATTACCTGGGCGGCATCCGGGTGCCGACGCTGGTCATCCAGTCCAGCGACGACCCGTTCATCCATGCCAACAGCGTGCCGCAGCTGGACGAGCTTTCCGCGTCGACGCAACTGGAGCTGCTGCCCCATGGCGGTCACGTAGGTTTCATCGGCGGCTCCCCCGGGCGCCCGGATTATTACCTGGAGCGCCGCATCCCGCAGTGGCTGCGCGAACGACGCGAAGCCTGACTGCGCTGGATCAGCCCAGCAGAACGGGAATGAGGCAGACTGAAACTGCACCAGGATGGAAACGCCAGAAAGGAGCGCCGCCATGCACGACACGCCGCTGACGATCCTGCAGAACCCGCCACTGAGCAACGCTCAGTGCGCGGCTATCGCCGCGCTTTACCGCGCCGTGGGCTGGGGCTCTCCCGGCACCACCGCGGAACTGCGCGATCTCTACGAATACTCCAGCTACTTCCTGCTGGCCCTGGACGGTGAACAGGTAGTCGGCCTGTTGCGCGCGGAAAGCGAGACGGCGCAGACCACCTGGCTGGCGGAAATCGCCGTGCTGCCGAGGCTCCAATTGCGTGGAACGGGCCTGGCTCTGATGGCGCGTTTCCTCGCCGATCATCCCGACCGCACGCTTTATACCGATGCCACCGAGGGTGTGGAGGAGTTCTTCCTGCGCCACGGCATCGCCCTGCGCCGGCCACGCGTACCGGGACCGCGCCAGGTGGATGCATGACCTTACAGCCCGAACATTCGGCGGATAACGCTGGCGCGTTATGCGCCCTACATGGGGGCTCGGCGTAGGGCGAATAACCGTTCACGGTTATCCGCCGATGGAATATCAGCCTTCCAACGGCACGTACAACCGATCGAACACCGCCGCTACCGCCTCGCGGAATGCCGGGGCGATGTGCCCGCTTTCCAGCGCCAGCACCTGGTAGATGCCGCGCCGCATCAGCGCTTCGCTGAGGTCGCTGGCCACCTCGCGGGTAGTGCACAGGTAGCGCACCCAGGAGGTGAGGATGATCCAGGCATTCAGGGTCAGCGCTTCGAGCTGCGGCTCGTCCATCTGCAGGATGCCGGCGTCGACGAAGCCCCGGTAGATCGCCTTGGCGTTGTCCATTGCGCGGCGGGCGAAGGCGCGGTAGGCGGCGGCCAGCTCCGGGTCGGAGTCCAGCAGGTGCTCGAGGTCGCGGTGCAGGAAGCGGTAGTGCCACATCGCGGCGAGCAGCGCCTCGAGGTAGAAGGTCTTGTCTTCCACCGTCAGCGCGCGCCCCTCGGGCAGGTGCAGGAACTGGTCGACGTGGCTTTCGTACTCGGCGAACAGCTGGGCGATGATCACCTGCTTGTTGCGGTAGTGGTAGTACAGGTTGCCCGGCGAGATGCCCAGGTGCGCGGCGATGTGGTTGGTGGTGACGCTGCGCTCGCCCTGGGCGTTGAACAGCTCGAGGCTGGCCTGGGCAATGCGGTCACGGGTATTGATGCGTGGTGCCATTCGCGAAACTCATCGAAGCGGATTGCGCGGACGCAAAGGTACACCGATTGCTACCACCTGACACAACTCCGGGATGCGCCCAACTTTTCGTTGGCTGGGCCTGGCGGTACGGAAACGGCATGCTGATTGACACTCTAGAGCAATTGCTCTAAAAAACCAGCGACAGCATAAAAACGCGAAGCATCCGAGATCCTTGTGTGAATCCCCGGAGAGCTTCCCCACCCGCTTCCGCCCAGGAGCCCGTCATGGTTGCCGATATCGCCTACCTGCAGCAGACCCAGCAGCAGATCAGCCAGCTGGAAACCCTTCTCGAACGCCAGCGCCAGGCCTATCGCGCGAACCCGATGCCGGACGCCGGCCAGCGCATCCAGTGGCTGAAGAGCCTCGCCAACCTGCTGGTGACCGAGCAGAAGGCGATCATCGACGCCATCAACGCCGACTTCAGTAACCGCTCCGCCGACGAAACCCTGCTCGCCGAAGTGCTGCCCAGCCTGCACGGCGTGCATTACGCCACCAAGCGTGTGAAGAAGTGGATGAAGCCGTCGCGTCGCAGCGTGGGCATGCAATTCATGCCGGCGTCGGCCAAGGTCATCTACCAGCCGCTGGGCGTGGTGGGCGTGATCGTGCCGTGGAACTACCCGCTGTTCCTCGCCATCGGCCCGCTGACCGGCGCGCTGGCCGCCGGTAACCGGGTGATGATCAAGATGAGCGAATCCACCCCGGAATCCGCCCGCGTGCTGAAGGAACTGCTGGCCAAGGTCTTCCCCGAGGATCTGGTCGCCGTGGTGCAGGGTGAAGTGGACGTCGGCGTGGCCTTCTCCAAGCTGCCCTTCGACCATCTGCTGTTCACCGGCGCCACCAGCGTCGGCAAGCACGTGATGCGCGCCGCCGCCGAGAACCTCACCCCGGTCACCCTGGAGCTGGGCGGCAAGTCGCCAGCGATCGTTTCCGCCAGCGTGCCGATGAAGGACGCCGCCGAGCGCATCGCCTTCGGCAAATCGCTCAACGCCGGGCAGACCTGCGTGGCACCGGACTACGTGCTGGTGCCGCAGAACCGCGTCGACGAGTTCGTCGAGAGCTACCGCCAGGTGGTCCAGGGCTTCTTCCCGAAACTGGAGAACAACCCGGACTACACCGCGATCATCAACGAGCGCCAGCTGTCGCGCCTGAACGGCTACCTCGCCGACGCCCAGGCCCGCGGCGCCACCGTCATCCCGCTGTTCCCGCAGGCCCAGGGCCGCCGCCTGCCGCAGGCGCTGGTGCTGAACGTGACCGACGAGATGAAGATCATGCAGGAAGAGATCTTCGGCCCGCTGCTGCCGGTGATCCCCTACCAGAACCTCGACCAGGCACTCAGCTACGTCAACGAGCGCGATCGCCCGCTGGCGCTCTACTTCTTCGGCTACGACAAGCGCGAGCAGGATCACGTACTGGCGCAGACCCATTCGGGCGGGGTGTGCCTCAACGACACCCTGCTGCACGTTGCCCAGGACGACATGCCCTTCGGCGGCGTCGGCCCGTCCGGCATGGGCCACTACCACGGCCACGAAGGCTTCCTGACCTTCTCCAAGGCCAAGGGCGTGTTCAGCAAGCCGCGCTTCAACGCTGCGCGGGTGATCTACCCGCCCTACGGTAAATCGCTGCAGAAGCTGGTCTACAAGCTGTTCATTCGCTGACCGGCACCCTCCAAGACACAGGTGAAAAAATAAGAATGACAGACACCTCCCTGAGCGCGCCGGGACTCTCCCGGCGCGGCGTGCTCAAGATCGGCCTGCTGGGCGGGGCCTTCCTCGCCACGGCGGGCGTTACCGCCAGCCTCAGCGGCTGTTCCGCCAGCACTCCGGCCAATGGCTTTGCCGTGCTGCGCGATTCCGACCTGCCGTTCCTGCGCGCGTTGATCCCGGTGATGCTGGCCGCCGCCGTGCCCGCCGAGAGAATGGCGGAGGCCGTGAAAGGCACCATCCAGAGTCTGGACAACAGCCTGAACCACCTCTCCCCGGAAATGCTCAAGCTCACCGTGCAGTTGTTCGACGTGCTCGCCTTGCCGATCACCCGCGGGCCGCTCACCGGCATCTGGGGCAGCTGGGACAACGCCAGCGCGCAGGATGTGCAGAACTTCCTGAACCGCTGGCAGAACAGCTTCATCTCCCTGCTGAAGATGGGCCACAGCTCGCTGCTGCAACTGGTGATGATGGCCTGGTACAGCCGCCCGGAATCCTGGGGCCACTGCGGCTACCCCGGCCCGCCGAAAATCTGATTTCGCCAGAACAACAAGAATTCGCCTGAGAGATTTCCGATGCCCGTACCCGATCTGTTCGCCGAGGGCCTGGCCCGCGGCTGGAAAGTCCACAACGGCTCGCGCCTGGACAAGGACCTGACCCTGGAGGCCGACGTCGTGATCGTCGGCACCGGCGCCGGCGGCGGCACCACAGCCGAAACCCTCAGCGCCGCCGGCTACAAGGTGCTGCTGGTGGAAGAAGGCCCGCTCAAGACCAGCAGCGACTTCAAGATGCAGGAGGCTGACGCCTACCCGAACCTGTATCAGGAAGGCATCGGCCGGATGAGCAAGGACGGCGCCATCACCATTCTCCAGGGCCGCGCCGTGGGCGGCACCACCCTGGTCAACTGGACCTCCAGCTTCCGCACCCCGGAGCCAACCCTGGAGCACTGGGCCAAGGAACACGGCGTGAAGGGCCACAGCGTCGCCGAGATGGCGCCCTGGTTCGAGAAGATGGAACAACGCCTGGGCGTCGCGCCCTGGATCATGCCGCCCAACGCCAACAACGACGTGATCCGCAACGGCTGCGAGAAGCTCGGCCTGCACTGGAAGGTCATCCCGCGCAACGTCCGCGGCTGCTGGAACATCGGCTACTGCGGGATGGGCTGCCCGACCAACGCCAAGCAATCGATGCTGGTCACCACCATTCCGGCCACCCTGGAGAAAGGCGGCGAACTGCTGTTCCTCGCCCGCGCCGAGCGCCTGCTGCTCGACGGCAACAAGGTCAGCGGCCTGGAATGCTCCGCCATGGACGAGCGCTGCGTCGCCCCCACCGGCCGCAAGATCACCATCAAGGCGCGCCACTACGTGCTCTCCGGCGGCGGCATCAATACCCCGGCGATCCTCCTGCGCTCCAAGGCGCCGGACCCGCACGGCCGCGTCGGCCAGCGCACCTTCCTGCACACGGTGAACTTCAGCGCCGCTCTGTTCGACGAGGTGATCAACCCCTTCTACGGCGCGCCGCAGTCGATCTATTCCGACCACTTCCAATGGGACGACGGCGCCACCGGGCGCATGTCCTACAAGCTCGAAGTGCCGCCGCTGCAACCGGCGCTCAGCGCCACCCTACTCGGCCGCTTCGGCGAAGACAACGCGCTGCGCATGGAGCAGTTGCCGCACACCAACGTGATCCTCGCGCTGATGCGCGACGGCTTCCATCCGGACAGCGCAGTGGGCTCCGTCAGCCTGCGCGGCGACGATACCCCGGTGCTCGACTACCAGATGACCGACTACACCTGGGACGGCATCCGCCGCGCCTTCCACACCATGGCCGACATCCAGTTCGCCGCCGGCGCCAAGGCCGTGCTGCCGCTGCACGCCGACGCCGGCTACGTGAAGACTGCCAAGGAAGCACACGAGCTGATCGACAGCCTGAGCCTGGAGCTGTACCGCACCCGCCTGGGCAGCGCCCACGTAATGGGCGGCTGCGCCATGGGCGAGGATCCGAAGCAGTCGGTGTGCGACAGCCTCGGCCGCCACCACCAGCTGGAGAACCTGTCGATCCACGACGGTTCGCTATTCCCCACCAGCATCGGCGCCAACCCGCAGCTCTCGGTCTACGGCCTCACCGCGCAACTGGCCGACGCCCTGGGCAAGCGGCTGGGCAAGGCCTGAAGCGACTCCCGGACCATCCGCGTGAGATGGTTCTTCGTAGGAGCGAGCTTGTGACCCACAGGGATGTGGGGAATGCCGTTATCCGTAGGGAATGGATTCGGCCTCGCGAACATTCTCCGCTGCGGGGCTGATTCGCGAGCAAGCTCGCTCCTACAGGGGTTCTCCTTGCAAAAGTCCGTGCGCAAGCTCTGGCACGCGGCCTGCGCGTGACTCATCGGTCTCTCGCCGGTTATCTCAGGTAGTCCGTTCACAGAAGCACTACCAAGGTCGCTTGGCCCCACGGACATGCTGCGTTACCATCCGCCCGCTATTGCACCAGCCTGCCAACAAGAGCCGACCAGGACGCCGCGATGAATCGAGTGTTGTACCCGGGTACCTTCGACCCCATCACCAAAGGCCATGCCGATCTGGTCGAACGCGCCTCGCGACTGTTCGACCAGGTGATCATTGCCGTCGCCGCCAGCCCCAAGAAGAATCCCCTGTTCCCGCTGGAACAGCGCGTCGAGCTGGCCCGCCAGGTCACCTCGCACCTGCCCAATGTAGAAGTCGTCGGCTTCTCCACGCTGCTCGCGCATTTCGCCAAGGAGCAGAATGCGAACATCCTGCTGCGCGGCCTGCGCGCGGTGTCGGACTTCGAGTACGAGTTCCAGCTGGCCAACATGAACCGCCAGCTCGCACCCGACCTGGAAAGCATGTTCCTCACGCCGTCGGAGAAGTACTCCTTCATCTCCTCCACCCTGGTGCGCGAGATCGCGGCCCTGGGCGGCGATATCACCAAATTCGTCCATCCCGCGGTGGCCAGCGCCCTGGCCGAGCGCTTCAAGCGCTGATCCGCCTGGCCGCCATGGATGGCGGCATCTCCCAAACTTCGTAGCGCCTCCGATCCCGCTTCGCGTGCACTCCGCGCGCCGATACGGCACAATTTCACCATTGTTGCTACCGATCGCCATGGCTGCCGTCATGGTTGGAGTTGTTCGATGTCCCTGAAAATCACTGACGATTGCATCAACTGCGACGTCTGCGAACCCGAGTGCCCCAATGCCGCGATCTCCCAGGGCGAGGAGATCTACGTCATCGACCCGAACCTGTGCACCGAATGCGTCGGTCACTATGACGAACCGCAGTGCCAGCAGGTCTGCCCGGTCGACTGCATCCCCCTCGACGAAAGCAACGTCGAGAGCAAGGATCAGCTGATGGAAAAGTACAAGAAGCTCACAGGCAAAGCCTGACTTCGCTCGTTTCGACACTTTTTCATTGAGTTCTCACAAACCCGGGGCGTTGTGGATTGTCTATCCTCCACCTTCGCCCCATTTGGTTTTCCAGCCGGCCATGCCGGCGGTTCGTGAGATGCCATGTCCCTGTTGAATTCCCGCTCCCGCGCCTCCCTGCTCGGCTTCTGCAGCCTCCTGCTGCTGAGCTTTGCCCTGCACGCCGCGGAGCATCCGGCCCAGGCCAGTGTCGCCACTGCACACCCCGCCGCCACTGTGGCGGGCCTGGAAACCCTCGCCGACGGCGGTAACGCCTTCGACGCCGCGGTGGCCATCAGCGCCGCGCTGGCGGTGGCCGAGCCCTACGGTTCCGGCCTGGGCGGCGGCGGCTTCTTCCTGCTGCGCAAGGCCGGCAGCCCGCCGACCTACCACTTCATCGACGCCCGCGAGCGCGCCCCCCTGGCCGCCCACGCGCGGATGTACGAGCGCAACGGCAAGGCCGACCCGCAACTGTCGCTCAATGGCCCGCTGGCCGCCGGCATTCCCGGCCTGCCCGCCGCCCTGGCGGACATCACCAGCCGCTACGGCCGCAAGACCCTGGCGAACAATCTCGTGCCGGCGATCCGCCTGGCGACCGATGGCGTGTCCATCGACCGCGTCTACATCGACCGTGCCTCCTGGCGCCTGGACGCCATGCGCCAGGACCGCGAGACCGCCCGCATCTTCCTCGACCAGGGCAACCTGCCCGAGGAATACAGCCTGATGCGCCAGCCGCAACTGGCCAACACCCTGGAGAAGATGGCGCGCTACGGCCGCAGCGGCTTCTACGAAGGCGAGACCGCGCAGAAGTTGGTGGAAGGCGTGCGCGCCGCCGGCGGCATCTGGAGCCTGGAAGACCTCGCCAGCTACCGCACCGTCGAGCGCCAGCCGCTGCGCTACCCGCTGGCCGACGGTAAGGAACTGATCAGCGCCCCGCCTCCCTCCGCCGGCGGCATCGCCCTGGCGCAGAGCCTGGGCATGCTGCAGCAACTGCCCTGGCAGAAAGCCGAGCCGGTACAGCGGGCGCATTACGTGGTGGAACTCCTGCGCCGCGCCTACCGCGACCGCGGCCTGCTGGGCGACCCGGACCGCGTCGCCAACCCGGTCAACCAGTTGCTCGCGCCGGACTACCTGAAGCGCCTGGCCGCCGGCATCGACCCGCAGCGCGCCACGCCCAGTTCCAGCCTGCCGCCGGCCCCCGCCTGGCGCGAAGGCGACCACACCACCCACTTCGTGGTGATGGACGCCGACGGCAACGCCGTAGCTGCCACCCTGTCGGTCAACCTGCCTTTCGGCGCAGCCTTCACCGTGCCCGGCACTGGCGTGCTGCTCAATGACGAGATGGACGACTTCGCCACCGACGTCAGCGGTGCCAACGCCTACCAACTGGCCGGCAGCCAGGCCAACGCGGTAGCCGCCGGCAAGCGCCCGCTGTCGAGCATGAGCCCGAGCTTCATCGAAAGCCCCACCGAGCTGGCCGCGTTCGGCACGCCCGGCGGCAGCCGGATTCCCAGCATGGTGCTGCTGGCGATGCTGGACTATCTGGACGGCAAGCCGGTGCAGCGCTGGGTCTCTTCACCGCGCTACCACCACCAGTACCTGCCTGACGTGATCGAGCACGAGCCGCGCGCCTTCAGCGCCCCCCAGATAGCCGACCTGCAGCGCCGCGGCTACACGCTCAAGAATGTAGGCCGCGCCTACGGCAACCAGCAGGTACTGCTGTGGAACAAGAAATCCGGCGAGGTGCAGTCCGCCAGCGATCCGCGGGGCATCGGCCTGGCCACCGAACTGGCGGCGCCGCTGCGCTGATCAGGGATTTCTCAGGGCAGGATGAGGCCGGGCGTCTCGTCCTCGCCCGGCTCGAACAGGCCATGCTCGGTGCCCAGTTGCAGCACATTGCGCAGGCTCTGGATGATGCGGCTGACGTAGCCCAAGTCGTTCATCAGCGAGCTCATCTGCAGACCATCCAGCTCATGACGGCGCACCGCGGCGAACAGCCGCTGGCGGAAGGCGCCGTCGAATTCGGCGGCACTTTCGTCGAGCAGTTGCAGGCGCGCCGCCAGTGCCTCTTGCGGCAGATCGCCGCCAATCAGCGACCCCAGCGCACGCACTTCCCGCAGCATCGCGATCAGGTGGCGACGCAGTTCGACATAGGTATCGCGCAGCACTGAAGGCTCGCCCTGCAGAGCCTGCCCGAGGTTCTTCTGCAGATGCTTGGCGTCCTTCACGGCATCCACCAGCTGCAGCGCCACCACCTGGCAGGACAGCCAGAAGCGCTGGTGTTCCTCGTCCAGAGGGACTTCGAGGCGCCCCATGAAGCTCAGCAGATCGCCATAAACTCCCTTGATATGGCGCTGGTAGAGCACTTCCGCGCCCAGCGCGTGACGATCGGGTGCCGCGCGCAGCTCGTTCTCGTCGATGCGCGGCTGGCTGAGCATGTCCACCGGCAGGTAGAGCGCGTGGCAGATCACCTCGATACTCAACCGGCCGAGATGTCGCAGTTCCTGAAGCACCGCACTGGCGGCGGCATCGGCGGAGTCCAGCGCGCGTTCGTTGAGGTAGCGCGCATGGGTGCGTTCGATGCTCGGCATGGCCGGCGCCATGTCGGTGATCAGCACGGCTGGCTCCTCCACTTCCGGCAGCCAGCGCACCAGGGCATTGGCCAGCGCGCCCTGCAACGGCCAGAACAACGCCACACCCATGCCGTTGAACAGCGTATGGAACAGCGCCAGCTGGATCATCGGGTTGTCCGCCAGGCCCAGCGGCGTTACCAGCCAGTGCACCAGCCAGGTCAACGGTGACAAAAGCAGGAAGGCCAGCACCCCGGTCACGACGTTGAACAGCACATGGGCCATCGCCAGCCGCTGCCCACTGCGGTTGCCGCCCAGGGAGCCGACGAAGGCCGTGGTGACGCTGCTGCCGACGTTCGAGCCGATGGCGATGGCCAGGCTCTGGCCCAGCTCCAGCTGGCCGCCGGCCAGGGCCGCCAGGGTCAGCATCAGCGTGGCGTGGCTGGATTGCAGGACCACGGTGATGAGCAGGCCGAAGGTGACGAACAGCAACGCGCCGAGCATGCCTTCGGCACGCAGCTCGCTCATGTCCATGGCGTCGCCGAAGCTCTGGAAGCCTTCCTTGATCTGGTCGATGCCCAGGAAGATGAAGGCGATCCCCAGCAGGATGCGTCCGGCAGCCTTGCTCTTGGCGCCGTTGAAACCCAGCAGGATGCCGAACACCAGCAATGGCAGCGCCAGCGGGCTCAGGCTGAGGTTCTGCCCGGCCAGCGCCAGCAGCCAGATACCGCTGGTGGCACCCAGGTTGGCGCCGAACAGGATGGCGATACCACCCGCCAGCTGGATCAGCCCGGTGCTGATGAAGGCGATGGTGAGCAGGGAAACCAGCGTGGAGGATTGCAGCAGGAAGGTGCCGAAGAGGCCGAACAGCAGGCTCTTGCCGCGCGTCGCGGTGCTTTTTTCCAGCCAGCGTTCGAGCTGGCTGCCGGCAAGATCGCGCAGCCCTTCTTCCAGGCACTGCATGCCGAACAGGAACAGCGCCAGGCCCGCTCCCAACTGCAGCAGGCCGGCACTGGACCAGAAGGTATAGCCCAGGACGATGGCGACCAGCAGCAGAAGCAGCGGACGCAGGTGCTTCTTCAGACCGGTCAGATTCATCGATTACCCGCAGGCTTTGCCCGGTGAACCGGGCTTTCGAGGCGGCACGGCCGCCCCGGATCAGGACCGATCAGTCCTTCTTGTAGCCGCTGGTGGTGCAGCCCAGGCAGCGCACGAAGGCGGCCTTGCCTGGATCCACCACCAGCGCCTGGCCTGCTTCCTTGACGTTGCCGCCTGCCGCGCTGAACGGCAGGGTCACCACGAAGGCGGCAGTGCCCACCACGGTGGCGGCGATCAGGAGCGGGCGGGCGAAGATCAGGTCACCCATCATCGCGTAGGCCGGCGGGGCCTCGACGGTGTAGGTCGGGTCGCCACTGACGTTGCTCACCGCGTCCTGAGCAACAGCTGGCAGCACCGAGAACGCACAGACCAGTGCCATTGCAGTGGCGGTGGTGCGGAACAGGTTCATGGAAGGAAGTCCTTTTTTGTGTAGTTGGGCAGGCAGACTGCCATAACTATAACAGCGCTCCATGACTTGTCGCGTGACAGCCTTCAATCACCGAAGAATGCGTATTCAGGCTTTTTCGGCACGAACGGCCGGTAGAAAGCCAGCATCCGGCGCAGGTCGGCGGACTCGTCGCCCGTGGGCCAGAACGGCTCGCCGATGACGATGCGTCGTCCGGGATAGTCCAGCGCCGCCAGCACGATGGGCACGCCCGCGCCGCGAGCAATGTGGTAGAAGCCCATTTTCCAGCGCTCGACCTTCCGCCGCGTCCCTTCCGGAGAGAGGATCAGCATCATCTCGCGGTTGTCGCGGAATGCCTGGATCGCCTGGTCCACCGTGTTCAGCTTGAGATGGCGCTGGATCGGGATGCCGCCCCAGCGGCGCATCAAAGCGCCGAAGGGCGCGCGGAAAATGGTGTGCTTGCCGAACCAGCGGGCGTTCAGGCGCAGCACGAACTTGACCGCGAGAAACAACACGAAATCCCAGTTGGAGGTGTGGTGCGCGCCGATCACCACGAACTTGTCCAGTGGCGGCAGCGCGCCTTCGATACGCCAGCCGGCCACGCGCAGCATGCTGTGGCCGAGCGCCTCGGCGAACGGGTTGCGGGGCAGATAGTTGCCGGACATGAATCACCTGTAGGCCCCTCGTCGGGGGCCATTGTTGTTATGGCAGAAGGTGGAGTGGCAGATCGGGGCGGCAGCTTAACGGCGGCCCCGCAGCCTCAGCGTTGGCAGCGCGGGCAGTAGACGCTGGCACGCTGGCCGAGGCGCACTTCGCGCAGGGTCGAGCCGCAGACCTTGCAGGGTTCACCTCCGCGCCCATAGGCGAAGAGCTCCTGCTGGAAGTAGCCCGGTTGGCCATCGCCGCCGACGAAATCGCGCAGCGTGGTACCGCCGCGCTCGATGGCAATGGCGAGGATGCGCTTGATCTCCTGCGCAAGCTTCACGTAGCGCGCCCGCGAGATGGTCCCCGCCTCGCGGCGCGGGTCGATGCCGGCGGCGAACAGCGCCTCGGTGGCGTAGATGTTGCCCACTCCGACCACCACCGCGTTATCCATGATGAAGGGTTTGACCGCCATGCTGCGGTTGCGCGACAGCTGGAACAGTCGCTCGCCTTCGAAGGCGTCGGTCAGCGGCTCCGGGCCCAGGTGGCGCAGCAGTTCATGCTCCAGCGGCGCAAGGCTCCAGAGCAGCGCGCCGAAGCGGCGCGGGTCGGTATAGCGCAGCGCCATGCCTGATTCCAGCTCGATATCCACATGCTCGTGGCGCGCTGCCGGCGTGCCGCACTCCACCAGGCGCAGGCTGCCCGACATGCCCAGGTGGCTGATCAGCGTCCCCACTTCGGCATTGAGCAACAGGTACTTGGCGCGCCGCTCCACCTGCACGATGCGCTGCCCGGACAGGCGAACGTCCAGGTCCTCGGGGATCGGCCAGCGCAAGCGGCGCTCACGGACGACCACGCGGCTGACGCGCTGGCCTTCGAGATGGGGCGCGATGCCCCGGCGGGTGGTTTCGACTTCAGGTAATTCAGGCATGGATCACTACTACGTAGGAGCTTTTCTGTAGGAGCGAGCTTGCTCGCGAACGAGTTAACCGGCAACACCCGTGTCAAGCGGGTTCGCGAGCAAGCTCGCTCCTACAACGGTATCGGGTCAGTCCAGCGCTCGCGCCAGCTGGATCAGTTGATCGCGCCAGGACGCAGCCTTGGGCAGCGCCAGGAAGGACGAATTGAGGAAACCTTCCCGCGCCTCATAGGTAAAAGGCTCGCCCTTGGTATCCAGGACTTCGCCGCCGGCGCCTTCCAGCACACCCTGGGCGGCTGCCGTGTCCCACTGGCTGGTCGGCGCCAGGCGCGGGTAGCAGTCCGCCGAGCCTTCGGCCAGCAGGCAGAACTTCAACGAACTGCCGATGTTGGCCAGGTTCAGGTCGCCGAAGCGCTGCGCGAGGCCAGACAGCAGGCTTTCCTGCTGCGGGCTGGAATGGCGCTTGCTGGCCACCACGGTAAAGACGTCTTCCGGGCTGCTGCGCACCTCGATGGCCTCGGGCTCGCCGCCACGCTCTTCGCGCCAGGCGCCCAGGCCGGTACCGCCGTAGTAGCAGCGACCGCTGGCGGGGATACCGACTACGCCGAAGATCACGCGCCCGTGCTCGATGAGCGCGACGTTGACGGTGAATTCGTCACTGCCGGAAATGAACTCCTTGGTACCGTCCAGCGGGTCCACCAGCCACCAGCGGCTCCACTGGGCCCGTTGCTCCAGGGGAATGTCGCAATCCTCCTCGGACAACACCGGCACATCCGGCGCCAGCGCGCGCAGGCCGTCGGCCAGCAAGCGGTGGGCGGCCAGGTCAGCGGCGGTTACCGGCGATTCGTCGGATTTGCTCTGGACGTCCAGGTCGCCTTGCCAGAACGGCAGGATCACATCGCCCGCCTTGTGCACCAGATCGATCACGGCAGGCAGAAAAGCATTCATCACGGCTGGAATTCCCCTCGTTGGGTCAGCAGGTCACGTACCAGGTAGAGCGCGGCCAGGGCCCGCCCTTCACTGAACTGGGCATTCTGCGCGAGGCTGGAAAGCTCGCGCAGACTGATCCTGTCCACGCCCATGGGCTCGGGCTCGTCGCCGGGCAGCGATTCCTCGTAGAGGTCACGGGCGAGCACCACCTGGATGCGCTGGCTCATGTAACCGGGCGACAGCGACAGCTCGGTAATGTGTTCGAGCTGACGGGCGCCATAACCGGCTTCTTCCTTCAGCTCGCGGTTGGCGGCATCGAGGATGTCCTCACCCGGCTCCACCAGGCCCTTGGGCAACGACAACTGGTATTCGTCGACCCCGGCGCAGTACTCCTCCACCAGCACGGCGTGCTCGGCGTCGAGCATGGCGATCACCATCACCGCACCGTAGCCCTGCCCCTTGCCCACCAGGCGCTCGTAGGTCCGTTCGACGCCATTGGAGAAGCGCAACTGCAGCTCCTCGACGGCGAAAAGCCGGCTTCTGGCAACGATCTCTCGGGCGAGGACCGTGGGTTTCTGACGCATGGGGCGACTCCTGGGGGTGGCCGGGTCGGCTATGATAACCCGCCTTTTCCGATTCTCCGTGTCAGATATCGCGCCGATTCCGTCCATCGGCGGCGCAATTGCGACACCCTTTTGCGAAAGCCCAGCATGCCACGCCTGCCCTGGAACCAGATCGACACCGTCCTGCTCGACATGGACGGCACCCTGCTCGATCTGCATTTCGACAACCACTTCTGGCTCGAACACCTGCCGCAACGGTACGCCGAGCACCACGGCATCAGCCGTGCCCAGGCCGATGCCGAACTGCTGCCGCTGTTCCGCGACAACGCCGGGCTGCTCAACTGGTATTGCCTGGATTTCTGGAGCCGCGAACTCAAGCTGTCGATCATGGACCTCAAGCGCGAGGTCGCCGACCTGATCGCCCTGCGTCCGGACGCCGATTTCTTCCTTGCGCAACTGCGCGAGCACGGCAGGCGCGCAGTGCTGATCACCAATGCGCACCGCGATTCACTGTCGCTGAAGATGCAACGGGTGGAGCTGTCGCCCTGGTTCGATCGGTTGATCAGCTCCCACGACTACGGTTTCCCCAAGGAAGACCAGCAGTTCTGGCAGGCGCTGCGTGCGGACGTCGACTTCGACCCGGCGCGCAGCCTGTTCATCGACGACAGCCTGCCGATCCTGCGCGCGGCGCGGACCTTCGGCATCGGCCATCTGCTTGCGGTACGCCAGCCCGACAGCCGCCAGGGACCGAAGGACACCGAGGAATTCGCTGCCCAGGAAGACTACCGGGCGCTGCTCGAAGGCTTGTGAGGGGCGCAGAAACAACGAGCCCGGCACTGGGCCGGGCTCGGGGACATCACTCCGGAATCCGCAGCACCTGGCCGGGATAGATCTTGTCCGGATGGCTGAGCATCGGCTTGTTCGCCTCGAAGATCTTGTTGTAGAGATTGGCGTTGCCGTACTCCGCCTTGGCGATGGCGCTAAGCGTATCGCCCTTCTTCACGGTGACGAAACGCGCCTCGGCAGCCGGCGTGGCGACGGTGATGTGGTCTTCCACACCCGACACCCCAGCGACGTTGCCCAGCGCCAGCAGAATCTTCTCCTTCTCTTCCTGGCTGGCCACCTCACCGGTGGCGATCACCTTGTCGCCCTCGACGCTGACCTGGATGTTCGGGTTGCCCAGGCCCACCTTGGCGATGTGGTCCTTGAGCGATTCGGCGGCCTGCGCCTCCTGGCCCACGATGCTTTCCCACAGCTTTTCGCCGGCTTCCTTCACGAACGCAAAAATGCCCATTTCCAACCTCCCTACGGTTACAGTGACAGGCGGCCGGCATTGGGCAGACCGCGCGCCCCTGGAGTCTAGTCGCCGACTTCCGCGGCGCCTGACGGAATACTCCTAATCCCGCCTTAACCCGACAGAACGCCCCCGGAGCCTCCCCGCCGATGGACATCAAGCAGCTGAAATTCCTCTGCGCGCTGGACGAGACACGGCACTTCGGCCAGGCGGCGGCGCGCTGCCATGTCACCCAGCCAACGCTGTCGATGCGGGTTCGCGGCCTGGAGGAAGAACTGGGCCTTGAACTGGTGCGCCGTGGGCAGCGCTTCGAGGGTTTCACCGAGGCCGGCGAGCGCGTGCTCGCCTGGGCCCGCAGCCTGCTGGCAGCGCATGACGGGCTCTACGCAGAAGCGGCGGCGTGTCGCGGCCAACTGGTCGGTACCCTGCGCCTGGGCGTGGTGCCACTGGCAGGCTTTGACCCCATGCAACTGATCGAGCTGTTCGCCCAGCGCCACCCGGAACTGCGCTTCCAGTTGTTCGCCCTGAGTTCGGAGAACATCCTCGAAGGCCTCGGCCGCAACCAGCTGGACCTAGGCCTGTCGTACCTCGACCGCCTCGACCGCGAACATTTCGAAAGCCTCGAACTGGCCGCTACCCGCATGGGCCTGCTGCACGACCGCCGGCACTTCCAGATCGACAGCCCGAGCCTAAGCTGGGACGCACTGGCGGAGCTGCCGCTGGGCCTGCTCTCGGCCGGCATGCACTTCCGCCAGTCCATCGACCACGGCTTCCGCAGCCGTGGCCTGACGCCCCGGGCACGCCTGGAAACCGACGCCGTGCACCAGTTGGTGCAAGCCGTCGAGCGCGGGCTGTGCTGCGCGATCATGCCGCTGGGCAGCGGGCTGGACGCCCAGGGTGAACACTTCGTGCTGACCCCGATCGACGACGCGCGCACCCTTTCGCCACTCGGGCTGATCCTGCGCCGCAGCGAACCGCGCTCGGCTCTGGCCGAAGCCTGCTTCCGCGAAGCAGGGGCCTTGCTGGGCAGCGACTCCCCCGACCGATAAACCACATCTATCACAACATCGACAGCAGCCATTAGACGCTGCCCCGGCATCGGCATAGGCTGGTTGCATTACTAGAACCACAGGGCTCAGCCCATGCCTTGCCTGATCACCCGCCCGGCCAGCGCCGCGGTCCGGGATGCCGTCGTGCCTGCCGACGGCTACAGCTACGTCGAACTCACTCCGCAAGGTGCCGGCGGCCGCGCCGCATTGGCCGGGGAAAGCGCCCTGGCCATCGCCTACAACGGCCTCAGCCAGGCCGTGATGATGGTCTCGCCGAACGACCTGGAAGACTTCGTCCACGGTTTCAGCCTCGGCGCCGGCCTCATCGAGTCCATCGACGACATCTATGACGTGAGGCTGACGGCACATGGCGAGGCCATTACCGCCGAGGTGCAGGTCAGCAATCGCGCCTTCTGGGCCCTCAAGGACCAGCGCCGGCAACTGGCCGGCAACACCGGCTGCGGCCTGTGCGGCGTCGAGGCCCTGGACCAGGCGCTGCCCGGCCTGCCGGTATTGCCGCGCGCTCCCCTGCCATCCGCCGCCCATTTCGACCACCTGCGCGAGCGGGTCAACGCCGTGCAGGAGATCGGCCGCCGCAGCGGCGCGCTGCATGCCGCGCTGTTCGTCGATGCCGCCGGCGAGATCCGCCTGTGCCGCGAGGACATCGGCCGCCACAACGCCCTCGACAAACTGGTCGGCGCACTCAAGCGCCAGCGCCTGGAGCTGGCCGGCGGCTTCGCCGTGGTGACCAGCCGCTGCAGCCTGGAACTGATCCACAAGGCCGTGCGCGCCGGGCTCCCCACCCTGGTCAGCCTGTCCGCTCCCACCGCGCTCACCGTGCAGTGGGCCCGCGAGCACAACCTGAACCTGATCCACCTGCCCCATCGCAGCGCGCCCCGGATCTACAGCCCGGCGCCACCAGCCGCCTGAACGCCCCCTTTTTCAAAGAAAGAGACTCCATGAGCCTGCAGCAAGAAAATCCCCGCTACCAACCCTACAAGGGCGCCGCCGCCGGCTGGGGCGCGCTGATCAGCGTCACGCGCTTCTGGCTGGACAGCAAACAGCCGTTCAAGAACCTGCGCGCCCTGCTCAAGACCAACCAGAACGGTGGCTTCGACTGCCCTGGCTGCGCCTGGGGCGACTCCCCCGAAGACGGGCGGGTGAAGTTCTGCGAGAACGGCGCCAAGGCAGTGAACTGGGAGGCCACCAAGCGCCGCGTAGACCCGGCCTTCTTCGCCCGTCACAGCGTCACTTCGCTGCGCGAGCAGAGCGATTACTGGCTCGAATACCAGGGCCGCCTGACCGACCCGATGCGCTACGACCCGGCCACCGACCGCTACCAGCCGATCGCCTGGGACGACGCCTTCGCGTTGATTGCCCAGCATCTGAACGCGCTGGAAAACCCCAACCAGGCCGAGTTCTACACCTCCGGCCGGGCCAGCAACGAGGCGGCCTTCCTCTACCAGCTGTTCGTCCGCGCCTTCGGCACCAACAACTTCCCCGACTGCTCGAACATGTGCCACGAGGCCAGCGGCGTAGCCCTGGGCCAGAGCGTTGGCATCGGCAAGGGCACCGTGACCTTCGATGACTTCGAGCACGCCGATGCGATCTTCGTCTTCGGCCAGAACCCCGGCACCAACCATCCGCGCATGCTCGAACCGCTGCGCGAAGCGGTGAAGCGTGGCGCCCAGGTGGTCGCCTTCAACCCGCTCAAGGAGCGCGGCCTGGAGCGCTTCCAACACCCGCAGCATGCGCTGGAGATGCTCACCAATGGCTCCGAGCCGCTGAACACCGCCTTCTTCCGCCCGGCACTGGGTGGCGACATGGCCGCCGTGCGCGGCATGGCCAAATTCCTCCTGCAGTGGGAGCGCGAAGCCCAGGCCCAGGGCGAGCCGGCCGTGTTCGACCACGCCTTCATCGCCGAACACACTCAGGGCGTCGACGCCTACCTGGCGGTGCTGGATGACACCAGCTGGGACCACATCGTGCAGCAGTCGGGCCTGAGCCTCGCGGAAATCGAGCAGGCGGCGATCATGTACCGCCGCGCCGAGCGCGTGATCGTCTGCTGGGCCATGGGCATCACCCAGCACCATCACTCGGTGCCGACCATTCAGGAACTGGTCAGCCTGCAACTGCTGCGCGGCAACGTCGGCCGGCCCGGCGCCGGCCTGTGCCCGGTGCGCGGCCACAGTAATGTGCAGGGCGACCGCACCATGGGCATCAACGACCGACCGCCGGCCGCGCTGCTCGATGCCATCGAACGGCGCTTCCAGTTCAAGGTGCCGCGCGAGAACGGACACAACACCGTCGAGGCGATCAACGCCATGCTCGACGGCCAGGCCAGGGTCTTCATCGGCCTGGGCGGCAACTTCGCCCAGGCGACCCCGGACAGCCCGCGCACTCATCAATCCCTGCGCAATTGCGCGCTGACCGTGCAGATCAGCACCAAGCTCAACCGCAGCCACCTCACCGTGGGCGGCGACGCGCTGATCCTGCCGTGCCTGGGACGCACCGACATCGACCGGCAGGCTGACGGCCCGCAGGCAGTGACTGTGGAAGATTCCTTCAGCATGATCCACGCGTCCTTCGGACAGCTGGAACCGTCGTCGAAGCAGATGCGCTCCGAGCCCGCGATCATTGCCGGCATTGCCAAGGCCACCCTGGGCAACCACCCGGTGGACTGGGACGCGATGATCGCCAACTACGACCGCATCCGCGACCTGATCGCCGACACCATCCCCGGCTTTAGCGATTTCAATCGCCGCGTGGCCAACCCCGGCGGCTTCCACCTGGGCAACTCGGCGGGTTCGCGGCGCTGGAACACCGCCAGCGGCAAGGCCAACTTCCATCGCCACCCGCTGCCGGCGGACCTAGTCCACGCGAAGATCCGCGAGACCGGTCAGGAGCCGCATCTGATCCTGCAGACGCTGCGCTCCCACGACCAGTACAACACCACCATCTATGGCCTGGACGACCGCTACCGCGGCGTGCGCGGCCATCGCGAGGTGGTGTTCGCCAACGAGGCCGACATCCGCCGCCTGGGCTTCGAGCCCGGGGAGAAGGTGGACATGGTTTCGCTCTGGTCCGACGGCGTGGATCGCCGCGTCAGCGACTTCATTCTGCTGGCCTACGACATCCCCGCCGGCCAGGCCGCGGCCTACTACCCCGAGACCAACCCGCTGGTGCCGCTGGACAGCCACGGCGTGGGCAGCCACACGCCGACGTCGAAGTTCGTCGCCATCCGCTTCGAGAAGGCACGGCCGAGCCAGCGCATCGCGTGATGCCCTTCACGGCGCTCCTACCGGAGCGCCGTCCAACCCCCGCTCGCGAGCAAGCTCGCTCCTACAGCCAGTCGGCCAATCGGGTCCGCTCTTTGTAGGAGCGAGCTTGCTCGCGAAGCTTTTCAGACACGCGCGAACGTAACGACCTACGAAAAATCCGCACGACTCGAATAACGTCAGAAAGGGATGAAAGGTAAACTCGGAAGGGCCAGGAGCTATTTCGTGAAAAGCCATCATTTCAATGGCATTTTGTGAGAAAAGCACATCAAAAGCGGAACCCTGGAATAACACTCAGACCGCCCGAAATCGAAAAAGTTCTGACCATAAATCAAATACTTGCATTATTTGATGAAAGTCGTGTTACTCGTCGGAACCCCCTTGTCAGAGCCTTCGCACGAACCGAGGATCGCTTCCAACATCCCCACAGAGAGATCCTCTCTATGAAGTACTCCTCGATGCTCCTGTTGTCTCTTGCGCTGGTTGGTGGCACCGCCTTCGCGGACGGCGACACCCGTGCCGGCGTCGGTGGCGCCCTGGGCGGGGTATTGGGCACTGCGGTCGGCCAGGCGGTCGGCGGCAGCACCGGCGCCGCCATTGGTGGTGGCCTTGGCGGTGCAGCAGGCGGCGCCATGGGCGCGCGCCACGGTAACAAGACCGAAGCCGCCATCGGCGGCGGCCTGGGCGCAGCCGGCGGCCAGGTGCTGGGCAACAAGATGGGTGGCACCACCGGCGGCCTGATCGGTGCGGCCCTGGGTGGCGGCGCCGGTGGCGCACTGGGTAACCACTACGCCGACAGCAACCGCGACGACGATGATGACTACGATGGTCGCCGCGGGTACCGTCACGCCCGCTACGATGATCGCCGCTACGATCGCCATTGGCATGACAATGGTCGCCACCGCGGCTGGTACAAGCACAAGCACAAACACCATCGCGACTGGGATTGATCCGCGGCAGTACTTACCGCGATCAGTCCACGGAAACGACGACTGACAGCCGGGCCTGATTGCCCGGCTGTTTTGTGTGCGGGACAATTCTCCCGATAATTCCTACCTTCAGGTTTCGCAACATGCGTAAGACTCTCTCTGTTCTGGCACTGGCCCTTCTGGCCAGCCATGCCGTGGCCGACGACACCAAATCCGCCATTGGCGGCGGTGTCGGTGGCGCACTCGGCAACGTGGTGGGCGGCGCCCTGGGCGGCTCCACCGGCGCGGCCATCGGTGCCGGCGTAGGCGGTGCGGCTGGCGGCGCGATGGGCGCGAAGAATGGCAACAAGACCGAAGCTGCCATTGGTGGTGGCCTGGGTGCAGCCGGCGGCTCGGTCATCGGCAACAAGGTCGGCGGCTCCACCGGTGGCGCCATTGGCGCCGGCCTGGGCGGCGCGGCCGGCGGTGCGCTGGGCAACCACCTGGCCGATGACAACGACGATGATCACCACAGCAGCAACAAGAGCCACCACAAGGGCAAAGGCCACTACAAGCACAAACACAAGCATCACGACGACTGACAGATGCCTGTATGAAAAAGCCCGCCAATCGGCGGGCTTTTTCATTCAAGGCCTACAGATCAAGCGCAGGCCGGAAGGCAGGACAACAAGGCACCCAGCTCCGCCGGTGGGCGTCGCTCGATGCGCCGGTACTCGCCACCGTCATCGGTACGTGCGAGCCAACCGCCATCCACCAGCGACCGCCGCAGCAACAGGTGGTCGCCGAGGCTCTCCTGGGCACGCAGTCGTTCGTTGATTTCCTTCTCGCTCCAGCGCTGGCGTGCCGGCAGCCTTGACCACAGCACCCAGAGGCAGGCCTCGCGGTGGCTGTGTTTCTTCGGCCAGCGCTGCAGGCAGCCGGAGTCGTCGAAATAGCGCCGCCAATGTTCGACGCGGCGGAAATCCACCACCGCCTCGGGCTCGGCTACGCGCGACAGGCGCGCTTCGGCCTGCTGGCTCGCGCGCAAGGCCTGGTAGTTACGGAAGCCAATCGCGCGGGCCAGCAGGTTGAGCATCTCGACGTGGCCGGGCCGTTCGGACGTTTCGTCCAGCTGGCGGGCCAGCGATTTCGCCAGGGCGGAGATGTCGGGTGCGTGATAGGGCAAGCGTTGCCTGGACACAGTGCAATCCTCGTTGCGTGCCAAGACCTCGCAGAGGAGGTAATCGGGGGTCGCCGTATTCCGATGCGGCACTGAAGAAAGTGTGTCGGATCGTCTGAGGTGCGGGGAACCGCGCGGCAGGTTTAGCGTTCTCCTTACGGAGACGGCGACGCCTGGGTGAACTGCCGACCGATGGCCAGCATAGGCCGGACGCGCCACCCGGGACAAGCCCCATGTCATCCGGCCAGCCTCGTATAGGCTTGTCGGGAAGGGATCACTGGCCACAAGGAGTCATTCGTGAAAGCGCTTGCTGCCGCCGGTCTGCTGCTGTCGCTTGGCGCCGTGCAGACCGCGCACGCTGGGGACTGGCAGGTCTGCCAGATGGAAGTGGAGATCATCGGGGCGCTCAAACTGCCCGTGCGGGGCCTGGAGGGCCGCGTGGAATCGGTCAAGCCACGGGCCGCCGGCGCGGATTGCCCGGACCGGGGCGCACTGATCGCCTTCGAGCCGGAAAGCGCCGACTGGCAAAGCATGATCCCGCGCAAGCACTGGCCAGCGCCAGGGCAGCGGGTGTGGATGCGCTACCAGTATCTCGATGGCATCTGCAAGGGCGATGGCAACAGCCGGCCATGCCGGATCGAGCACTATCCAATGGGCTGGTGACGCAACCGCTGTAGGAGCGAGCCTGCTCGCGAACAATCCCTGCATCGAGAGCTGCCGGGAAATCCGTTCGCGAACAAGCTCGCTCCTACGAAGAGCAGGTCAGACTCGCACCAGTACGTCCATCGCCTCCCGCAACGGCCCCGGAATCGACACCGGCCGGTTGCTGGCCCGATCTACGAATACATGCACGAACTTGCCCGCCGCACAGGCCAGGTCCTCGCCCTCGCGGAAGATCGCCAGTTCGTACTGCACGGAGCTGTTGCCCAGCTTGCCGACCCGCAGACCGACCTCGATGCGTTCGGGGAAGGCCACCGGCGCGAAATAATCACAGCTGGAGCTGACCACGAAACCCACCACCTCGCCGCCGTGGATATCCAGGCCGCCGCGCTCGATCAGGTAGGTGTTCACCGCCGTGTCGAAGAAGCCGTAGTAGGTCACGTTGTTCACGTGACCATAGATGTCGTTGTCGTGCCAGCGGGTAGTGATCGGCTGGAAGTGCGCGTAGTCAGTGCGGCTGGGGTGCTGTTCGCTCATCGGGTTCTCAGAAGGCGGCTCGGTAGATGGCCAGCGCGTCACTCTCGCTGACTTCTCGGGGATTATTCACCAGCAGGCGCTGCTGCAACATCGCATCGGCGGCCAGGCGCGGCAGGCTGGCTTCCGGCACGCCGGCATCGCGCAGGCGCGACGGCAGGCCGCTGCGCGGGCTGAGGTCGGCCAGCTCGGCGATGAACTGCTCGGTGCGGTCGGCATCGCTGCGCAGGCGCTCGCCCAGCAGCAGCGGCGCCAACTCGGCGTAGAGCGGCGCGGCGTTGCACGCATTGAAGCGGATCACCTCCGGCAGCACCAGCGCATTGCTCAGGCCGTGGGGGATATGGAAGTGCCCGCCCAGCGGATAGGCCAGCGCGTGCACGGCGGCCACCGGAGCGTTGGCGAAGGCCTGGCCGGCCAGGCAGGCGCCCAGCAGCATGGCCTGGCGCGCCTCGCGGTTGCCGCCGTTGTGCACGGCTTCGTCGAGGTTCAGCGCCAGCAGGCGCAGGGCTTCGCGGGCCAGCAGGTCAGACAGCGGGTTTTTCTTCAGCTTGCTGGTGTAGGCCTCGATGGCGTGGACCATGGCGTCGATGCCGGTGGCGGCGGTGACCGCCGGCGGCAGGCCGAGGGTGAGGTCGGCGTCGAGCACGGCCAGGTCCGGCAGCAAGTGCGGACTGACTACGCCCATCTTGGTGGTCTCGCCGGTGGTGACGATGGCGATGGGCGTCACTTCCGAACCGGTACCCGCGGTGGTCGGCACCTGGATCAGTGGCAGGCGCGGGCCGCGGGCGTTGCCGACGCCGAAGATGTCCTTCAGCCCCTGGGATGCCGACGGATGCGCCAGCAGCGCCACCAGCTTGGCAACGTCCAGCGAGCTGCCGCCGCCATAGCCGATCACCAGTTGCGCAGCCATCCTGCGAGCCTGCTCGGCGGCTTCCAGCACGACGCTTTCCGGCGGGTCGGCCACTACCTGATCGAAGACTTCCACCGCCACGCCGGCCTGGGCGAAGCCGGGCAGTACGCCGTCGAGCATGTTCAGGCGGGTGATGCCGGGGTCGGTGACGATAAGCACGCGCTGGGCGCCGCGCTCGCGGCAGAGTTCGCCCAGGCGGGCGGCGGAGCCACTCTCGCAGAGGATCTGCGCGGTGGTGGCGAAGCTGAAAGGCTGCATGACGGTCCCCGGTCTTGTCGTTGTAGTGCGGAAAATCCGTAGGCCACCGCTCGGTGGCCAGCCGGGGAAGCATAGCAACGCAATACAGCATCCCGAAACCCTGTACCGCCAGGCGAAACACTCATTCACCAGATGAATGGGAGGGTACGTTTCACCCGGGAGCGTAGGAGCGGACTTTGTCCGCGATCGCTTTCCGGCTGATCCGAGCAAGCCGGTTGCACATCGCGGACAAAGTCCGCTCCTACGCAATCAGCCCCGCAGAAACGAAAAAGGCCGGCATTGCGCCGGCCTTTTCCTCATCGAGGGCAAGTCAGACAGCGACCGGCGCCTTGATGTGCGGGTGGGCTTCGTAGCCGACCAGTTCGAAGTCCTCGAAGCGGAAGTCGAACAGGTCCTTCACCTCGGGGTTGATCTTCATGGTGGGCAGCGGCAGCGGCTCACGGGTCAACTGCAGGTCGGTCTGTTCCAGGTGGTTGGCGTACAGGTGGCAGTCGCCGCCGGTCCAGATGAACTCGCCCGGCTCGAAGCCCGCGACCTGCGCGACCATCAGGGTCAGCAACGCGTAGCTGGCGATGTTGAAGGGCACGCCGAGGAAGATGTCGGCCGAGCGCTGGTACAGCTGGCAGCTGAGCTTGCCGTCGGCGACATAGAACTGGAACAGCGCGTGGCAAGGCGGCAGGGCCATTTCGTCGATCAGCGCGGGGTTCCACGCGGAGACGATCAGCCGGCGCGAATCCGGGTTCTTCTTCAGCATCTCCATCAGGTTGGCGATCTGGTCGATATGGCGGCCGTCCGGCGCCGGCCAGGAGCGCCACTGGTAGCCGTAGACCGGGCCCAGGTCGCCATTCTCGTCGGCCCATTCGTCCCAGATCGAGACGCCGTTTTCCTTCAGGTAGGCGATGTTGGTCGAACCTTTGAGGAACCACAGCAGCTCATGGACGATCGATTTGAGGTGGCACTTCTTGGTGGTCACCAGCGGGAAGCCTTCGGCGAGGTCAAAGCGCATCTGGTGGCCGAACACACTGTAGGTGCCGGTGCCGGTGCGATCGCTCTTGAAGGAGCCGTGTTCGCGCACGTGGCGCATGAGGTCGAGGTACTGTTTCATCGCTGCGGTTTCACCCAAAAGCCGGTCGGTGAGGCTCTGCGGCGCGGCTCCGGGGTGGGCCGCCGGCAGAACGATTCGCCCGGCAGAATCTGAACAAGCGGCAATACTAAGGGCCTGGGCCCGGTCTCGCCACCCTGGCCGACCAACACCCGATTCAAGCGGCGCCAGACCGCGCTCCCCAACCGTTCGTCTGTTGCAAGAGAGGTCGTCATGTCCGAGGCACAGCTGCCCGCCTTTCCCTTTTCGCGCCGTCGCCTGCTGGCAGTGGCGTGCGCCAGCGCCGCTCTGGGCAGTGTACTGCTCAGCCCGGCCGCACGTACCTGGGCCGCGCTGACGCCCCAGGCGGCGACAGAGCTGGACGAGTTCATGACCCTGTCCCAGCGCCTGACCGGCCGCAGCAACCTCGACCCGCGCATCGGCGAACGCCTGTTCGGCGTCCTGGCCCAGCGCGACACGGCGCTGCGGCAGAGTCTCGCGGAACTGCTGGATCGCCTGGGCGACGCGCCGGCTACCTGGAACGAGCGCCAGCAGTGGCTGGCCCGGCAGATTCTCGGTGGCTGGTACCTGGGCCAGATCGGCGATGACACCAGCGCCACGGTGGTCACCTACGAACAGGCGCTGATGTTCCGCGCCGTGGACGACGTGCTGGTGATCCGCAGCTATTGCCCGAACAAGCCCGGCTTCTGGGCGGCGCAACCGACCGAGCGGGGGGCCTGAGCATGGCCGATACGCAACGCGCCGATTTCGTGGTGGTCGGCTCCGGCGTCGCCGGCGCGCTGGTCGCCCATCAGCTGGCGCTGGCCGGCAAGGATGTGCTGATCCTCGAAGCCGGCCCGCGCATGGGCCGCTGGGAGATCGTCGAGCGCTTCCGCAACCAGGCGGACAAGTCCGATAACCAGGCGCCCTACCCGTCCAGCCCGTACGCGCCGCATCCGCAGTTCAAGCCGGACAACCATTACCTGATCCAGAAAGGCGAGCACCCCTACGACGTGCAGTACATTCGCGCCGTGGGCGGGACCACCTGGCACTGGGCGGCGTCGGCCTGGCGCTTCCTGCCCAATGATTTCAAGCTGCTCAGCCTCTATGGCGTGGGCCGCGACTGGCCCATCGAGTACTCGGAGCTGGAGCCCTGGTACCAGCGCGCCGAAGAAGAACTGGGTGTCTGGGGACCGGGTGACGAAGAGCTCGATTCGCCGCGCAGCCAGCCCTACCCGATGCCGCCGTTGCCACTGTCGTGGAACGAGCAGCGCATAAAGACCCTGCTCAACGCCAACGGCTACCGCGTGGTCACCGAACCGGTGGCGCGCAACAGCCGTCCCTACGACGGCCGGCCGACCTGCTGCGGCAACAACAACTGCATGCCCATCTGCCCCATCGGCGCGATGTACAACGGCATCGTCCACGTCGAGAAGGCCGAGGCCGCCGGCGCGCGGCTGATCGAGAACGCCGTGGTGTTCAAGTTGGAAAAGGACGACGGCGGCAAGATAGTCGCGGCGCTGTACAAGGACCCGCAGGGCAACGAGGTGCGCGTCGAGGGCGACACCTTCATCCTCGCTGCCAATGGCATCGAGACGCCCAAGCTGATGCTGATGTCCGACGTCGGCAACAGCTCCGACATGGTCGGCCGCAACCTCATGGACCACCCTGGCACCGCCGTGCAGTTCTATGCCGATGAGAAGCTCTGGCCGGGCCGCGGCCCGCAGGAGATGACCTCCATGGTGGGCTTCCGCGACGGCGCCTTCCGCAGCGAATACGCGTCGAAGAAGATCCACCTGTCCAACCTCTCGCGCACCGATCAGGTGGCCGCCGAGCTGATCCGCCACGGACCACTGCTGCTGGGCCACGACCTGGAAGCGAAGATCCGCGACCGCGCGGCGCGCTTCGTGCGCTTCGACAGCTTCCACGAAATCCTCCCGCACCCGGAGAACCGTATCGTGCCCAGTACCACCGAGCGCGATGCGGCGGGCATTCCCAAGCCCGAGTTCACCTATGCGATGGACGACTACGTGCGCAAGAGCGCGGTGCATACCCGCGAGGTCTACGCCCATGCGGCGAAACTGCTGGGGGGCGAGGAGGTGAAGTTCGATGACAGCTTCGCCAACAACAACCACATCACCGGCACCGTGCTGATGGGCGCCGACCCGAAGGACTCGGTGGTGGATGCGCAGTGCCGCTGCCACGACCATCCCAACCTGTTCATCGCCAGCAGCGGCGTGATGCCCACCGTCGGCTCGGTGAACTGCACCCTGACCATCGCCGCCCTGGCCCTGCGCCTGGCCGAACAGCTGAAGCGGGAGGCCAAGGCATGAAGCGTCTGATCCTGCTCGCCCTGCTCGCCGCGCCCCTGGCCTCGCACGCCGCCAAGGCTCTCGATCCCGCCCCGCAGGAGCTGCTGCAACGCGGCGAATACCTGGCCCGCGCCGGCGACTGCGCCGCCTGCCACACCGCGCCGGGCGGCAAGCCCTTCGCCGGCGGCCTGCCGCTGGCCACGCCGCTGGGCGCGGTGTATTCCACCAACATCACCCCCGACCCGAAGACCGGCATCGGCAGCTACAGCTATGACGACTTCGCCCGCGCCCTGCGCGACGGCGTGGCCAAGGGCGGCACCCGCCTCTACCCGGCAATGCCCTACACCGCCTACGCGAAGATCACCGACGAGGACATGAAGGCGCTCTACGCCTGGTTCCTCGAAGGCGGCGTGCAGGCCGTCGCGCAGCCCAACCAGGACTCCGACATCGCCTGGCCGCTGAACATGCGCTGGCCGCTGGCGATCTGGAACCTGCTGTTTCACCAGGATTCGGTCTACCAGCCCAACCCGAAGCAGAGCCCGGCCTGGAACCGCGGCGCCTACCTGGTCCAGGGCCTGGCGCATTGCGGCACCTGCCACACGCCGCGCGGCATGGCCTTCCAGGAGAAGGCCGTGGACGAGCGCACTACCGGCTTCCTCTCCGGCGCCGCGCTGGGCGGCTGGTACGCCTTCAACATCACCCCCGACACCCACAGCGGCATCGGCGGCTGGAGCGACGCGGAGATCGCCCAGTACCTGAAGACCGGTCGCGTGCCGGGCAAGGCACAGGCAGCCGGGCCCATGGCCGAAGCGGTGCAGCACAGTTTCCAGTACATGACCGACGCCGACCTGCTGGCCATCGCCAGCTACCTGCGCAGCGTGCCGGAGGTCAGCGATGGCGAACGCAAGGCACGCTTTGCCTGGGGCGAGCCGGCGGACGACGTGGTCACCTTGCGCGGCCAGGACTTCGCCGCACAAAAGCATGACGATGGTGCGCGCCTGTACCTGGGCAATTGCGCCAGCTGCCACTCCTGGAGCGGCGAAGGGGTGAAGGACGGCTACTACCCGATGCTGCTGAAGAACAGCGCCGTGGGCGCCCTGCAGCCGGACAACCTGGTGCAGGTGGTCCTGGGCGGCGTGCACCGCAAGGTCGGCGACGAGGAGATGTTCATGCCCGGCTTCGCCGGCACGCTCAATGACGAGCAGATCGCCACGCTGGTGAACTATCTCACGGCACAGTTCGGCAATCCGGAGGTAAAGGTCGACAGCGCGCGGGTCGCCGAAATCCGCCAGCCTTGAGCAGGGTTGGCGCCCTGCACCGAAGGGATCACGGGCCGGCCTGATTCGCGTTGACAGGCCGGCGCCCCCTCGTCGAAGCTGCGCCGATTCGTGGAGTTGTCCAGAAGAACAATGGAAGTCGAATGACCAAGCCGAAGAAGCCTGCTCCACGCCCCGCGAGCGCGCCGCGCAAACCCTATCGCGGATGGCTGCTGGCCGCCTGTGCCGGCCTGTTGCTGGTGGCCACCATCGGCCTGTGGTGGTGGGTGCAGAGCAGCAACCCCAGGCTGCCGGTATCTGCCAGTGCGCCAGCCAAAGCCCCGGCATCGACTCCTGCTCCGCCGGCAGTACCGGCGGCACCCACCACGACGATGGTCGACGAACAGCAATGCCAGGGCTGCCACCAGGCGCAGTTCAAGAGCTGGCAGGGCTCCCACCACCAGCAGGCGATGAAGCCGGCTGCCGAAGGCAATGTGCTGGGCGACTTCGACAACGTCACCTTCAAGGGCGAGACCGAGACCACCCGTTTCTTCCGCAAGGACGGCGAGTACTGGGTCAATACCCCCGGCGCCGACGGCAAGCCGGCGGACTTCAAGGTTGCCTACACCTTTGGTTTCGAACCGCTGCAGCAATACCTGATCGACTATCCCGGCGGTCGCCTGCAAGCCCTCGGCGTGGCCTGGGATAGCGGCAAGCACCAGTGGTTCCAGCTGATGCCCGGCCAGGGTATCGACCACAAGGACGAACTGCACTGGACCCGCCCGGCGCAGAACGCCAACTTCATGTGCATCGAATGCCATACCACCGGTTTCAAGCGCAATTACGACACCAGGACCGACAGCTTCGCCAGCCACTGGAACAGCCTCGGCGTCGGCTGCCAGGCCTGCCATGGCCCGGCATCCAGGCACCTGGAATGGGCGCAGAAGCCCGATAGCAGCGCGGACAAGGGCTTCGAAGTGCCGCTGCAGAACGCCAGCCAGGCGACTATCGTCGAGACCTGCGCACGCTGCCACGCGCGCCGCGCACCGCTGGCCGACGGCTTCCAGAACAAGCATCGTTTCATGGACGACTACCTGCCCAGCACGCTGACCCGCGAGCTGTACGAGATCGACGGCAAGATTAAGGACGAAGTCTTCGAATGGGGTTCCTTCACCCAGAGCAAGATGTTCGCCAAAGGGGTCCAGTGCACCGATTGCCACAACCCCCACAGCGGCGAGCTGAAGGCGCCGGGCAATGGCGTCTGCCTGCAATGCCACAACACGGCGGCCAGGCCGGTGCGCCCGCAGATCGACGGCAAGGGCCTGCAGGCGAAGAACTACGACTCGCCCGAGCACACACATCACCAACCCGGCACACCGGGCGCGCAATGCACCGCCTGCCACATGCCGGGGCGTTACTACATGGTCAACGACTACCGCCACGACCATGGTTTCACCCTGCCGGATCCCGCCCATGCCCGTCGCATCGGCGCGCCGGATGCCTGCCAGGCCTGCCACCGCGACATGCCCGGCAAGCAGCTCGGCGCGAAGTTCCGCGAGTGGTTCTCCAGCGAGCTACCGGCCAAACCCAATGCCTCCAGCAACCCCGCGCCGCGCTATGACGACACCCTGTGGAAAGCGCGCAATGGCAAGCCCGGCGCCTCCCGCGCGCTGCACCTGCTGCTGGCGACGACCGACCTGCCGGCGATCCGCCGTGCGACCCTGCTCGCCGAGTTGCCCAGCTACCCCAGCCAGCGCTCGCTGGAGTTGGTGGCCCTGGGCCTGAAGGACGCCGACCCGCTGGTACGCAACGCCGCCATCGAGGCTCTGCCGGCGCTTGCGGGCGCCCCACAGCAGGCCATGCTGCTGGCGCCGTTGCTCAATGACCCGATCCGCGCCGTGCGCATCGCCGCGGCCTGGCAACTGGCCCAGCTCCCGCCACCGGTTCGCGCCAGCATCGGAGCGGCCTTGGGCAAGGGTCTCGAAGAGTACGAACAGGTCCAGCACGACCTCGCCGAGCGCGCCGAGGCCAATCTCAACCTCGCCATGCTCTACCAGCAGACCGATCGGGGCGATCAGGTGGAACCGGCGCTGCGCGTCGCCCTCCAGCGCAACCCCGACTTCCTGCCCGCACGGGTCACGCTGATCCAGTGGCTGGAGGGCAATGGCCGGGCAGCCGAAGCCAGGCAAACGCTGGATGAAGGCTTGCGCCTGTTCCCCACCTCCGGCCTGCTGCACCACGTCAATGGCCTCGGTCTGGTGCGCCAGGGACAACGTACCCAGGCGATCAAGGAACTGCGCGAAGCGGTGCGCCTGAGCCCGGAAGACGACCAGTTCCGCTTCGTCCTGGCGATCGCCCTGCATGACACCGGCGACAGCGACGGCGCCTGCCACGAGCTGGAACAACTGCTGCAGCGCCACCCTGCCAACCGGACGGCGCGCCTGGCGCTGATCGACTACCTGCGCGAAACCGGGCAGTTCCAGAAGGTGCAGCAGTTCACCGCGGAACTGGAGCAGCAGAATCCGGACGATCCCGCGCTAAAACGTGAGTGAAAATTCCGACGACAGGCCGGAACCGCTGAAGCCTCCAAGGCTCTGATTGGCGCGCAATCATCCAAGGAGACACCATGCGTCGCCGTTTCGCCCCTGTCGTCGTAGCCCTCACCCTTCTCCCCCTCGCCTCGGCCATGGCCGAGGACCGCAGCTTCTGGCGCGGCGTCCTCACCTCCGGCGCCACCACCGCTTCGAGCTACCTGACCAGCCGTGACGATCACAAGCTGATCGGCCCGGCCCAGGACGATGCCGCCAGCTTCATCGCCACCGATGGCGCCATTCGCGGCCCCTACCTGGAAGCCACGTTGCAGCAAATGCGCAGCGCCGACCCGGCCCTGGCGCAAGCCAGCGACGCGGATCTGGCCTCGGCAATCCTGGCCGCCCAGCGCTGACCCACGCGAGGTGCGCGGGCAACCGCTCGCGCACCTCGTCCGGATAATCTTGGAACTCCCGCCAGCCGCTGCGCCTCTCACCTGTACACGGACCTTCCGGAGGTGGAACCGATGCGTACAGCGAAACTGGCCACTGCCTTTGCCCTTCTCGCCCTGCCCGTTGCCTCGGCCATGGCCGACGGCGACTTCTGGCGCGACGTCATCTCATCCGGCGCCACAACCGCGTCGACCTACCTGACCTTCAAGCACGACAAGCTGATCGTCGCCGCCCAGGACGATGCGAGCGCCTTCGTAGCCAGTGACGGTGCGATCCGCGGCCCGTACCTGGAAGCGGCCCTCACCCGCCTGCGCAGCGACGACGCCGCGCTGCAGGACCGCAGCGACATGGAACTGGCCAACGCCATTCTCGTCCGCCGAGATGACGCACCCGCCCAGTGATACCCACCGGCGCGGCCCGTGGCGCTCGCCGCGGGCCAAGCCGGCGGGTCGCGGCTGTGTTCTACTGACACTCCAATTCCGACACGGAGTGTCCCATGAACGATCCCATCCAGCCGCTGAAGATCACCCTGATCCTGCTGATCGTCAGTGAAGGCTTCTGGCTGCTCAGCCGCCTGCTCAGCGTGGTCGGCATAGAGGTCTATTCGCTGCTGCCCTCGTCGCTCTACAACCTGATCGGCATGCTCAGCAATGTGCTGATGATCCTGCTGTTCGTGTTCCTGATCCGCCTGATCGGGCGGTTGCAGCTCAAGCCCTGAGGTCCTCTGCCGGGCCAAGCCGATCGCGGACGGAGTCCGCTCCTACGCCGGAACGAACCTGTAGGAGCGAGCTTGCTCGCGAACCCTCCCAGCTCCGGCGCCGCCAGAAAATCCGTTCACGAGCAAGCTCGCTCCTACGAAAAACAAAAAAGCCGCCCGAAGGCGGCTTTTTCAGTTCAACGCACCGCTCACTCGCGGTAATCGTCCACCGGAACGCAGGCGCAGAACAGGTTGCGGTCGCCGTAGACGTTGTCCACGCGGTTCACTGCCGGCCAGTACTTGAAGGCACGGGTGTGCTCGGTCGGCGTCACCGCTTCGGCGATCTGGTAGGGGCGTTCCCACAGCCCGGCCACATCCGCCAGGGTGTGCGGCGCGCCCTTGAGCGGGTTGGCTTCGGCCGGCCATTCGCCGGTCTCGACCTTGGCGATCTCCGCGCGGATCGACAGCATCGCCTCGATGAAGCGGTCCAGCTCGTGCTTGGACTCGCTCTCGGTAGGCTCGATCATCAGCGTGCCCGGCACCGGGAAGGACATGGTCGGGGCGTGGAAGCCGTAGTCCATCAGGCGCTTGGCAACGTCCTCCTCGCTGATCCCGGTCTGGGCCTTGAGCGGGCGCAGGTCGAGGATGCACTCGTGGGCGACGCGCTCGTTGCGGCCACGGTAGAGCACCGGGAAGGCGCCATCGAGCTGCTGGGCCAGGTAGTTGGCGTTGAGGATCGCCACCTCGGTGGCGTCGGCCAGTTGCGGGCCCATCATGGCGATGTACATCCAGCTGATCGGCAGGATGCTGGCGCTGCCCCAGGGCGCGGCGCTGACCGCGCCGTTGAGCGGGTTCGGGCCTTCGATGCGGATCACCGGGTGGTTGGCGACGAAGGGCGCGAGGTGCTTCTTCACGCCGATCGGGCCCATGCCCGGGCCGCCGCCGCCGTGGGGAATGCAGAAGGTCTTGTGCAGGTTCATGTGTGACACGTCGGCGCCGATGTCCGCCGGACGCGCCAGGCCGACCTGGGCGTTGAGGTTGGCGCCGTCCATGTAGACCTGGCCGCCGTGGCCGTGGATGACCTCGCAGATTTCGCAGATGCCTTCCTCGTACACCCCGTGGGTGGACGGGTAGGTGATCATCAGGCAGGACAGCTGCTCGCCGGCTTCGGCCGCCTTGCGCTTGAGGTCCTCCATGTCGACGTTGCCGCCCTTGTCGCACTCGACGATGACCACGCGCATGCTCGCCATGATCGCCGAGGCCGGGTTGGTGCCGTGGGCCGAGGACGGGATCAGGCAGATATTGCGGTGCGCGTCGCCACGGCTCTCGTGGTACTTGCGGATCGCCAGCAGGCCGGCGTACTCGCCCTGGGCGCCGGAGTTGGGCTGCATGCAGATGGCGTCGAAGCCGGTGATCGCGCAGAGCCAGCTTTCCAGCTCCTCGATCATCAGGCGGTAGCCCTCGGCCTGCTCGCGCGGCACGAAGGGGTGCAGCGTGGCGAATTCCGGCCAGGTGATCGGGATCATCTCGCTGGTGGCGTTGAGCTTCATGGTGCAGGAGCCCAGCGGGATCATCGCCTGGTTCAGCGCCAGGTCCTTGCCCTCGAGCTGGCGCAGGTAGCGCAGCATCTCGGTTTCGCTGTGATGACGGTTGAACACCGGGTGGCTCAGGTAGCCGCTGCTGCGCTGCAGGGCTGCGGGAATACCCTCGGCGACCTGGCCGGCATCGAGTTGGGCGACGTCCAGGCCGTGGCCGGCCCCCAGCAGGATGTCGAACAGCGTGGCGAGGGTCTCGGCGCTGGTGGTTTCGTCCAGGCTCACGCCCAGGCGGTCCTCACCGACGATGCGCAGGTTGACGCGGGCGGCGCGGGCGCGCTCGACGATGGCCTGCTGCTGCGCGCCGACGTCGAAGGTCAGGGTATCGAAAAAGTGCTGGTTGACCGGCTTCAGGCCCTTGGCGGCGAGGCCGGCGGCCAGCACGGAAGTCAGGCGGTGCACGCGCTGGGCGATGCGCTTGAGGCCCTGCGGGCCGTGGTACACGGCGTACAGGCTGGCGATGTTGGCCAGCAGCACCTGCGAGGTGCAGACGTTGGAGTTGGCCTTCTCGCGGCGGATGTGCTGCTCGCGGGTCTGCAACGCCATGCGCAGCGCGGTGTTGCCACGGGCATCCTTGGACACGCCGATGATCCGGCCCGGCATGGCGCGCTTGTACTCATCGCGGCAAGCGAAGAAGGCTGCGTGCGGGCCGCCGTAGCCCATCGGCACGCCGAAGCGCTGGGCGCTGCCCAGGACCACGTCGGCGCCCAGCTCGCCCGGCGGGGTGAGCAGCAGCAGCGCAAGCAGGTCACTGGCGACGCAGGCGATCGCCTGCTGGGCGTGCAGGGCGTCGATCAGCGGGCGCAGGTCACGCACCTCGCCACGGGTATCCGGGTACTGCAGCAGCGCGCCGAACACCTGGTGTTGACCGAGGTTGTCCACCTCGTCGACCACCACGTCGAAGCCGAAGGCTTCGGCGCGGGTCTGCACCACGGAGATGGTCTGCGGATGGCAGTGGGTGTCGACGAAGAACAGGTTGCTCTTCGCCTTGGCCACGCGCTTGGCCAGCGCCATGGCCTCGGCGGCGGCGGTGGCTTCGTCCAGCAGCGAGGCGCTGGCGAGATCGAGGCCGGTGAGGTCGATGGTCATCTGCTGGAAGTTCAGCAGCGATTCGAGACGGCCCTGGGCGATCTCCGGCTGGTACGGGGTATAGGCGGTGTACCAGCCCGGGTTCTCCAGCACGTTGCGCAGGATGACGGTCGGCGTCAGGGTGCCGTAGTAGCCGGTGCCGATCAGGCTGGTCCACAGCTCGTTCTTCAGCGCGTAGCCCTTCAGCTTGGCCAGTGCACCCTGCTCGTCGAGGGCGGTCGGCAGGTCCAGCGGCCGATTCAGGCGGATGGCCGGCGGTACCGTCTGCACGATCAGGTCGTCGCGGTTTTTCAGGCCCAGGGTGTCGAGCATCGCTTGCTGCTCGGCGGCGTCGGGGCCCAGGTGGCGGGCGAGGAAGGCATCAGGCTGGTGCAGCTGGGAAAGCGAAGGGGTGTTCGACATGGCCACGGTCTCGAAAGGGCGTTCCCTGAAAAGAACAGGCCCCGACGAATCGAGGCCTGTGTGTACAGCAGTGTCTTACGCGTCGGCGTCGCTGGCAGCGCGGTAGCCGGCGGCGTCGAGCAGCTTGTCCAGCTCGGCCGGGTTGCTCGGCTTGAGCTTGAAGAACCAGGAACCGTACGGATCGTTGTTCACTTCTTCGGGGGTGTCGGCCAGCACGTCGTTGACGGCGATGACTTCGCCGCTCACAGGGGCGTAGATGTCCGAGGCGGCCTTCACCGACTCGACCACACCGGCTTCCTGGCCGGCGGCGAGGGTCTTGCCCACTTCCGGCAGTTCGACGAAGACCACGTCGCCCAGGGCTTCCTGGGCGTGGTCGGAGATGCCCACGGTGACGGTACCGTCAGCTTCCAGGCGCGCCCACTCGTGGCTGGCGGCGTAACGCAGGTCGGCGGGGATATTGCTCATCTTGTTTTTCCTCGAGGACTGGACGACGGGCGGCGACGCCGCACCATGCAAGTTAGATCATGCAATTTAGATCAGGGCTTTGCCATGACGCACGAAATTCGGTTGAACGACGCGGACCGGGTACCACTTGCCGCGGATTTCCACTTCGGCGCGGTCACCGGTGGCCGCCGGCACACGGGCCAGGGCGATGGATTTGCCGAGCGTCGGGGAGAAGCTGCCGCTGGTGATCTCGCCTTCGCCGACGCCGGCGACGCGGACCACCTGGTGGGCGCGCAGTACGCCGCGCTCTTCCAGCACCAGGCCGACCAGCTTGGGCGCATCGCCGGCGGCTTTCTGCGCTTCCAGGGCCTTGCGGCCGATGAAGTCGCGGCCTTCGGGTTCCCAGGCGATGGTCCAGCCCATGTTGGCGGCCAGCGGGGTGACGTCTTCGTCCATGTCCTGGCCGTAGAGGTTCATCCCGGCTTCCAGGCGCAGGGTATCGCGCGCGCCCAGGCCCGCCGGGGAAATTCCGGCACCGACCAGGTCGTTGAGGAAGCCTTGCGCCTCGACGGCCGGCAGCATGATTTCCAGGCCGTCCTCGCCGGTGTAGCCGGTGCGGGCGATGAACCAGTCACCGTCGGCCTTGCCCTGGAAGGGCTTGAGTTCACGGATCAGCGCGGCGCGGGCGGGAGTGACCAGCTCGGCGGTCTTCTCACGGGCGTTGGGGCCCTGGACGGCCAGCATCGCGAGGTCGGGACGTTCGGTCAGGGTGACGTCGAAGCCCTCGGTATGCGCCTGCATCCAGGCCATGTCCTTGTCGCGGGTCGAGGCATTGACCACCACGCGGTAGCCGTACACGCCGAGGTAGACGATCAGGTCGTCGACCACGCCGCCACGCTCGTTGAGCATGCCGCTGTACAGCGCCTTGCCCGGAACCTGCAGTCGTTCGACATCGTTGGCCAGGAGTCGCTGCAGGTATTCCTTGGCCTGCGGACCGGTGACGTCGACCACGGTCATGTGGGAAACGTCGAACACGCCGCAATCGCGACGTACCTGGTGGTGCTCTTCGACTTGCGAACCGTAGTGCAACGGCATGTCCCAACCGCCGAAATCGACGATCTTGGCGCCGAGGGCGACGTGCAAATCATAGAGCGGCGTGCGCTGTCCCATGGGTGTTCTCCTTCCGGGCGAGGCGGGTGCGGAGCGCGAGTACGGCCCGCACGAAACGCGCGCATTGTAGTCGCATGACCGGACTCTGGACAGCTTGTCCGACGGCCGATTCTCAGGGCCGCACAGAACCGGTCGGTCGCGCCGAGCGACGGATCAGCCCGATCACCGGGAACAGTCCCACCAGCACCAGCGTCAGCGCCGGCAGCGCGGCGCGCGCCCACTCGCCTTCGCTGGTCATCTCGAAGACGCGCACGGCCAGGGTGTCCCAGCCGAATGGACGCATCAGCAGGGTCGCGGGCATTTCCTTGAGCACGTCGACGAACACCAGCAGCGCGGCGCTCAAGGCTCCCGGCACCAGTAGCGGCAGGTAGACGCGGAAGAACAACCCGGCTCCGCCGACGCCCAGGCTGCGGGAAGCTTCCGGTAGCGAAGGTCGAATTCTCGCCAGCGCACCCTCCAACGGGTTGTAGGCCACCGCCATGAAACGGATCAGGTAAGCCACCAGCAGCGCCCCGAGGCTGCCCAGCAGCAAGGGCTTGCCGGCGCCGCCGAGGGCGCTGGACAGCGGAATCACTGCATGGTTATCCAGCCAGCTGAAGGCCAGCATGATCGCCACCGCCAGCACCGAGCCGGGCAGCGCATAGCCGAGGTTGGAAATACCTACCGCCGAGCGCACCGCGGTTGTTGGCGACAGCCGCCGGGCGAAGGCCAGCAACAGCGCGACGGCCACCGTGATCAGCGCCGCGAAGCCGCCCAGGTACAGGCTGTGGAGGATCAGTCCCCAGTAGCGCTCGTCGAGGTCGAAACGCCCCTTCTGCCAGACCCACACCACCAGTTGCAGCACCGGGATGACGAAGGCGCAGGCGAATACCAGCAGGCACCAGGCGCTGGCGGCGAAGGCCTTCCAGCCACGCAGCCGATACAGCGCGGCGCCACGCGGGCGCTCGTTCGGCACACCACTGCGGCCACGGCTGTAGCGCTCGCCCAGCAGCACCAGCATGACGAACAGCAACAGCAGGCTGGCCAGCTGGGTAGCGCTTGAGAGACTGTAGAAGCCGTACCAGGTCTTGTAGACAGCGGTGGTGAAGGTATCGAAGTTGAACACCGAGACGGTGCCGAAATCCGCCAAGGTTTCCATGATCGCCAGCGCCAGCCCGGCGCCGATGGCCGGTCGCGCCATCGGCAGGGCAACGCGCCAGAAGGCGGCCAGGGGAGACAGGCCGAGTACCCGCGCCGCTTCGGTCAGACCGCGACCCTGGGCAAGGAAGGCGGTGCGCGCGAGCAGATAGACATAGGGATAGAAGACCAGCACCAGCACCGTGATCACGCCGCCGGTGGAGCGCACGCGCGGCAGCCGCAGGCCGCTGCCGAACCACTCGCGCAGCAGCGTCTGCACGGGGCCGGAGAAATCCAGCAGGCCGACGAAGACGAACGCCAGCACATAGGCCGGCACCGCGAAGGGCAGCATCAGCGCCCAGTCCAGCCAGCGCCGGCCGGGGAATTCGCAGAGGCTGGTGAGCCAGGCAAGGCTGACGCCCAGCACGGTCACGCCCACGCCCACGCCGGTTACCAGCACCAGGGTATTGCCCAGCAGGCGCGCCATCTGGGTTTCCCACAGGTGCGACCAGATTTCGCGGTCGATTTCCGCCCAGCTCAGCAGCAGGACACTGATGGGCAGCAAAACCAGGGCGGCGACGGCAAAGGTGATGGGGGTCCAGCGGTGGGTGCGCATGCGTTGCGTTATTCCAGGAGATCAGCCGGTGTTCGCAGGAAATATCGCCGATGAATTGACGGAAACTTCCCTCATTGATATCGAATTCGCCTGATCCTCATGCGACAGGGATAAAGCTCAAGCTGGTGCGGTCGAATCCGCCACTTTGCCATTCCAACCTGCCAAGGAAAAAGCCCATGTCCTCCCCTCGCTCTCTCTGCGGACTGCTGCTTCTGACACTGTGCGGCGCCGTTCAGGCCGACGAGCCCACTCCCATGGAAGCCTGCCTGCAAATGGCAATGACGCTCCTGGCCGAGAATCCGCAAGTACAGGAGCGCTGGCAGCAGACCTGGGTGGAGCCATCGTCGATCCGCGAGGAAGCCTACGACGGCGAGGTGGACGGCCAGCACGCCAGCAAGCGCCTGACCGCCCAACTGCGCCGCGGCGATCAGTCGGACGGCCAGTTCATCTGCCTGCTGGCGGAGAACGGCAAGGCGCTTTCAGTGGATCACAAGGGCGACGCCGACAGCCAGTAAGGCGCCGGCGCTTCCATCAGTTCCAACCGGCGCGGTCCATCAGCTTGATCGCTTCGGCCTGGCGCTTACCGGCGATCTCCACCGGAATGCTGTCGGCCTTGAATTCACCCCAGGCGGCCACTTCCTGCGACGGCGCCACCTTCGGGTTGGCCGGGAACTCCTGGTTGATGCCGGCGAACAGCGCCTGGGCGTCCGCGCCGGTCATCCATTCCACCAGCTTCTTGGCCTGTTCCGGGTGCGGCGCGTACTTGGTCAGGCCGATGCCCGACAGGTTGACGTGCACGCCCCGGTCGCCCTGGTTCGGCCAGAACAGCTTCACCGGCAGCTGCGGATTGTCCTTGTGCATGCGCCCGTAGTAGTAGGTGTTGACGATACCGACGTCGCACTGCCCGGCGGCGATGGCCTGGAGCAGCGCGTTATCATCGGAGAACACGTCGGTAGCCAGGTTGTTCACCCAGCCCTTGAGGATTTCCTCAGTCTTCTCGGCGCCATGGGTCTCGATCAGGGTGGCGGTCAGCGACTGGTTGTAGACCTTCTTCGCGGTGCGCAGGCACAGGCGGCCTTCCCATTTCGCATCGGCCAGTTCCTCATAGGTCGACAGTTCCTCGGGCTTCACCCGCTGGGTCGAATAGGCGATGGTCCGTGCGCGCAGCGACAGGCCGGTCCAACTGTCGGTGCCGGAGCGGTACTGCGGCGGGATGTTCGCGTCCAGGGTCGGCGAATCGAAGGGCTGCAGGATGCCCATCTTCTCGGCCTGCCAGAGGTTGCCGGCATCCACGGTGAGTAGCAGGTCGGCCGGGGTGTTGGCGCCTTCGGCCTTGATCCGCGCCATCAGCGGCGCTTCCTTGTCGGTGATGAACTTGATCTTCACCCCGGTGGCCTGGGTGTAGGCGTCGAAGACGGGTTTGATCAGCTCGTCGATACGCGAGGAATAGACCACCACTTCGTCGGCGGCCTGGGCGGTGCTACCGAGGGCGGCCAGCAGGAGGGTGGCGATAAGACCTTTGCGCGCGAGCATGAGCGTGTCCTTTGCGGAGAAGAAATCCCGCAAATGATAAGGAACCTCATTTGCTATCGAGTCGTGTGTTTGTGTCGAGGTGTTTCGGGAAGCTGCGGTTTTAGGTCGCGGGGCGATCTGGGCGCAAGGCAAGAGCCCCTCACCCCAGCCCTCTCCCAAAGGGAGAAGGAGCCGTTCGGCGTCGATAGGTATTACGGAGTCAGCCGGCGATCTCTGAACGATCAGCGCACGCTGATCAGTCCCCTCTCCCTCCGGGAGAGAGTTAGGGTGAGGGGACCGAAGGCTACCCTCTACACTCGCGCCAGATTGGGCAGATCCCCGGAAAGCCCAAGCGCCTGCCGCACGAACACGCCCTTCGCTTCGTGATGCTTATCCACCAGCCGCAGCCCGGCGTTACGCAGCCAGCGCACCGCCAGCGGGTCGGCCTGGAACAGGCGCTGGAAACCTTCCATCGCCGCCATCATGGCCAGGTTGTGCGGCATGCGACGACGTTCGAAGCGGCTCAGCACGCGCTCCTCGGCGATGTTCTCGCCACGGGCGTGGGCGTGCTCGATCACCTCGGCGAGCACCGCGGCATCCAGGAAACCCAGGTTCACGCCCTGCCCAGCCAGCGGGTGGATGGTGTGCGCGGCATCGCCGATCAGCGCCAGCCCCGGCTCCACATAGCGTTTCGCGTGGCGCTGGCGCAGCGGGATGCACAGCCGGCGATCGGCGTGTTCGATGACGCCCAGGCGGTGTTCGAAGGCGAGCCCGAGCGCCTTGCAGAAGCCTTCGTCGTCCAGCGCCATGAGCTTCTCGGCCTGCTCGGGAGTAGTCGACCAGACGATCGAACACCAGTGCGCGTCGCCCTCTTTCGCCAGCGGCAGGAAGGCCAGCGGGCCGTCGTCGGTGAAGCGCTGCCAGGCGGTGGCCTGGTGGGGTTTCTCGACGCGCACGCTGGTGACGATGGCGTGGTGCAGGTAATCCCATTCGCGGGTGGCGCAGCCGGCCAGGCGGCGCACGGCGGAATTCGCGCCGTCGGCGGCGACCACCAGCGGCGTGCGGATTTCCCGGCCATCGGCAAGGCTCAGCAGCCAGTTGTCGCCGGAGTGGCGCAGTTGTTCCAGGCGCGCGTTGGGCAGCAGGCCGAGGGCGGAGTCATGCAGCCGTTCCAGCAGGGCATCCTGCACCACGCGGTTCTCGACGATATGGCCGAGCATCTCGGCATGCACGCTGGCAGCGCTGAAGTGGATCTGCCCGGTGCCGGAGCCGTCCCACACCTGCATCTCGCGGTAAGGTTCGGCGCGGCGCGCGGCGATGCCGTCCCAGGCGTGCAGGCGCTGGAGAATCCGCCGGCTGGCCTCGGACAGCGCACTGACGCGCGGCTCGAAAGGTGCTTCGCGGTCGAACGGCTTGACGCTCAGCGGCGAGCCGTCCAGCAGCAGGATATCCAGCCCGCTGCCTTCCAGGGCCAGGGCCAGGGCACTGCCGACCATTCCCGCCCCGACGATTACCAGATCCGCGTGCATGTGCGTTCCTTCTTCAGCGGCCCGCGCAGCGTCGGCGCGGGCATCGAAATTCAAGCGGCCTGCCGCGCGCGCGGCTTGAGCCGGACGTACAGGGTCTTCTGCACCCGCGCCACCAGGGTGCCTTCGCCATCACGCACTTCGGCGTGCAGGCGCGGCAGGTACTTCGCGCCGCTGGCGGTGTGCTCGCGGATTTCATCGAGCAGGTGCTGGTCGATACGGAACTCGGCGTACACCGGGCCCTTGCCGGGGCTGACGAATTCGATGTTGGCGGCCTTGTCCCAGACGATGTACTCGCGCCCCAGGTTCTCCATCAGCATCAGCATGAAGAAGGGATCGGTCATGCTGTACAGGCTGCCGCCGAACTGGGTGCCGACGTAATTGCGGTTGAACAGGTTCAGGCCCATCTTCACCCGCACCTCGCGAAAATCCGCGCTGATGTGGCGCACCCGCACCCCGGCGCCGAGATACGGCGGGTAGAGGTTCAGGCCGAAACGCAGCAGGCGGGCGCGGCGGGAGCTTTTGCGAGAATCCATCGAATCAGACCGGCCGGGCGCCCAGGCCCATGGCCTGGCGGGCGAACCAGCGCTTGGCCGGCGGCAGCAGGTCAAGGCCGAGCAGGCCGATGTTGCGGCCGGTGGCCAGCAGCGGCTGGTCGTTGGAGAACAGGCGGGTGACGCGGTCGGAGAAGCCGACGGTCATCTGCTGGTCGAGACGCTGGCCGTCCAGGTAACGCTGCAGTACGGCGAAATCGCCCGGCGCAGCGTCTTCCTGCAGCAGGCGGTCGCCCAGCGCCTTGGCATCGCGCAGCGACAGGTTGAAGCCCTGCCCGGCAATGGGGTGCAGGCTGTGGGCAGCGTTGCCCAGCACCACGAGGTGCGGGCGAATCTGTTCGTCGGCCTCGGTCAGGCTCAGCGGGTAGCCATGGCGCACGCCGACCTGGCGCAGGGTGCCCAGGCGGTAGCCGAAGGCGTCCTGCAATTCGGCGAGGAAGGCCGCGTCGGGTAGCTCGCGCAGGCGCTCGGCGTCACTGCCATTGCGGGTCCAGACCAGCGCGCAACGGTTTTCCGGCAGCGGCAGCAGGGCCAGCGGGCCGTTTTCGGTGAAGCGTTCAAAAGCCTGCCCGCGATGGGCCTCGGACGGGCTGATGTTGGCGATCAACGCGGTCTGGCCATAGGACGAGGAACGCACGTTGATGCCCAGTTGCTCGCGCAGGCCGGAACGGCCGCCATCGGCCAGCACGGCGAGGTCGCAATCCAGCTGCGAGTCGTCGTCCAGGGTCAGTCGGTAGCCATCGCCCAGGGCGTCCATCCGGCGGACTTCGGCCGGGCAGCGCCAGCTCACCACTTCCGGGTCCAGCGCATGCCACAGGCACTGGCCGAGCCAGGCGTTTTCCACCACGTAGCCCAGCGCCGGAACGCCCTCTTCCACCGCCGTCAGGCGCGCGGCGCCGAAGCGGCCGCGGTCGGACACGTGGATCTGGGTGATGGGTTCGGCGCGCTGGGATATCTGCTGCCAGAGCCCCAGGCGCTCGTAGATCTGCCGGCTGCCGAAGGACAGCGCCGAGGAGCGCGCGTCATAGCTGGGCTGGTAGGCATCACCGGGGGCGAAGGGCTCGACCAGCACGATCTGCCAGCCGCGCGCACGGGCGCCGGCCTGGAGAATCAGCGCAAGGCTTGCACCGACGAGCCCGCCACCAATGATGGCCAGTTGCGTACGTTGCATGTCAGGCGGCCTGGGCCTTGGCTTCGGCCATCAGCGCTTCGATCTCGGCAACGGTTTTCGGCACGCCGTTGGTCAGCACTTCGCAACCCGTCTTGGTGACGACCACGTCGTCCTCGATGCGCACGCCGATGCCGCGCCACTTCTTCGGCACATCGGTGTTGTCCGGCGAAATGTAGATACCCGGCTCGACGGTCATCGACATGCCCGGCTCAAGCACGCGCCATTCGCCGCCGACGCGGTATTCGCCGACGTCGTGCACGTCCATCCCCAGCCAGTGGCCGGCGCGGTGCATGTAGAAGGCCTTGTAGGCTTCGCGCTCGATCAGTTCGTCGACTTCGCCCTTGAGCAGGCCCAGTTCCACCAGGCCGGCGGTGATGACCCGCACGGTGGCCTCGTGGGCTTCGTTCCAGTGGCGGCCCGGGGCGATGTAGTCGAACGCGGCCATGTTCGCGTCCAGCACCAACTGGTAGATGGCCTTCTGTTCGGGGCTGAAGGTGCCGCTGGCGGGGAAGGTGCGGGTGATGTCGCTGGCGTAGCAATCGATCTCGCAGCCGGCGTCGATCAGGATCAGGTCGCCGTCCTTGATCTGCGCGTCGTTCTCCCGGTAGTGCAGGATGCAGGCGTTGCGCCCGGTGGCGACGATGGAGCCGTAGGCCGGCATCTTTGCGCCGCCCAGGCGGAAGGCATATTCCAGTTCGGCTTCCAGGTGGAATTCATAGAGTCCCGGACGGCAGGCCTGCATGGCGCGGATGTGCGCGCCGGTGGAAACTTCCGCGGCGTAGCGCATCACCTTCACCTCACCGGCGCTCTTGTACAGGCGCTGGTCGTGCAGCAGGTGGTCGAGGGCGACGAACTCGTTCGGCGGCTGCGCGCCCTGGCGCGCCTTGGAGCGGATCACGTTGATCCACTCCATCAGCCGGCGGTCGAATTCCTGGTTGGCGCCCAGCGCGTAGTACACGCGGTCGCGGCCCTCGATCAGGCCCGGCAGGATGTCGTCGATATCGCCGATGGGGAAGGCATCGTCGGCGCCGAAGGTGCTGATGGCACCGTCCTGGCCGGCGCGCAGGCCGTCCCAGAGTTCACGCTCCGGATCGCGCTCGCGGCAGAACAGCACGTACTCGCCGTGCTCGCGACCGGGGATCAGCGCCACCACCGCTTCCGGCTCGGGGAAGCCGGTGAGGTACTGGAAGTCGCTGTCCTGCCGGTAGACGTGCTCGACGTCGCGGTTGCGGATGTACATCGGCGCCGCCGGGAGAATGGCGATGCTGTTGGGTTCCATCTGCGCCATCAGCGCCTTGCGACGACGGGCGTATTCCGACTTGGCGATACGGATCATGCGCGACCTCAATGCAGGGAGGGTTTCTCGGCCGGTGCCGGCACCTTGCCGAATTCGGAGAACAGCAGCAGCGGGGCCACGCGCAGGTATTCCTGCACTTCCATGTAGTCAGCCTCGCCGTCTTCGGATTCTTCCAGCTGGCCACCGACCTGGGCGATGGCGGCGATGTCCTGCAGCACTTCGTCGGCTTCGTCCGACAGGCTGGGGGCACGCAGTGCCAGGCCGAAGCCGGCGAGGAAGCCCTGGCACCACTGGCCGAGGGCCACGGCGCGCTCGCCCAGCGGCGCGTCGTCGTTGGGCAGCATCAGCACCACGGCCATCTCGCCCTGGCTGAAGTCCTGCTGGACCATGCCCAGCAGGCCGCCGAGAGCCGCGCCCAGGCGCTCGCCGGGCTCACCGCCGAGCAGGTCGCCGGCGGCCTGCAGCCATTCCGCCTGGTCGAAGCCACTGCCGGCGCAGACGCGACCGAGCAGGTGGCCGTGCAGTTCGGCAGGGGAAATGGGCAGGGCGGCCTCGGCAAGCAGGGCGGCGAAAGCGGTGTAGGCGGAGCTGGAAGTGGACATGATCGAACCCGGATGACGGCTAGGCGCCATCAGGCGCCGCGCATAGAATATGGTCCGTTATCCTAGCACCGGCGCACACCGCAAGACCATGTGACGACTCGACGGGCCGCCGTGCGTTGACCCACCCCCACGGCAGTCCTATATAGTTCTCGATTACTTAAGCAACTCCCAAGCGAGAGCCCATGGAAGACGCCGACCTGCACGCGCTGATCGCCAAGTTCGACCTGCTGCTCCAGCGCCTGGAACAGCTCAAGGCCGAGAACCGGCTGCTGCGGGCGAACGAGAAAAGCTGGCGGGAAGAACGCGCCCATCTGATCGAGAAGAACGATTTGGCTCGGCAGAAGGTCGAAGCGATGATTTTGCGTCTTAAAGCCCTGGAGCAGGACTCATGAGCCAGTCGAACACCCTGAACGTCCAAATCCTCGACAAGGAGTACTGCATCGCCTGCCCTCCGGACGAGCGCGTCAACCTGGAAAGCGCGGCGCGCTATCTGGACAGCAAGATGCGCGAGATCCGCTCCAGCGGCAAAGTGATCGGTGCCGACCGCGTTGCGGTGATGGCCGCCCTGAACATCACCCACGACCTGCTGCACAAGCAGGAGCGCGTGGAGCAGGACAGCGGCTCCACCCGCGAGCGCGTGCGTGAACTGCTCGAGCGCGTGGACCGCGCACTGACCACCGATCCCCTTATCACTGATAAGGATCAGGGTGAAGTCTGACCAGGGAAATTTCCTTGGGGTATAATTGCCTCGCTCCCTGGTGTGTTGGCCAGTCGGTGATGTCCCTGAGCCGATAATTGCAACAACGGGGGTTGCCAGTTGGGCTGGTGTGCATGTCCGCACGACGGAAAGCCTTAAAGCCTACTGCAACCACCACCTTGAACTCTCGGGTTCAAGGGCTAACCCGACAGCGGCATGTCCGGGGAGCTTTACCCTTCCATGATCCACGCAGATTCCCTCTCCCGCCCTGCCCTGCGCCGCCAACTGCGCCAGGCCAGACGCGCACTCACGCCCCTCCAGCAACGCCTCGCCGCACAAGCCCTGTACCGCCAACTCGCGCAACATCCACTGTTTCGCCGGGCGAAGCACATTGCGTTGTATTTGCCGGCTGACGGCGAGATCGACCCGCGTCCCTTGATGAAGGCTGCGCAGCAGCGCGGCAAGGCAACCTACCTGCCGGTGCTCTCGGACTGGCCGCGCACGCACATGACCTTCCAGCAGGTCGGCATCGGCGAGCGCTGGGTACGCAATCGCTTCAACATCGCCGAACCGCTGGCCGACCGTCGGCGCCAGCGCCCGGCCTGGGCGCTGGACCTGCTGTTGCTGCCACTGGTGGGCTTCGATCCACAGGGCGGCCGGCTGGGCATGGGCAAGGGGTTCTATGACCGGACCCTGGCCTACCTGGGAATGCGCAAAAATTGGCAGAAACCGACGCTTTTGGGCCTGGCGCATGAATGCCAGAAGGTCGATAAGCTGGAGCTGGCGAGCTGGGATGTGCCGCTGATGGGCATTGTGACGGATGGCGGCTGGTATGGCCGTCTCGCTACGGCATCGCGGTCCTTGCGATAGCCGTCTCGATAGCACCCCGGCGAATCAGGGCTGCTGGGTGACCTGCACCGGGGCGTTGCCCTGGCGTTGTTCCCACAGGCTCTGGGTGTAACCGGTCGTGACGACACCCAGGCCGAAAAGTATTACCAACACCCACAAAAGATCAGGCTTGCGCTTCATCGATTGCCTCCCCCTTCCAGGCAATTGTTCATGACGGCCGGCGGTGGTTTTTGATCCGTCCGGCAGGCCAAGCTAAAAACGGCGGCATTCTCCGACAATGCAGGGCGTCTCGCAATTCTGGCGCCAACCGGTCGTCGGAGGATCGGCCGCCCCCGAAACTCCCGGCACTTTCAGGCAATGTTCATGCCGATATTCCTACATATTCTTCCTACATTCTGTTCCCGGCGAGCCGGCAGCTTGTCGCAGGGAACCACCTATCTTTAATAAAAAACGGTCACGACCCGCCACGCACAAGGAGACCCTCGCGGATGGCACGCGCTTACTGGCTGATGAAATCCGAGCCCGACGAACTTTCGATCCACGACCTCCAGCGCCTGAAGACCGCGCGCTGGGACGGCGTGCGCAACTACCAGGCACGCAACTTCATGCGAAGCATGCAGCCGGGAGACCTGTTCTTCTTCTATCACTCCAGCTGCCCGGAGCCGGGCATTGCCGGCATTGCCGAAATAAGGGGCGAGGCCTACCCGGACCCGACCGCGCTGGACCCGAAAAGCCACTACCACGACCCCAAGGCCAGCGCAGAGAAGAACCCCTGGACGGCCCGCGACGTCGGTTTCGTCGAGGCCTTCCGCTCGGTGCTGCCGCTGGGCACGCTCAAGGCCCAGGCCGGGCTGGAGGAGATGCCCCTGGTACAGAAGGGCAGCCGCCTGTCGGTCATGCCGGTCACCGCTGAACAATGGGCGATTGTCGTCGGCCTGGCGCACAAATAGAGGCACTGTGCTATTAGGTTACTGAAGCTCCCGGAATTCACCGCATGCACCGCCTTCAGTCCTCACTAGCTACCTACCTCGGGCTTGGCGGTCTGCTCTGCGTGCTCCTGCTCGCTAGCGCCTGGCTCGGCGAGGAGCTGGCAGGCAGTGAACGGCAGCGCGTGCAGGAGCGCCTGACCTACCAGGGGCGCAGCCTGGCACACCAGCTGGAAGCCAACCTCCACGAGCAGGTCCAGGGCCTGGACCTGCTCGCCCAACTGTGGACCCACCACGGCCGCATGCCCCGCGCCGAATGGGAGCTGGACGCACGCTTCTACGTGCGCAGCTTCCCCGGCTACCAGTCGATCCAGTGGTCAGGGCCGGACCTGCGCATCCGCTGGCTGGAGCCCTTGCAGGGCAACGAGGCGGCGCTGAACTTCCACCTCACCGACCATCACCCCAACTACGCCACCGCCATCGCCGCCCGCGACAGCGGCAAGCCGCGCCTGAGCGACAGCGTGGAGCTGCTCCAGGGCGGCCGCGGCTTCGTCCTGTATACGCCGGTGTTCATCCGTGGCGCGGACAATGAGCTGCAATTCGACGGGTTCATGCAGGGCGTGTTCCGCGTCGGCAACCTGATGGACAACCTGCTGCAACAGCTCGACAACCAGCTGTTCACCGTCCGCCTGCTGGAGCACGGGCGCCCGCTTTACGTGCGCGAGCAGCCCGATAGCGATGCCGACCAGACCCTGCGCGTGCCGCTGCGCCTGCTCAACAACCACAGCTTCGAACTGGAGCTCAGCCCGACGGCGCAACTGGTCAGATCACTGTCCTCGCCGTTGCCGCTGGTGGTCTTTGGCGGCGGCGTCGCGATCAGCCTCCTGCTGGTGGCAGCGCTGTTCCTCGCCCGAGAGAACGCCCGCCGTGCCACCGCCCTGAGCGCCAGCAACCAGTTGCTCAACCAGGAGGCTGAACAGCGCCAGTCCGTCGAGGCCACCCTGCACGAGAGCCGCGAACGCCTGCAGCTCGCGCTGGACCTCACCGACTCCAGCCGCGACGCGCTGTTCATCTTCGACCTGCAGCACCGCGAGCTGCTGCACATGAATCGCGCCACCTACAATGCCCTGGGCTACAGCGCCGAGGACTTCCGCCACCTGCTGCGCGATGACCCCGAACGGCTGATTCCCGGCTTCCATGCCTGGATCCAGCTGGTACAGCAGGCGCACCGACTGAACCTGTCGATGATCTTCCAGCGCGAGATGCAGCGCCGCGACGGCAGCCTGCAGCCTGCCGAGATCAATACCCAGCTGATCCACCAGGGCGACCGCGACTACCTGATCGCCGTGGCCCGCGACAACAGCGAGCGCCTGCAACTGGAGGCGCAATTGCAGAAGCTGTCGCAACAGGACGGGCTGACCGGCTTGTACAACCGCCGCTACTTCGACCGCCAGCTACAGAGCGAATGGCGCCGCCTGCGCCGGGCCGACGCGCCGCTGGCGGTGCTGATGCTCGACGTCGACCACTTCAAGCGCTTCAACGACTGTCTCGGGCACCTCGCTGGCGACGATGCCCTGCGGCGTGTTGCCAGTTGCCTGCAGGAGTGCCTGCAACGCGAGGGCGACGTGGCCTGCCGCTTTGGCGGCGAAGAGTTCGTGATCATCCTCACCGACACCGGTGCCGAGGGCGCCGGGCACGTCGCAGCGCGCATCCACCAGCACGTGGCGGAACTCGCCATCGCCCATCCGGCGGCGGAACTGGGACGGTTGACGGTCAGCATCGGCCTGGCCATTGCCACGCACGGCCAGGACGCCGAGCCGGACCAGCTGATCGCGCAGGCCGACCGTGCGCTGTATGCGGCGAAGCACAAGGGGCGGAATCAGACGTGTGTGTGGCCGGTGGAGTAACAGTTCCCCTGTAGGAGCGAGTTTGCTCGCGAACGGATTGACCGGCAGCGTCGGCGTCGGGCGGGTTCGCGAGCAAGAACTAGGCGTCCCCCTCGCTCCTACGAAAAGCCGGCCTAGGCCATCTGCCCGATGGTCCGACGGAAGCGCCACAGCGCGCCGCTGAAGAACGCCGCACCGATTCCGACGATGGCCAGCAGCTGCGGCCAGACGATGGACAGGTCGGCCCCACGATAAAGAATCGCCTGGGCCAGGCTGACGAAATGCGTGGTCGGCGCCGCCAGCATGATGTATTGCACCAGCTCCGGCATGCTCTCGCGCGGCGTGGTGCCGCCGGAAAGAATCTGCAGTGGCATCAGCGTGAGGATCACCAGCAGCCCCAGCTGCGGCATCGAGCGCGCCACGGTGCCGAGGAAGATGCCCATCGATGTGGTGGCGAACAGGTGCAGCGCCGCGCCCAGCAGGAACAACCCCACCGAGCCGCTGATCGGCACGTCCAGCCAACCGCGCACCACCAGTTGCAGCGAGATCGCTGCCGCCACCAGCACCACGGTGCCCATCGACCAGACCTTGGCCATCATGATCTCGAAGGCGGTCAGCGGCATCACCAGCAGGTGCTCCACCGTGCCGTGCTCGCGCTCGCGGATCAGCGCGGCGCCGGTGAGGATGATCGACAGCATGGTGATCTGGTTGATCACCTCCATCACCGCGCCGAACCAGGCCTGCGTCAGGTTCGGGTTGAACTCCATGCGCACCGCCAGCTCCGCCGGCATCGCCGACTCGGCACGGTAGCGGCTGACGAACTCGCGCACCTCGGTGCCGACGATGTTCTGGATGTACCCGGCGCCGGAGAAGGCCTGGCCGGTCTGCGTCGCATCGACGTTGACCTGGATCGCCGGCTGCCGCCCGGCCAGCACGTCGCGCTGGAAGTCCGGCGGGATGTCCAGGGTGAAGGTGTACAGGCCGACGTCCATGCCACGGTCCATCTCCGCGTGGCCGATCATCTCCGGTGTACGGAAATACGGCGGCTGGAAGGCGTTGACGATGCGCGAGGAGAGCTGCGACTGGTCCTCGTCGACGATGGCGATGGGCGCGTGGTGCAAGGTTTCCGGCACGCCGGTGGCGGAGCTGTAGACACCCAGGGTGAAGGCCCAGGCGATCAGGATCAGCATCGCGTAGTCGCGGCCCAGGCTGCGGAATTCCTTGATGCCAAGGTTGAAGATGTTCGCCAGCTTCTTCATGGCTCAGTCCTCCTGCTTCTTCAGGCAGGCCACGCTGAGCAGCGTCAGCACCACGATCATCGCCGCCAGCGGCAGGTAGTAGACCCACAGGTCGGGGAAGCCCAGCGCCTTGGAGAAGGCGCCACGGCTGATGATGAGGAAGTGCGAGGTCGGGTAGAGCTGGCCGATGAAGGCCGCCGCGCCTTCCAGCGACGACACCGGGTGGATCAACCCGGAGAACTGGATCGCCGGGATCATGGTGGCGATGGCGGTACCGAACACCGCGGCGATCTGGCTCTTCATGAAGGTCGAGAGCAGCAGGCCGAGCCCGGTGCTGGTCACCACGTAGAGGAACGCACCGACCAGCAGCGCGAGGAAGCTGCCCTTGAGCGGCACCTGGAACAGCAGCACGGCCATGGCCAGCATCAGCACGAAGTTGATCATGCCCATGCCGATGTAGGGCAGCTGCTTGCCCAGCAGGAATTCCAGGCGCGTGACCGGCGTGACGTAGAGGTTGGTGATCGAGCCCAGCTCCTTCTCCCGCACCACGCCCAGGGCGGTGAGCATCGCCGGGATCATGATCAGCAGCAGCGGGATCACCGCCGGCACCATGGCTTTCAGGCTCTCCACGTCCGGGTTGTAGCGGTAGCGCACCTCGGTGCTGGCCGCCGCGCTGGCAGCAGCGCTGCCGTTCTGCCGGGCGAGGTCGGCGAGGTAACTGGCGTGCAGCCCCTGCACGTAGCCGAGCACGGTGTTGGCGCGGGTCGGCATGGCGCCGTCGATCCACACGCCAATGGCCGGGTCGGCGCCACGCTTGAGGTCGCGGCCGAAGTTCGGCGGGATCTCCACCGCCAGGCTGATGTCGCCGCTGCGCAGGCGCCGCTCCAGGTCATCCGGATCCTGGATCGCCTGCTTCTCGATGAAGTAGCGCGAGCCGGCGATGTTCAGCGCGTAGGCCTGGCTGGTGGTGGTCTGGTCGCGGTCGAGCACGGCGTAGGTGAGGTCCTCGACATCCATGTTGATGCCGTAGCCGATGATGAACATCAGCAGCGCAGTGCCGACCAGCGCCAGGGTCAGGCGGATCGGGTCGCGGCGCAGCTCCATGGCCTCGCGCCGCGCGTAGCTGAACAGGCGCAGCCAGCTGAAGCGATCGCTGCCCTTGTAGCGCGTGGATTCAGTGGTTGGTTCCGGCGCAGGGGCCGTTTCCGGCACTGGCGCGCTGCCAGCGGCTTCTTCCAGGTAGGCGATGAAGGTGGCTTCCAGCGTCGGCAGGCCGCGCTTGTCGATCAGCCCCTGCGGTGTGTCGCTGTCGAGCACCTTGCCGGCGTGCATCAGCGAGATGCGGTCGCAGCGCTCGGCCTCGTTCATGAAGTGGGTGGAGATGAAGATGGTCACGCCATCGTTGCGCGACAGCTCCACCATCAGCTCCCAGAAGCCGTCGCGGGCTACCGGGTCGACGCCCGAGGTGGGCTCGTCGAGGATCAGGATTTCCGGCTTGTGGATCACTGCCACGGCCAGCGACAGGCGCTGGCGAATGCCCAGCGGCAGGCTGTCGGGCAGTTCGTTGCGGACCTTGCCGAGGTCGAAGCGCTGGAGCATTTCCTCCACGCGCGGACCGATCTGTTCAGGCGGCAGGTGGAAGAGTTTCGCGTGCAGTTCGAGGTTCTGCAGCACCGTCAGCTCGGCGTACAGCGAGAACGCCTGGGACATGTAGCCCACGCGGCGGCGAGTCTCCATGTCGTTGGCGTTGACCGGCTGGCCGAACAGCGCGCAGGTGCCTTCGCTGGCCGGCAACAGGCCGGTGAGCATCTTCATGGTGGTGGACTTGCCGCAGCCGTTGGAACCGAGGAAGCCGAAGATTTCCCCGCGCTCGATGCGGAAGCTCACATGGTCCACCGCGACGAAATCGCCGAAGCGACAGGTCAGCCCCTCGGCTTCGATGGCGATCTGCGGTGCACCGTCATTCTGCAGACGCGGGGGAATGACCAGCTTGTGGTGGCCGGCACGCTTGCTCTCGGGCAGCAGCGCAATGAACGCCTCCTCGAGGTTCTGCGTCGATGTCTGCTCGCGCAACTCGGCGGGTGTCCCGGTGGCGAGCACCTTGCCCTCGTCCATCGCCACCAGCCAGTCGAAGCGCTCGGCCTCCTCCATGTAAGCGGTGGCCACCAGCACGCTCATACCTTCGCGACCGGCGCGGATACGGCCGATCAATTCCCAGAACTGGTTGCGCGACAGCGGATCGACGCCGGTGGTGGGTTCGTCGAGTATCAGCAGGTCGGGGTCATGGATCAGCGCGCAGCACAGCCCGAGCTTCTGCTTCATGCCACCGGACAGCTTGCCCGCCGGCCGCTCGGCGAAAGGCGCGAGCCCGGTGCTCTGCAACAGGTCGGCGATGCGCCGCTCGCGCTCGGCCTTGTCATGGCCGAACAGGCGACCGAAGAAATCGACGTTCTCGAACACCGAGAGCGTCGGGTAGAGGTTCTTGCCCAGGCCTTGCGGCATATAGGCAATCCGCGGGCACACGGCGCGGCGATGGCGTACATCGCGCATGTCGCCGCCGAGCACCTGGATTTCACCGTCCTGCATCTTCCGCGCGCCGGCCAGCAGCGCCAGCAGGCTGGACTTGCCGACGCCATCCGGACCGATCAGGCCGACCATGCGGTTGGCCGGGATTGCCAGGCTGACGTCGTCCACCGCGCGGGTCTCGCCGTAGCGCAGCGAGACGCCGGTGAGATGCGCCACGCAGCCGGCGCCGCTCATTGCGGGACCTTGATCTGCAGGTCAGCCGGCCATTCCACCTGCGGGTCGAGGCGCATATAGGCCATGCCCGGCACGCCGGTCTTCACGTAGGTGATGTATTTCTCCAGCAGGCCCGGATCGAGGCGCGCCTTGACGCGGAACATCAGCTTCTCGCGCTCGTTGGCGGTCTCCACGGTCTTGGGCGTGAACTGCGCGACGCTGGCGACATAGGACACTTTCGCCGGGATCACGTACTCCGGCACCGCATCGATCACCAGGTGCACTTCCTGGCCCAGCTCGACCTTGCCGGCCTGGCCCGAGGGCAGGAAGAAGGTCATGTAGACATCGGCCAGGTCGACCATGTTGAGCAGCTTGCCGCCGGCCGGCAGGACCTCGCCCGGCTGCGCCACGCGGTACTGCACGCGGCCGTTGCGCGGGGCCTTGAGGTCGCTGTCGTCGATGTCGGCCTGCAGGCGCACGGTGCTCGCAGTGGCGGCCTCGATGGCCGATTGCGCCTCGATCACCTGGGAGCTGGCGGCAGCGATGCTGGCCTGAGCCGAGACAACCTGCGAGCGCGACGCAGCCAGCGCCGCCTGGGCGCTCTGCAGGGTCGCGCGGTCATCGTCGAGTTGCTGTTGCGGCAGGGCGTTGCGCTTGACCAGTTGCTCGGTGCGGGTGAAGCGCTTCTGAGCGGCGGTCAGCTCGGCCTGGCGCTGGGCGACCATGGCTTCGGCGGTGGCCTTCTCGCTGTGCCGCTGGGCCACCAGGGACTCGGCGGTGAGCTTGGCGTTCTGCGCCCGCCGCACCTCGGCCTCGGCTTGTGCCAGCTGGGCCCGGAGCACCTGCGTGTCCATCTTCGCGACAACCTGGCCGGTCTTCACGAAGTCGCCTTCGTCCACGAGGATTTCCGCCACCCGCCCGGCGAGCTTGGTCGCGACATCCACCTCGGTGGCTTCGATACGCCCATTGCCGCTGGCAAAACCTTCGCCCAGCCCGGTCGGCTTGAACGTCTGCCAGGCCAGCGCGGCGAGCACGGCCACCACCAGCACCGCGAGACCGCGGGTGCGCCAGCTTTTTGCGTTTCCTGTCATCCGATTTCCCCTTGTCCAGGCGCTCGAATTCGAGCGAGTCATGAGGGGATGTTCGGCGACCGGCGGCAAATGGGGTTTGATTCAGGTCAGGCGCGCAGAGGAAATTCCCTACGCGCCTTGCGCGGCGGGACTTTCAGACCGGCATTGCGGCGGGTGGCCGCAGCTGGAAAACGGAGGCGCCTGCGGTACGCAGATGAGTTGCGCTCATGCAGGCGCCTCGGGAAACGCTCAGGGCTGGACGATCAGGTTGTTGAACAGCAGGTCGTCGACCAGTGGTTTGCCTTCTTCCTGCTGGATGACCGTCTGCACCTGCTTGAGGGCTTCCTGGCGCAGCTTCTCCTTCCCGTCGACACTGCCGAGGGAGTCGTCGGTCTGTTGAGCGAAGAGCATGACCAACTGGTTGCGGATGAGTGGCTCGTGGTGCTCAACCTTCTCCGACGCTTCCTTGCCGATAACCTTCAGGGCGATATCGGCCTTGAAGTACTTCAGGCGCGGACCGCTGCCGTAATTGCCGACGAGCGCGGGCGTGAGGTCGACGAAGACCGGCTTGTTGGCGTCTTCCGGCTTGGCCTCTTCGGACTCGGAGGCGATAACGAAGGGGCTGAAGGAAAGGACCAGCAACAGGGCGAGGAAAGCTCTCAAGGCGATGTCTCCGGATTCGATGGGCGAAAGGATAGCCACACTCGCGCCGCCGCCCAAGCTATATCGGGGCATAAGCCCAGACCATGGTGATTTGCCCCCTTCGCCTGCGCTCCTACACTGCGGCCATACCCAGAGTGGAGTACTCCCCATGAAAGCCGTGCTGTGCAAAGCCTTCGGCCCCGCCGAAACCCTGGTGCTGGAAGACATCGCCAGCCCCGAGCCGAAGAAGAACGAAGTCCTGCTGCAGGTGCATGCCGCCGGGGTGAACTTCCCCGACACGCTGATCATCGAGGGCAAATACCAGTTCAAGCCGCCCTTCCCGTTCTCTCCGGGTGGCGAGGCTGCCGGTGTGGTCGGCGCGGTCGGTGAGAAGGTTACCCATGTGAAGCCCGGCGACCGCGTGATGGCGCTGACCGGCTGGGGCAGCTTCGCCGAGGAAGTGGCGGTGCCCGGCTACAGCGTGATGCCGATCCCCGACGGCATGGACTTCGCCAGCGCCGCCGCCTTCGGCATGACCTACGGTACTTCCATGCACGCACTCAAGCAGCGTGCCAATCTGCAACCGGGCGAGACCCTGCTGGTGCTTGGCGCCTCCGGTGGCGTGGGCCTGGCTGCCGTGGAAATCGGCAAGGCCATGGGCGCCAAGGTGATCGCCGCCGCCAGCAGTGAGGCCAAGCTGGAAGTGGCCAAGGCCGCCGGTGCCGACGTGCTGATCAACTACAGCGAAGGCAGCCTGAAGGACAAGCTCAAGGAAATCACCGGCGGCCAGGGCGTGGACGTGATCTACGATCCCGTCGGTGGCGACCTGTTCGAAGAAGCCTTCCGCTCCATCGCCTGGAACGGCCGCATGCTGGTGGTCGGCTTCGCCAGCGGCACCATCCCGGCTCTGCCGGCCAACCTCACCCTGCTCAAGGGGGCCTCGCTGGTCGGCGTGTTCTGGGGCTCCTTCGCCCAGCGCCAGCCGCAGGACAACGCGGCGAACTTCCAGCAGCTGTTCAAGTGGTTCGCCGAAGGCAAGATCAAGCCGCTGGTGTCGCAGACCTTCCCGCTGGAGAAAGCCGCCGACGCAATCAATCACCTGGGCCAGCGCAAGGCGGTGGGCAAGGTGGTGGTGACGGTTCGCTGATAGCTTTGCACGACATGAAGAAGCCCCGCTGATGCGGGGCTTTTTCATTGCGTCGCTCCGGCGTTGGGCGATTCGCGAGCAAGCTCGCTCCTACAGTTACACCCAGCTGTGGAGCGCTTTTCGTAGGAGCGAGCTTGCTCGCGAACAGCGTCAGGCCGGAGCTCAGGAATACAGCGCCTTGAACTGCTCGCGCAGCACGTTCTTCTGCACCTTGCCCATCACATTGCGCGGCAGCGCATCGACCACCATCACCCGCTTGGGCTGCTTGAAGCGCGCCAGTTTGCCGTCCAGCGCGGCGAGTACCTGGGCCTCGCTCGGCGCCTGGCCCTGGGTGGCCACCAGCACAGCGGTAACGCCCTCGCCGAAGTCCGGATGCGGCACGCCGATCACCGCCGACTCGACCACGCCCGGCAGGGTGTCGAGGATTTCCTCCAGCTCCTTGGGGTACACGTTGAAGCCGCCGCTGATGATCATGTCCTTGTTGCGGCCGACGATCTGCACGTAGCCCTTGTCGTCGATGAAGCCGATGTCGCCGGTCATGAAGTAGCCGTCCGCGCGCAGTTCCTCGGCGGTCTTCTCCGGCATGCGCCAGTAGCCCTGGAACACGTTCGGCCCACGCACCTCGATCATCCCCGGCTCGCCCTGGGGCAGCGGGGTCGGCTCGGACTGCGAAGGATCGGTGATGCGCAGTTCGACGCCCGGCAGCGGGAAGCCAACGGTGCCGGCGATGCGCTCCCCATCCAGCGGGTTGGAGGTGTTCATGCCGGTCTCGGTCATGCCGTAACGCTCGAGGATCGCCATGCCGGTACGCTCGGAAAACGCCTTGTGGGTCTCGGCGGTGAGCGGCGCGGAACCTGAGATGAACAGGCGCATGTGCGCCACCGCCTCGCGGGTCAGGCCGGGTTGGTCGAGCAGGCGGGTGTAGAAGGTCGGCACGCCCATCAGCAGGTTCACCTGGGGCAGCAGGCGGAGCATCTGCGCGGCGTCGAACTTGCTGAGGAAGAGCATCGAACCGCCCGCCATCAGCAGGCTGTTGCAGGCCACGAACAGGCCGTGGATGTGGAAGATCGGCAGCGCATGGAGCAGCCAGTCCTCGCTGGTGATCTGCCAGGCATCCACCAGTGCGTGGGCGTTGGAGACGAGGTTGCCGTGGCTGATCATCGCCCCCTTGGAACGCCCGGTGGTGCCGGAGGTATAGAGGATCGCGGCGAGGTCGCTGGAGGCGCGCGGCACGTCGACGAAGCGCCCCGGCTTGCCATGCACGGCGTCCATCAGCGAGCCGTCGCCCTGGTCACCCAGGGTCGCCACACGAGCCACACCGCTGGCTTCGGCCAGTTCGCGTGCCTGGGCTTCGAAGGCCGGCGCACAGACGAACAGCGAAGGCTCAGAGTCGTCGAGGAAGTAGCGCAGCTCATCGCCGGTATAACCGCTGTTGAGCGGCAGGTAGACCGCGCCAACGCGCAGCACGGCAAGGTAGAGCATCACCGTCTCGGGGCTCTTGTCGACCTGCACGGCAACGCGGTCGCCCGGCTGCACGCCGAGTTCCACCAGCGCATGGGCGAACTGCGAAGTGCTGCGCAGCATGTCAGCATAGCTGTAGCCGCCACCCAATGGCGTGCGGATGAAGGGTTTGGACAGGTCGCTGGGCAGGTGCTTGCCGACTTCGGCGAAAAGGCTCTGGTTCATGGTGAGGTCCTAGCGTTTTGTTTTCGCCGACAGCGTCGCGAGCTTGCGCACCTCGAGTGAGGCCGCGACCGCGCCCTGGTTGGCGTAGGCTTCGTGGTTCTTTTCGATCTGGCGCAGTTCGTAGCGGTAATTGACCATCAGCCCGGCGGCCTGGCGCAGGCCGCTGGCGGAAAGGTCCCCGCGCCAGTTCAGGCGCTCCAGGCGAGCGCCGTTGCCAAGGTGGAAGCGTGCCACCGGGTCGAGCGGCAGGCCGGCGCCATTCTTGGCGTGCAGGAAATATTCGGCGGCCAGCGCCAGCAGCGGCTGCTCGGTGCGCGGCGGTGGCGGCGCGTCGGGCTTGAGTGCCTTGAGCAGGTCGGCGGCGGCCGCGCCCAGTTGCGGGTCGTCGCCCAGGCCGTCGAGCCAGCGACGGAAGCCGGGTACCGGCGACAGGGTGACGTACTGGCGCAGGCCGGGAATCTCCCGCGCCAGCTCTTCCACCACCTGCTTGATCAGGAAGTTGCCGAAGGAAATGCCGCGCAGGCCGTCCTGGCAGTTGCTGATGGAGTAGAAGACGGCGGTGTCGGGTTCTTCCAGCGGCTGCGCGGGCGAACCAGGCTCCAGAATATCGGCGATCGCACCGGGCATCGCACGGGTCAGCGCCACCTCGACGAAGATCAGCGGTTCTTCCGCCAGCGCCGGGTGGAAGAAGGCGAAGCAGCGGCGGTCGGCCGGTTGCAGGCGGCTGCGCAGGTCGTCCCAGTCCTTGATGGCGTGGACGGCCTCGTACTTGATGATCTTTTCCAGGATCGACGCCGGGGTCGACCAGTCGATGCGCCGCAGCACCAGGAAGCCACGGTTGAACCAGGACGCCAGCAGGTGCTGCAGGTCGTGATCCACGGCCGCCAGCTCGGGCTTGCCCTTGAGTTCCCCCAGCAGCCGGCGGCGCATGGCGATCAGCTCAGCGGTACCGCCCGGCGCCTGATTGAGGCGGCGGAACAGTTCCTGGCGCGGCGGTTCGCTGGCCTCGAACAGCTTCGTGGTGTTGGCCGACGAAGGATCGTCGAGATAGCGCTGGCAGGCTTCGGCCAGCGCGTCATGGGGCGGCGCGAAGTCCTTGAGCAGCGTGTCGAAGAAAGCCTTCTGCTGCTCCTCCGGGCAGTCGCGGTAGGCGCACAGCACCTGCCGCGCCAGCGCCACGCCGGAAGCCTCACCGTGGCCGGAAATCAGTTTGCGACAGGCCTGCGCCAGCGCCTGGGCATTGCCCGGCGCCGGTTCGCGCGACTCCAGCAATTGCCGGCCGCGCTCGCTGATGCTCTGCAGCAGTTCCTGGAAGAAGCTGATGTTCATGCGTCCCCCTCGCTTGTGAATAAGTGATCAGTCGCCCTTCAGCATGGGCGGCGGGCAGCGCTGGTACCAGCGCGAAGCCTGCTCGTAGGCGTGGGCCAGTTGCAGCACGGCCATGTCGGCCTGGTGCTTGCCGATGATCTGGATGCCCATGGGCAGGCCCTGTTCATTGAAGCCCACCGGCACGTTGGCCACCGGGCATCCGGACAGGGTGGCCGGGATCACCACTTCCATCCAGCGGTGGTAGGTATCCATGGCCTTGCCGGCGACTTCCTTCGGCCAGTCCCAGCTCTTGTCGAACGGGAACAGTTGCGCGCTGGGCAGCAGCAGGTAGTCGTAGCGCTCGAACAGCTGGCTGATGGCGCGGTACCAGTCGCTGCGCGCGGCAGAGGCACGGAACACGTCCATGGCGGACAGCTTCAGGCCGTTCTCCACTTCCCAGATCGCCTCGGGCTTGAGCAGTTCGCGCTTGGCCGGATCGGTATAGGCCGCGCCGAGGGAGCCGGCGACCATCCAGTGACGCAGGGTGCGCCAGGTGTCCCAGAGACGCTCGGCGGAGAAGCCCATGGCGGTGTCTTCGATGTGGCAGCCAATGGCTTCGAAGTCGGCGAAGGATTTGCGGCATAGCTCCAGCACGCCCTTTTCCATCGGCAGGTGGCCGCCCAGGTCGCCCAGCCAGCCCAGGCGCGCGCCCTTGAAGTCGCGCTCCAGCCTGCCGGCGAACTGCTCGCCACTCTCGGCAATGGACAGCGGCGCGCGGGCATCGCCGCCGGCCTGCACCGACAGCAGCAGCGCCACATCCTGCACGCTGCGGCCCATCGGACCTTCGTAGCCGAGCTGGTCGATGAACAGGTCGGCGCTGTCGTCGAAGGGCACGCGGCCCTGGGACGGACGGAAGCCGACGATGTTATTGAAGGCCGCGGGGTTGCGCAGCGAGCCCATCATGTCGCTGCCGTCGGCCACCGGGACCATCTGCAGCGCCAGGGCCGCCGCCGCGCCACCGCTGCTGCCGCCGGCGGTGCGTTCGGGCGCGTAGGCGCAGCCGGTAGCACCGAAGATCGGGTTGTAACTGTGCGAGCCGAGACCGAATTCCGGGGTGTTGGTCTTGCCGATCAGCACGGCGCCGGCCGCGCGGATGCGCTCGACCATGATGCCGTCGCGTTCGGGCACATAGTCGCGGAACAGCGGCGAGCCGAGGGTGGTGCGGATGCCCTGGGTCAGCGACAGGTCCTTCACCGCATGAGGCAGGCCATGCATCCAGCCGCGGTATTCGCCGCGCGCCAGCTCGGCGTCGCGCAGGTCGGCCTCGGCGAGCAGCTGCTCTTCGGGCTGCAGGCTGATGATGGCGTTGACCGCCGGGTTGTAGCGCTCGATCTGCGCCAGGTGCGCCTGCATGACTTCGCGGCAGGACACCTGGCGCAGGCGGATGTGCTGGGCCAGTTCATGGGCCTGGAGCTGGACGAGTTCGTTGTTGTGCTTGTACTGGCTCATGGAGCGCGGCCTTCTTTCATCGGGAGCTTCCGGCAGATGGGAAGCCTATGTCGGGTTCAGCAACCCCGCTGGCAGGCGAGGCTTGTTGCGTTCTTCAGGCCGAGCGATGCCGCTGCGCCGAGCTGGCGCACGCGTGCATCGCTGTGCCGTATTCCCGTCTGGCGAGATCAGCGCATCAGGTTGGTCCAGATACGGTCGGCCAGGCGGATCGCGCCTTCGCCGCAGGTCTTGCTGAACACCACCTTGGTGCCCTCGGGGATGTGCAGTTCCGGCGCATCCTTGAGGCTGGCATCGAGGAAGGGTTCCACGCCCTTGATCGGGCTCTGGTGCTTGAGGAAGTTCTGGGTCATCGCCGAGTTTTCCGGCTGGCTGAGGAAGGCGATGAACTTCTTCGCGTTCTCCGGGTGCTTGGCGCCGGCCGGGATCACCAGGTTGTCCACCCAGGCCATCACGCCCTCTTTCGGGTAGAGGTACTTCAGGCTGGATTTCATCTCACGCGCACGCATCGACGAGCCGCCCCAGAACATCGACATGTCGACTTCGCCCGAGGCCAGGTTCTCGCGGATCGAGCCGGCCTTGGAGCTGTAGGTCTTCACGAAGGGCTTCTGGGTCTTCAGCAGGGTCAGCACCTGTTGCATCTGCTTGGGGTCCTCGCTGCACAGCGGGATGCCCAGGTAGAGGCTGGCGGTGTCGATCACTTCGCTGGCCGAGTCGAACATGTTGATCTTGCCCTGCAGCTCCTTCGGCGGGGTGAACAGCACCGAGTAGCTGTCGGCCGGGCCGCTGTATTTCGCGCTGTCCAGCACCACGCTGGTGGTGCCCCAGATGAAGGGCACGGCGTAGGCGCCTTCCGGGTCCCAGGCGGGTTTCTTCAGGTTGTCCTCGACGTTGGCGTAGTACGGCTGGCCGGCCGGGTCGAAGCGCTCCAGCAATTTTTCCTGGATCAGGATCGGCACGAACTGGTGCGAGGGAATCGCCACGTCGTAACCGGTGCCACCCTGCTTGAGCTTGGCCAGCAGGGTCTCGTTGGAGTCATAGGAATCCACGGTGACCTTGATGCCGCTTTCCTTCTCGAACTTCTCCAGGATCTGCGGGGTGAAATAGCCACTCCAGCTCACCACGTTGAGTTGCTCGGCGGCCTGTGCGTTGGCCATGGCCAGGCCCAGCGTCAGCGAGGCCCCTACAGCAGCGATCAGTTTGCTCATCTTCTACTCCGGTATGTGGGCTCAGGCCTTCTTCTTGCCGAGCAGGTAGGACAGGGTTACGAACAGCACGGAAACGCCAAGGATCAGGGTCGACACCGCGTTCACATCGGGCGTCACGCCCATGCGCAACAGGCCGAAGATGAAGATTGGCAAGGTGGTGGTACCGGCCTGGGAGACCATCATCGAGATCACGAAGTTATCCAGCGAGACGATGAAGGCGAGCATCACCCCGGAGAAGATCCCCGGCATCAGCAGCGGCAGGGTGACCTTGCGGAAGGTCCGCCAGGGCCCGGCGTAGAGGTCGGCGGCGGCCTGCTCCAGGGACAGGTCCATGTCGTTCAGCCGCGCGCGGATCGGCAGGTAGGCGAACGGGATGCAGAACACCGTGTGGGCGATGATCAGGTTGCCGTAGCCCAGCGACAGGCCGAGGGTGGAGAACAGCGCCAGGGTGGCGACGCCGACCACGATCTCGGGCAGCACCAGCGGCAGCATGATCGTTCCCATGGACAGGCGCAGGCCCTTGAACTTGGCCCCGCGCGAGGTGCCCAGAGCGGCCAGGGTGGCGATCGCCGTGGCGATCACGCTGGCGCACACGGCGATCAGCAGGCTGTTGCCGGCGGCCTGGCGCAGCGCCTGGTTGGCGAAGGCGCTGCGGTACCAGTCGAGGCTGAAGCCGGTCCACACGGTGGCGGACTGGTTGGCGTTGAACGACAGCACCACCAGCACCACGATGGGCGCGTAGAGGTACAGGTAGAACAGGAAACTCAGGACGCCGAAGCCACGGAAATCCTGCACGCCCAGACGGCGCTTGGTCAGCAGCGAGAGCATCATTCACCTCCCCGGGCGATGCGCAGGCGCTCGGCGCGCATCGCGTAGAACATCAGCACCAGCATCACGGCTCCCATCAGCACCAGCGACAGCGCCGCGCCGAAGGGCCAGTTCCGCGAGTCGCTGAACTGCCGGAAGATCAGGTTGCCGAGCATCATCTTGGTGCCGCCGCCGAGCAGCTCGGGGGCGATCATCGCGCCCAGGCAGGGCACGAAGGTGAGGATGGCGCCGGCGAGAATCCCCGGCCGGGCGATCGGCAGGACCACCTTGCGCAGGGTGCGGATACGCCCGGCGTAAAGGTCCTGGGCCGCTTCGAGCAGGCGCATGTCCATCTTCTCGAGGGTCGCGTAGATCGGCAGCACAACGAAGGGCGCGTAGGTGTAGACCAGGCCCAGCAGCACGGCGCCGTCGGTGTAGAGCAGGTTCAGCGGCTGGTGGATCAGCCCTAAGCTCATCAGCGTGCCGTTGACCACACCGGTGCCGCGCAACAGCAGGATCCAGGCGTAGGTGCGGATCAGCAGGTTGGCCCAGAACGGCACGGTGATCAGGAAGATCAGCAGGCCGCGACGGTGCGCCGGCTGCATGGCCAGCCACACCGCCACCGGGAAGCCCAGCAGCAGGGTGATCACGGTAGTCGCCGCGGCGATGCCGATGGAGCGCAGCGCGATCATCACGTAGGAGTCGGCGAAGGCCAGGCTGTCGTCGAGCTGGCGCTCGAACAGCAGCGAGACGTAGGCGTCGATACTGAAGTGCGGGTTCACGCCACCGTAAGGGTTGGCCTGCATCAGCGAGTAACCGACGACGATGAAGATCGGCACAATCAGGAACAGGCCGATGGACACCAGCGCGGGCGATACGCCAAGGAAGCTGCGCAGCGCCTGGCGCCGCTCCAGCGCATTGCCGGAGGTTGTGGATAACGGGTTCATGCTCACCTCCGCTCAGTCCACCAGGACGCTGGCGCTGCCTTTCTCGAACAGCAGCCCGGCGCGTTGCCCGGCTACCAGGCGCTGACGCTGGCCGGCACTGTTGGGCGCGCGGACAGTCAGCTTGCTGCCGTCGGCGAGTGCCACCTGGTACTGCAGGTCGGTGCCCAGGTAGATCTGCTGGACGACGGTGCAGGGCGCGGCGGACGACGCGTCCTCGGCCACCAGTTGCAGGCGCTCGGGGCGGATCGACAGGGTGACTTCGGCGCCGACCTTCAGGCCCTCGCGGGAGCCGGCCTCGATCAACTGCTCGCCGCCGATGCGGTAGTACGCGCGGTCGCCGTCGAAGTTCTCGACGCGGGCCGGGAGGAAGTTGGTCTCGCCGATGAAGTCGGCGACGAAGCGGTTGCGCGGATGCTCGTAGATGTCGTCCGGGCGACCCACCTGCTGCACCTCGCCCTCGGAGAGCACGGCGATGCGGTCGGACATGGTCAGCGCTTCTTCCTGGTCGTGGGTGACGAAGATGAAGGTGATGCCGGTCTTGGCCTGGATCGCCTTGAGCTCTTCACGCATGGCCTGGCGCAGCTTGAGGTCGAGCGCGGAAAGCGGCTCATCGAGCAGCAGCACCTTCGGATGTGGCGCCAGGGCACGGGCCAGGGCGACGCGCTGCTGCTGGCCGCCGGAGAGCTGGGTCGGCTTGCGCTGGGCGAAGCGTTCCATCTGCACCAGGGCGAGCATCTCGCGGACGCGCTCGGCGACCTGCACCTTGCTCATGCGCTGGCCCATCGGGTGGGATTCCAGGCCGAAGGCGAGGTTCTCGGCGATGGTCATGTGCGGGAACAGTGCGTAGTGCTGGAAGACCGTGTTGACCGGGCGCTCGAACGGTGGCCGGTCGGCGATGTTCTCGCCGTACAGCTGGATTTCCCCGGCGGTGGGGAATTCGAAGCCGGCGATCATCCGCAGCAGGGTGGTCTTGCCGCAGCCCGAAGGGCCGAGCAGGGTGAAGAATTCGTTGTCGCGGATGTCCAGGTCGACGCATTTGAGCGCGACGGGACCGCTGGCCGGGTCGCCGTAGACCTTGCGCACGGAGCGGATCGAGACCGCCGCCGTCTGCAGGCTGTGCAGGGCATTCATGGTGAAACCTCCGCATCCTTCCCGTCCGCCGCACGCTGGCGTTCGGGGGATCTTGTAGTTGTTCTGGCAGGGCTGGAGTAAACGCTGGATGCAGCGCTGGCCGTGGGTTCGGCTCGATATTGTGGTGATGCTGCTGGAGCGGATATTCGAAGAAAGGTGGTTGAGCGAAAAGCTCAATTTTCTTACATTCGATATTAAATAATTTAACAGCTGAAATTTAACAGCTCAGCCCGCCTTCGAGGTCAGCCATGTCCATCCAGCGTCTCCCGCCGCTCAATGCCGTCCGCGCCTTCGAGGCCGCCGCACGCCTGGGCAGCTACGTCGCCGCCTCGAAAGACCTGCATGTGACGCAGCCGGCCATCGGCCGTCACGTGAAGCTGCTGGAAGATTGGCTGGGCGTGCAGTTGTTCGAGCGCACCCCGCGCGGAGTCAGCCTGACGCCCGCCGGGCAACGCTACTACGCGAAGATATCCACAGCCCTGCAGCAGATCGCCGATGCCGGCCATGAACTGGCCCCCGGCGGCACCGCGCGCTGGCTGAAGATCCTCGTGGTGCCGGCCTTCGCCAAGCGCTGGCTGATGCCGCGCCTGGAAACCCTGCGCCAGCAGCGGCCCGGCCTGAAGGTGGCAGTGGAACCCAACCCGACTTTCAGCGAAGTGGACGGTAAAAGCGCCGATCTGGGGATTGTCTACGGGCTTCCCGGCGTCTATCCGCAGTGCCACAGCACCCTCGTGCGGCCGGCGGTGTTCCCGGTGTGTTCACCCGCCTATCTCGAGGAACACGGCCCGCTGACCAGCGTGCACGAACTGGCGCAGCACAAGCTGATCCACGTGGACGACGGCGAGTGGTGGAACCTCTGGCTATCCACCATCGGCCTCGACCTGCGGGTGAACTCCGACGTGCTCTACGTCAGCAACGACCACGCGCTGTCCATGGCCGAGGCCGGCCACGGTATCGCCCTGGCCAACCTGGTGCTGGTGAAGCACCAGTTGGCCGCTGGCACGCTGGTGCGGCCGCTGCCCGAGGAAGTGCCGTTGGAGAGCTATCAGCTGCTGCTGCCTACCGGTGCGGTAAGCGCCGACGTGGCCTGGTTCGAGGACTGGATTCGCGCGGCGCTGCAGGAGGAATTCTCCACCGGCATCCCCGTATGAAGCTCGTCGCGCAGCTGAACATGTAGGAGCGAGCTTGCTCGCGAACACGCCCAACACCGACGCCGCCGGACACATCGTTCGCGAGCAAGCTCGCTCCTACAGAAAGCCTCCGCCCCTGAGCTGAATCAGCCTCGTGGGGCGTAGGCGAAGACATCCGCGCGCATTTGATGCGGGTCCATGCCCGCCGCCACCAGCGCATCCAGCGTGCCATAGACCATCGCCGGCGAGCCGCTGGCGTAGACGCGCAGGCCGGACAGTTCGGCAAAGTCCTCGCACACCGCCTCATGCAGCAGGCCGCAACGCCCCTGCCAGCCGCAAAGGTCGCTGACGATCTTGTGCAGCTGCAGGTTGGGCACGCCCTGCCACTCATCCCAGTGCGGCAGCTCGTAGAAGTCTTCCGGGCGGCGCACGCCCCAGTACAGATGGACCGGGTGGGCGAAGCCGGCGGCGCGGCAGAATTCGATCAGGCTGTGCATCTGCGCCATGCCGGTGCCGGCGGCGATCAGCACCAGCGGGCCGTCCGGCAGGTCGGCGAGGTGCGCGTCGCCGAAGGGCATCTGCACGCGGGCGAAACGGTCGCGCTGGAGTTGCGCCAGCAGGTCGATGGCGCTGCTCTCGCGGGCCAGGATGTGCAGCTCCAGGTCACGGCCTTCCTGCGGCGCGGAAGCCAGGGAGAAAGCCGCCGGGTCGCTGCCCTCGCGCTCGATCAGCAGGTACTGCCCGGCGTGGTAGCGCGGCGGCTTGCCGGCCGGCGCGCGCAGACGCACCCGCCAGACGTCGCCGCCCACCGGCTCGCAGAGCGTCAGTTGGCAGGACAGCGCACGCACCGGCAACTCGCCGGGGGCCAGCACGCCGTCCCAGTGCAGCACGCAGTCTTCCAGCGGCTCGGCCAGGCAGGTGAAGAGTTCGCCATGGTCACGCACCTCGCCATCCTGGCGCACGCGGCCTTCCACCAGCAGCGCCGCACAGATGTGGCAGTTGCCGTTGCGGCAGCTCTGCGGGCACTCATAGCCCAGGCGCCGCGCACCGTCGAGGATACGTTCCCCGGGCGTCAGCTCGAGCTGGGCGCCGGAGGGTTGCAAGGTCACTTTCAAGCGTCGTTCTCGTTCTTTTAGTTGTAGGAGCGAGCTTGCTCGCGAACACCCCCAGCAGCGGAGTTGGGTTCACGAGCAAGGACTAGGCGTCCCCCTCGGTCCTACAGGCGGGCGGCCACATCAATCGATGCCCAGGCTCGCCCAGATTTCATCGACCCGACGGGTTACCGCCGGGTCCTTCTCGATCACCCGGCCCCACTCGCGGCTGGTCTCGCCCGGCCACTTGTGGGTGGCGTCCAGGCCCATCTTCGAGCCCAGGCCGGAAATCGGCGAGGCGAAGTCCAGGTAGTCGATCGGCGTGTTGTCGATCATCACCGTGTCGCGCTTGGGGTCCATGCGCGTGGTAATGGCCCAGATCACGTCGTTCCAGTCGCGGGCGTTGATGTCGTCGTCGGTGACGATAACGAACTTGGTGTACATGAACTGTCGCAGGAACGACCAGACACCGAGCATCACGCGCTTGGCGTGGCCGGGGTACTGCTTCTTCATGGTCACCACCGCCATGCGGTAGGAGCAGCCTTCGGGCGGCAGGTAGAAGTCGGTGATCTCCGGGAACTGCTTCTGCAGGATCGGCACGAAGACTTCGTTCAGCGCCACACCGAGGATCGCCGGCTCATCCGGCGGGCGACCGGTGTAGGTGCTGTGGTAGATCGGCTTCTGCCGGCGAGTGATGCGCTCGACGGTGAACACCGGGAAGCGGTCCACCTCGTTGTAGTAGCCGGTGTGGTCGCCATAGGGGCCTTCATCGGCCATCTCGCCGGGGTGGATCACCCCTTCGAGGACGATTTCGGCGCTGGCCGGTACCTGCAGGTCGCTGCCGATGCACTTGACCAGTTCGGTCTTGTGGCCGCGCAGCAGGCCGGCGAAGGCGTATTCGGAGAGGTTATCCGGCACCGGAGTGACAGCGCCGAGGATGGTCGCCGGGTCCGCGCCGAGGGCCACGGCCACCGGATAGGGCTGGCCGGGATGCTTCTGGCACCACTCGCGGAAGTCCAGCGCGCCGCCACGGTGGCTCAGCCAGCGCATGATGACCTTGTTGCGGCCGATCACCTGCTGGCGATAGATGCCCAGGTTCTGCCGTTCCTTGTTCGGCCCGCGGGTGACGGTCAGGCCCCAGGTGATCAGCGGCGCGACGTCGCCGGGCCAGCAGGTCTGCACCGGCAGTTTCGACAGGTCGACATCATCGCCCTCCTCGATCACTTCCTGGCACGGCGCGTCCTTGAGGACCTTGGGCGCCATGTTGATGACCTTCTTGAAGATCGGCAGCTTGGACCAGGCGTCCTTCAGCCCCTTGGGCGGCTCAGGCTCCTTGAGGAAGGCCAGCAGCTTGCCAATCTCGCGCAGCTCGGAGACGTCCTCGGCGCCCATGCCCAGGGCCACGCGCTCGGGCGTACCGAACAGGTTGCCGAGCACAGGCATGTCGAAGCCGGTGGGCTTTTCGAACAGCAGGGCCGGGCCCTTGGCGCGCAGGGTGCGGTCGCACACCTCGGTCATTTCCAGCACCGGGGATACCGGCGCCTGGATGCGCTTGAGCTGTCCGCGCTGCTCCAGGGCAGCGATGAACTCGCGCAGGTCGCGATACTGCATGAGGGTCTCGATGGCGGCAGGATGATGCGACAGTCTACCGCCTATCAGCGCCCGGCAGAAACACGAAGGCCGGGTTTCCCCGGCCTTGTGGCTTGCATCAGAACAACAACGGCGCTTACTTGCTGCGCTTCATCGAATCGAAGAACTCGTCGTTGGTCTTGGTCTGGCGCAGCTTGTCCAGCAGGAACTCGACCGCGGCGATCTCGTCCATCGGGTGGAGGATCTTGCGCAGGATCCACATGCGCTGCAGCTCTTCCTCACCGGTGAGCAGCTCTTCGCGACGGGTGCCCGAACGGTTGATGTTGATCGCCGGGAACACGCGTTTTTCCGAGATGCGACGGTCGAGGATCAGCTCCGAGTTACCGGTGCCCTTGAATTCCTCGTAGATCACTTCGTCCATCTTCGAGCCGGTTTCGATCAGCGCGGTGGCGAGGATGGTCAGCGAACCGCCTTCCTCGATGTTGCGCGCGGCGCCGAAGAAGCGCTTGGGCTTTTCCAGGGCGTGGGCGTCGACACCACCGGTGAGCACCTTGCCGGAGCTGGGGATCACGGTGTTGTAGGCACGGGCCAGGCGAGTAATGGAGTCGAGCAGGATGATTACGTCCTTCTTGTGCTCGACCAGGCGCTTGGCCTTCTCGATCACCATCTCGGCAACCTGCACGTGGCGGGTCGGCGGCTCGTCGAAGGTGGAAGCGACCACTTCGCCGCGCACGGTGCGCTGCATCTCGGTCACTTCTTCCGGGCGCTCGTCGATCAGCAGGACGATCAGGTGGCACTCGGGGTTGTTGCGGGTGATGTTCGAGGCGATGTTCTGCAGCATGATCGTCTTGCCCGCTTTCGGCGGGGCGACGATCAGGCCGCGCTGGCCCTTGCCGATCGGCGAGCAGAGGTCGATCACACGGCCGGTGAGGTCCTCGGTGGAGCCGTTGCCGGCTTCCATGGTCAGGCGCTTGGTCGGGAACAGCGGCGTCAGGTTCTCGAAGAGAATCTTGTTCTTCGCGTTCTCCGGACGATCGAAGTTGATCGAGTCGACTTTCAGCAGGGCGAAGTAACGCTCGCCTTCCTTCGGCGGACGAATCTTGCCGATGATGGTATCGCCCGTGCGCAGGTTGAAGCGACGGATCTGGCTGGGCGAGACATAGATGTCGTCCGGGCCGGCCAGGTACGAGGAATCGGCGGAGCGCAGGAAGCCGAAGCCATCCTGGAGAATCTCCAGCACGCCGTCACCGGAGATTTCCTCGCCGCTTTTCGCGTGCTTCTTCAGCAGCGCGAAGATGATGTCCTGCTTGCGCGAACGGGCCATGTTTTCCAGGCCCATGGCATCGGACATTTCCAGCAATTCGGCAATCGGCTTTTGCTTGAGTTCGGTCAGATTCATAGAAGGGACGTAAATACGCTGAAAGGGGAAAAGGGAACAAGCGTGATGCTTGAAGAGCCGCGCCGTAGATGACGGACAGGATCGCTTTGAATTCGAATGGGAAGTGCGTCGGCGACGGCTTGCAGGGGACAACGAAAAACTCGTTGTGGCCCGAATTTAACACCCGAGTTTCGGAGCGTCTAGGGGCAGAAAGAAAAAAGCCCCGCGAATCTGCGGGGCTTTTCGGACTTCGTCGACTCAGATGTTGCTGTCGAGGAAGGCAGCCAGCTGCGACTTGGACAGTGCGCCGACCTTGGTGGCTTCGACGTTACCGCCCTTGAACAGCATCAGGGTCGGAATGCCACGCACGCCATACTTCGGCGGGGTGTCCTGATTCTCGTCGATGTTCAGCTTGCAGACTTTCAGCTTGCCCTGATAGTCCTTGGCGATCTCGTCGAGTACCGGGGCGATCATCTTGCACGGACCGCACCATTCGGCCCAGTAGTCGACCAGCACGGGACCGTCGGACTTCAGTACGTCCTGCTCGAAGCTGGCATCGGTAACATTGACGATATGTTCGCTCATGTATTCTCTCCGTCAATCGGATGCGAAAAAGTGTCCGCCATCATATCCCGCCTCGGCCCACACCGAAAGGCGCAGCCGATTGAGTGTATCTATCGCTGCCGCGGCGACTTCTGATCGGTGACAACCCCTTCATTGGCACTACCTGCCTAAAATGGCAGGATGTCTCCCGTATTTTCCCGGACCTGCCCCTATGCCCCATACCCCTGCCAAGACCTTCCCGATGATCGCGGCCATTGACCTTGGCTCGAACAGCTTCCACATGGTTTTGGCGAAGGCCGATCACGGTGAGATCCGCATCCTCGAACGCCTGGGGGAAAAGGTCCAGCTGGCCGCGGGCATCGGCGAAGACCGCATGCTCACCGCAGAAGCGATGCAGCGCGGCTACGACTGCCTGAAGCAGTTCGCCCAGTTCATCAACGGCATGCCGCCCGGTTCGGTGCGTGTCGTGGGCACCAACGCCCTGCGCGAAGCGCGCAACCGCGCCGAATTCATCCGCGTCGCCGACCAGATCCTCGGTCATCCGGTGGAGGTCATCTCCGGCCGTGAAGAGGCGCGCCTGATCTACCTGGGCGTTTCCCACACCCTGCCGGACAACCCCGGCAAGCGCCTAGTGGTCGACATCGGCGGCGGCAGCACCGAGTTCATCATCGGCCAGCAGTTCGAATCGCAACTGCGCGAGAGCCTGCAGATGGGCTGCGTGAGCTTCACCCAGCGCTACTTCAAGGACGGCAAGATCACCCCGGCGCGCTACGCCCAGGCCTACACCTCGGCCCGCCTGGAGCTGATGAGTATCGAAAACAGCCTGCGCCGCCTGGGCTGGGACGAGGCGGTCGGCGCCTCCGGCACCATCCGCGCCATCTGCCTGGCGATCCAGGCCGGCGGTCACGGCAACGGCGAGATCAACCCCGAAGGCCTGGCCTGGCTCAAGCGCAAGATGTTCAAGCTGGGCGAGGTCGAGAAGCTCGACATCGACGGCATCAAGCCCGACCGCCGGCCGATCTTCCCGGCCGGCATGGCGATCCTCGAGGCGCTGTTCGACGCCCTCGAGCTGACCCGCATGACCCATTCCGAAGGCGCCCTGCGCGAAGGCGTGCTCTACGACCTGTTGGGCCGCCACCACCATGAGGACGTGCGCGAACGCACCATCGGCGCGCTGATGGAGCGCTACCACGTCGACCCGGAACAGGCCGCGCGCGTCGAGGCCAAGGCGCTGGAATCCCTGGACCAGGTCGCCAAGGCCTGGGGCCTGACCGACGAAGGCCACCGTGAACTGCTGATGTGGGCCGCTCGGGTGCACGAGCTGGGCCTGGACATCGCCCACTATCACTACCACAAGCACGGCGCCTACCTGCTGGAGCACTCGGACCTGGCCGGTTTCTCGCGCCTGGACCAACTGACCCTGGCGCTGCTGGTGCGCGGTCACCGCCGCAACATCCCGGTGGACAAGTTCAACGAACTGGGCGATGAGGGCGACAAGCTGATCCGCTTGTGCGTCGTATTGCGCTTCGCCATCCTCTTCCACCACATCCGTGGCACCCAGGAAATGCCGGCTGTGGCCCTGAAGGCTTCGGGCAAATCGCTGGACGTGCGCTTCCCCGACGGCTGGCTGGCGGCCAACCCGCTGACCCAGGCGGACTTCGAGCAGGAAGCCGAATGGCTCAAGCGCGTGGGTTACTCGCTCAGCGTGAGCTGATCGCACGGAGCAATACGAAGGCCCCGGCGCGCAAACGCCGGGGCCTTTTCACTTCCAGCCCGGGCAGGTGCCTGCACGCCGCGTAGGAGCGGACTCCGTCCGCGATCGCCCATTGCCGGCACCACAATGTCCGGACGCGCATAAAAAAGCCCTGCCGAGGCAGGGCTTTCGATATCACCAGCCTGATCAGCGAACGCTGATCACCGGCGTGCACAGGCGTTCCAGCAGGGTCGCCTGGGCGTTGCGGGCGTTCTGGTTGCCGCTGGGGCTCTGGCGCACGTAGCTGCCGTCGGACTGCAGCACCCAGGCCTGAGTGTTGTCGGTCAGGTAGGATTCCAGCTCCTTCTTCACCCGCAGCACGAGTTTCTTGCCTTCCACCGGGAAGCAGGTCTCCACGCGCATGTCGAGGTTGCGCTCCATCCAGTCGGCACTGGAGAGATAGAGCTTCTCCTCGCCACCGTTGAGGAAGTAGTAGATCCGGCTGTGCTCGAGGAAGCGGCCAATGATCGAGCGCACCTGGATGTTGTGCGACACCCCCGGCACGCCCGGACGCAGGCAGCACATGCCGCGCACCACCAGGTCGATCTTCACGCCGGCCTGGCTGGCCTTGTACAACGCGCGAATGACCTTGGCGTCGGTCAGCGAGTTGACCTTGGCCATGATGTGCGCCGGCTTGCCCTCGGCGGCCTGGGCAGCCTCGCGGTTGATCATCTCCAGCAGGTTCTTCTTCAGGGTGAAGGGCGCGTGCAGGAGCTTCTTCATGCGCAGCGTCTTGCCCATGCCGATCAGCTGGTTGAACAGCTTGTGCAGGTCCTCGCAGAGCGCCACATCGGCGGTCAGCAGGCTGTAGTCGGTGTACAAGCGGGCGTTGCCGGCGTGGTAGTTGCCGGTACCCAGGTGCGCGTAGCGGCGCAGCTCGCCGTCCTCGCGACGCAGGATGAGCATCATCTTGGCGTGGGTCTTGAAGCCGACCACGCCGTAGATCACCACCGCGCCGGCCTGCTGCAGGCGGCTGGCCAGCTGCAGGTTGGATTCCTCGTCGAAGCGCGCCCGCAACTCGATCACCACGGTCACTTCCTTGCCGTTGCGCGCAGCTTCCACCAGCGCGTCGACGATCTCGGAGTTGGCGCCGGAACGGTACAGCGTCTGCTTGATCGCCAGCACGCTGGGGTCCTTGGCGGCCTGGCGCAGCAGGTCAATCACCGGAGTGAAGGACTCGAACGGGTGCATCAGCAGCACGTCGAGCTTGCCCAGCACGTTGAACAGGTTTTCCTTCTTCTGCAGCAGCTTGGGGATCGTCGGGGTGAACGGCGGCGACTGCAATTCCGGGTGACTGGCCAGGCCGGTGACGCTGAACAGGCGCGTCAGGTTGACCGGCCCGCTGACGCGGTACAGCTCGGTCTCGGACAGGCCGAACTGCTTGAGCAGGTAATTGGACAGTGGCACCGGGCAGGTATCCACCACCTCCAGGCGCACGGCGTCGCCGTAGCGGCGCGAGAACAGCTCGCCGCGCAGCGCGCGGGCCAGGTCCTCGACGTCCTCGGCGTCCACCGAGAGGTCGGCGTTACGGGTCAGGCGGAACTGGTAGCAGCCCTTCACCTTCATGCCGTGGAACAGGTCGTCGGCGTGGGCGTGGATCATCGACGACAGGAAGACATAGTTGTCTCCTGGGCCTGCGACTTCTTCCGGCAGGCGGATAATCCGCGGCAGCGAGCGCGGCGCCGGGATGATCGCCAGGCCGGAGTCGCGACCGAAGGCGTCCAGGCCTTCGAGCTCGACCATGAAGTTCAGGCTCTTGTTCACCAGCAGCGGGAACGGGTGGGTCGGGTCGAGGCCGATCGGGGTGACGATGGGGGCGATCTCGTCGCGGAAGAAGCGACGGACCCAGGCCTTGATCTTCGGCGTCCAGTAGCGGCGGCGGATGAAGCGGATGTCGTGCTTGGCCAGCTCCGGCAACAGGATGTCGTTGAGGATGCTGTACTGGCGGGCAACCTGCTCGTGCACCTGCTCGCTGATGCGAGCCAGCGCCTGGTGCGGCAGCAGGCCATCGGCGCCGGCCTGCTCGCGGGCGAAGGTGATCTGCTTCTTCAGGCCGGCAACGCGGATCTCGAAGAATTCATCCAGGTTGCTGGAGAAGATCAGCAGGAACTTCAGGCGTTCCAGCAGCGGGTACGACTCATCCAGCGCCTGCTCCAGCACGCGGATGTTGAACTGCAGCTGCGAGAGTTCGCGATGAATGTAGAGGGCACTGTCGTCCACGTTGATCGCCGGCACCGCCGGTTCGACGGGCGGCGGCGGCGTCTCGACCACCTCCGTTACGACGACTTCGGTGACTTCAGCAGTGGTGTCAGCTTCGATAACTTCGGTTTCGCTAATGCCTTCGGTATTCATCGCTCGTCTCATCGACGGGGTCAGCCCCCGCTTTTCATTTTCAATTGTTGTGCCGCGCGCTTGGCGAAGTAGGTCAGGATGCCATCTGCGCCCGCGCGTTTGAAGGCCAGCAGCGATTCGAGGATCACCGCCTCGCTGAGCCAGCCGTTGTTGATCGCGGCCATGTGCATCGCGTACTCGCCGCTGACCTGGTAGACAAAGGTCGGGGCGCGGAATTCGTCCTTGGCCCGGCGAACGATGTCGAGATAGGGCATGCCCGGCTTGACCATGACCATGTCGGCGCCTTCGGCGAGGTCAGCGTAGATCTCGTGCAGGGCTTCGTCGCTGTTGGCCGGGTCCATCTGGTAGGTGGCCTTGTTGCCCTTGCCCAGGTTGGCGGCGGAACCGACGGCGTCGCGGAACGGGCCGTAGTAGGCGCTGGCGTACTTGGCCGAGTAGGCCATGATGCGGGTGTTGATGTGGCCGGTGGACTCCAGGGCCTCGCGGATGGCACCGATGCGGCCGTCCATCATGTCCGACGGAGCCACGACCTGGGCGCCGGCTTCGGCGTGGGAAAGTGCCTGCTTGACCAGCACATCGACGGAAATATCGTTCAGCACATAACCATCCTCGTCGAGGATGCCGTCCTGGCCGTGGCTGGTGAACGGGTCCAGCGCCACGTCGGTGATGATGCCCAGCTCCGGGAAGCGCTCGCGCAGAGCGCGGGTGGCGCGCTGGGCAATGCCATCGGGGTTGAAGGCTTCGGCGCCGTCGAGGGATTTCTTCTCCAGCGGAGTCACCGGGAACAGCGCCAGCGCCGGGATGCCCAGTTCCACCAGTTCTTCGGCTTCCTTGAGCAGCAGGTCGATGGACATGCGCTCCACGCCCGGCATCGAGGGCACCGCTTCACGCTGATTCTTGCCGTCGAGGACGAACACCGGAAGGATCAGGTCGTTGGCGGTCAGGACGTTTTCGCGCACCAGGCGGCGGGAAAATTCGTCACGACGGTTACGACGCAGTCGAGTGAAGGGGAAGGCACGATCGGCGGGAATGAAGCTCACGGCGTACTCCAGGGCCTGATACAGCAGGCACAGTCTGACAGTTATAGCCCTGAATTATGACCGATTGGTAACAACCGGTAACAGTGACCCTTGGTCGCGGCATCCTGCCGCAGCGGCATGCCGCCGCTCTGCACCGGTACAGACTTGTTCCAGGTCAGTTGTGCGGACCGGGATACCTTCCCTGCGGGCGACAACCGGGTTAGGCTTCGCGTTCATTTCGCTGCGTTGCCTCGATAATGCTCCAACAATTCCTGCAGGATTTCGGCTACTTCGCGCTGTTTCTCGGCACGTTCTTCGAGGGTGAGACCATTCTGGTCCTGGCCGGCTTCCTGGCATTCCGCGGCTACATGCAGCTGGAGTACGTCATCGCGGTGGCGTTCTTCGGCAGTTACGCGGGCGACCAGCTCTGGTATTTCCTCGGCCGCCGCCACGGTCGCAAGCTGCTCGCGCGCAAGCCGCGCTGGCAGAAGATGGGTGACAAGGCGCTGGAGCATGTGCGCAAGCATCCCGACCTGTGGGTGCTGAGCTTCCGCTTCGTCTACGGCCTGCGCACCGTGATGCCAGTGGCCATCGGCCTGTCCGGCTACCCGCCGGCGCGCTACCTGCTGCTCAACGGCATTGGCGCCATCGTCTGGGCCACGGTGCTGGGCAGCGCCGCCTTCTACTTCGGCAGCGTGCTCGAAGGTGTGCTGGGCAACATCAAGAAGTACGAGCTCATGGTCCTTGGCGGCCTTGTGGTGATCGGCCTGCTGTTCTGGCTGCGCCGTCGCTACAAGGCCAGCAAGTCCGAGTAATCGCGCTGACTGATCAGGCCGCCTGCGGCAGGCGCTCGGCGCGCCGCAGGCCGAGCAGACCGATCAGGCTGAGCAGCGAGTAGACCGCCAGCGCCCAGGGCGCCCACTGCGGCAACTCGATCCCTCCCCACAGCGCCAGCGCCGCCACTGCCGGCACGTTCAGCGCCAATCGCAGCAGTTCCAGGCGCAGCGCCCAGGCACGGTTCTCCAGCCAGCAGCCGATGGCGTAGAGCCCGAAAGCCATCCAGCCCCAGCCAATCACCAGCGGCAGCACTTGCCAGCCCTCCCCGACGCCCAGCAACCAGGTGCCGACCACCACGTAGGTGGCGAACTGCAGACCGGCGTACCACTGCCGGCCGCGCGTCAGCGGCACCTCGAACTTGCGGAAGGCCGCCAGGTCAGGCTTGGCCATGGGATAGCGCTGGGCGACGTCCGCGGGGCGCCAGCCGGTACGCATGAACCAGATGCGCAGCTTGTCCCACAGGCTGCCGGTACGGCGCGCATCGTTCCACAGGTGTGCATAGACCTGCAGATTGGCCCACAGCGGGTTCCAGCTGGCCAGGGGGACCGTCACGCCGAACACCACCGGCTCTTCGTCCAGTTCTTCCTGGAAGGTGCCGAACAGGCGGTCCCAGAGAATGAACACGCCACCGTAGTTGCGATCCATATAGACAGGGTTCTGTGCGTGGTGCACGCGGTGGTTGGACGGGGTGATGAACACCCATTCGAACCAGCCCAGCTTGGGAATGTGCCGGGTGTGAACCCAGAACTGGTAGAGCAGGTTCAGCGCACCGACGGTGAGGAACACCAGCGGCGGCACCCCGGCGATGGCCATGGGCAGGTAGAAGATCCAGCCGAAGATGAAGCCGGTGCTGGTCTGCCGCAGCGCGGTGGAGAGGTTGTAGTCCTCGCTCTGGTGGTGCACCGAATGGGCAGCCCAGAGGACGTTGCGCTCATGGCCGAGGCGGTGGTTCCAGTAGTAGCAGAAGTCGTAGAAGACGAAGGCGAACGCCCAGACCCACAGGCTTTTCGCCGACAGCTCGAACAGCGCGAGGTGCTGCCAGGCGATGCTGTAGGTCACCAGCGCCAGTCCCTTGGTCAGCAGGCCGCTGGTGGTCGACAGGACTCCCGCGCTGAGGCTGTTCAGCGCATCGCTCAGGCGATAGGTGCGCAGGCCGCGCCAGCGGTCGGCGAGCAGCTCGATCGCAATCAGCAGGAAAAAGAAAGGCACGGCGAAGAGGATGTAGTTCATGGTGCGACCGAATCGTTATGCTTATGAGGAAGGATCCTAGTCCCTTGCCCGCCGCCGGCCACGGCCGTCGGCGACAGCCCGGGCGGCATATCGCGACAGCCCCGGCCCCCTCGAACAGGAGCAGTCCATGAAGAAAGTTGCCGTTATCCTTTCCGGTTGTGGCGTCTACGACGGCGCGGAAATCCATGAAAGCGTGATCACCCTGCTGCGCCTGTCCCAGCGCGGCGCCCAGGTGCAGTGCTTCGCGCCGAACATCGAGCAGCACCACGTGCTGAACCACCTGACCGGCGAGGAAATGGCCGAGAAGCGCAACGTGCTGGTGGAGTCCGCACGTATCGCCCGCGGCGAGGTCAAGGATATCCGCGAGGCCAAGGCCGAGGACTTCGACGCCCTGATCGTGCCCGGCGGCTTCGGCGCTGCGAAGAACCTCAGCGACTTCGCCTTCAAGGGCGACCAGTGCCAGGTGCAGCCGGATGTGCTGGCGCTGGCCAAGGCCTTCGCCGCCGCGAAGAAGCCGGTCGGCCTGATTTGCATCGCCCCGGCCATGGCCGCGCGCATCTTCGGTGAAGGCGTGGAGTGCACCATCGGTACCGACGAGGGCACCGCCCAGGCGCTGACCAGCATGGGCGCCAAGCACATCGACTGTGCCGTGGAAGACATAGTCGAGGACAAGGACCACAAGCTGGTCACCACTCCTGCCTACATGCTCGCGCAATCCATCGCCGAAGCCGCCAGCGGCATCAACAAGGCGGTTGATCGGGTGCTGGAGCTGGCCTGAAGCTCTCCTCGACTGAGGCATTCGCGAGCAAGCTCGCTCCTACAAAGAGCGGCTGCGACCTGTAGGAGCGAGCTTGCTCGCGAACTGCCGCAACGCCGACATAGCCCATCGGAATAAAATCGCCCGGCATTGCCGGGCGTTTTCGTTTCAGGCCTTGCGGCTCTCCGCCTCGCGCATGAGCCGCGTCAGCAGCCGGTCCAGGCTGTTGGCGAAGGCCTGGCGGTCCTTGTCGCCGTAGGGCGCCTGCCCTCCTCCCACCTGGCCCTGCTCGCGCAGGTCGGTGAACAGGTTGCGCACGGCCAGGCGTTCGCCCATGTTCTTCTCGTCGAACTCACGGCCTCGCGGGTCCAGCGCATCGACTCCCTTCTTCACCAGCCGGTCGGCCAGCGGCACGTCGCTGCAGATCACCAGGTCGCCCGGCTCAGCCTGCTCCACCAGGTAATCATCGGCTGCGTCCATCCCGCTGGGCACGACGATCAGGCTGACGCAGGCGAACGGCGGCTTGGCCACGGGCTGCCCGGCGACCATCACCACCTCCAGCTTGCGCTTGAGGGCGAACTTCGCCACCAGGTCCTTGGCCGCGCGCGGGCAGGCGTCGGCATCGATCCAGATACGCATCGGAAAACCATTCTCCAGAAAGCACGACGGCCAGTATCGCACTGGCCGTCGTGTATCGCTCAGCTATCGCCTCAGGAAGAGGCCACCTCGGCCGCCTTGCGGCGCTCGGAGAAGTAGCTGCGTCCGTAGAGCACAACCACTGCCAGCAATGCCACGGCCTGGGCCGACAGCGAGTAGGCGTCGGCCTTGATGCCGAGCCAGTCGAAGTCGAAGAACGGCACCGGGCGGGTACCGATCACGCCGGCTTCCTGCAGGGCGACCACACCGTGGCCGGCGAAGACCACCGACAGGGCACAGAGCAGCGCGGCGTTGACGGTGAAGAACAGCTTCAGCGGCAACTTCGCCGAACCGCGCAGGATCACGAAGGCAATCGCGATCAGGACCACCACGGCGGTGCCTGCACCGGCAATCACCGCGTTGTGACCGGCCGGACCAGCCTGCAGCCAGAGGGTCTCGTAGAACAGGATGACCTCGAACAGCTCGCGGTAGACCGAGAAGAACGCCAGCACGGCGAAGCCGAAGCGTCCGCCGCCGCCCACCAGGCTGCTGCGGATGTAGTCCTGCCAGGCCGCGGCATGGCGGCGGTCATGCATCCACACGCCGAGCCAGAGCACCATCACGCAGGCGAACAGCGAGGTGAAGCCTTCCATCAGCTCGCGCTGGGCGCCGCCGATATCGATCACATAAGCCGCGACTGCCCAGGTGGCGAAGCCGGCGACGAAGGCCAGGCCCCAGCCGATGTGCACGCCGCGCACGGCCTTCTCCTGCCCGGTGTTGCGCAGGAAGGCGAGGATCGCCGCCAGCACCAGGATCGCTTCCACGCCTTCGCGCAGGAGGATCAGCAGCGCCGAGAGGAAGCTGATGGAGAAGCTCAGCGAGTCGCCGCTCAGGGCCTTGGCGGCATCCACCAGCTTGGCCTTGGCCAGCTCCAGCTGCTGGGCCGCCTCGGCTTCCGGCAGGCCGTCACGCAGCGCCTGACGGTACGCCATCAGTTGCTTCTCGGTGGCCTTGCGCAGGTCGGCGTCGACGTTGTCCAGCGACGACTCCACCAGCTCGAAGCCTTCCAGGTACGCGGCGACGGACAGGTCGTATGCCTGGTCGTGGTCGCCGGAGCGGTACACGGCGAAGCTCTTGTCCAGGGTCGCGCTGGTGTAGTCGATCAGTTGCGCCGGGCCGCGGTGTTCCAGCGGCGGGTGCGCGCGCAGGGCGCGGAAGCTTTCGGCCGCTGCCTCGCCGTCGTGCTCGGCGACATCCGCCGGCGTCTGGGTCGACAGGGTTGCCAGCGGGTAGGCGTGGGCCGGGTCGACCTTGGCCTGGCCGGCGCTGAGGCTGGCGACGTAGGACGCGAGGTCCCAGCGCTGGCGCTCGTCGAGCTGGTCGGCGAAGGCCGGCATGTCGGTGCCGGAAACACCCAGGCCGATGACGTTGCGCAGATCGTAAAGGCTGAGCTGGTCGAGGCGCGCGCGGTCGGTCAGGTTGGCCGGCGGCGGCTCCAGGCCGATTCCGGCCGGGCCATCGCCCTTGCCGCCGTCACCGTGGCAGATCGAGCACTGCTGGGCGTACACCTCGGCGCCGCGGGCCGGGTCCGGGGTGATCGCGGGGGTCTGTACCACCTGGTAGATGTCGGCGACGCGCGCCTCCAGGTGACGAGCCTGCTGGGCAACCTGCTTGCCCGGCTGACGCTGCTCGATGGCCTGCTTGAGGCTCGCGGCGTCCTTTTCCAGGTCGGCGCGCTCAGGGCGCGCCGGCAGGGTGAGGATCAGCGAATGGAGATTGCCGACGAATTCCTGCTGCTCCTTGTATTCGCTGTCGTTGATTACCCTGCCATCGGCGACGGTGGCGGGGTAGTCAGCAGCGAGATAACTGAGCAGGTGAAGCGCTTGAGCCGGGTCGACAGCCGTGTCGGCGTGAGCTCCAAGGCTGCAAAGGCCGACCAGCGGCAACAGCCAGACGAAAAGTTTGGAGGGGCGCATACGGGAAGTTAAATGAGAATGAAAGAGATTAAATTGTCACCTCAGGTTTCCGTCTATGCAAGGACAATGTCCCGCAGAACTGCGCCCGAAGTATTCGTGCGGCCACGCCCGCACTTCCGCCAGCGCCCCTCAAACGCCCTCAGGCCGGGGCTCGGCGCACAGTGGCGAGCAGCGCAGCGGCGCCCACGAAGAGGGTAGCGAAAGTACGATTCATCACCCGCTGCTGGCGCTGCGAGCGCAGCGCACGCAGCACGCGGGCGGCCAATCCGGTGTAGCCGGCCATAACGATCAGGTCGACGGTGATCATGGTCGCGCCCATGATCACGTACTGGATTGCCATCGGACGGTGCGGGTCGACGAACTGCGGCAGTACCGCGAGCATGAAGATCACCGCCTTGGGGTTGCTGGCATTGACCAGGAAGCCGCGCAGCACCAGGGTCAGCGGCCGCCCGATGGGGCGCTCGCCGCTCGCCGCCATCACCTGCGGGGCAGCGGTCCACTGGCGGTAGGCGAGATAGACCAGGTAGACCACGCCGAACCACTTGATCGCGCTGAATGCCACGGCCGATGCCGAGAGCAGCGCGCCGACGCCGGCGGCAACGATGGCGATCTGCAGGGCGAGGCCGATCTGCAGGCCCAGGGCATTCCAGTAGCCGCGCCAGAAGCCGTATTGCAGCCCGCAGGACATCGAGGCGATGGCCCCGGCACCGGGCGACAGGCTGATCACCCAGCAGGCGATGAAGAAGGCGAACCAGGTACTGGCGAGCATTGCGGACCTCACGACGCCCAGGCAGGCGCAATAATTTGTTACGGAGGCCCAGTGTGCCTCAGTCAGGCTGCGCCGCCCAGCGCTACCGACGAAGGTCGGGTGAACCTTGTAGGAGCGAGCTTGCTCGCGAACCACTTCAGCTGCGGAGTCGCTGGAAACTCTGTTCGCGAGCAAGCTCGCTCCTACGAAAAACAAAAAGCCCGGCGCTAGGCCGGGCTTTTTTCAGCGCAGAGCAATCAGCTCGGAATGTCCTTGCGCAGCTTCACCGGCTCTTCGCCGCGCTTGCGCGCCAGGGCACCGCGCAGACGGATATTGACCGCCTCCACTGCCAGCGAGAAGGCCATGGCGAAGTACACATAGCCCTTGGGCACGTGGATCTCGAAGGCTTCGGCGATCAGCACGGTACCGACCACAATGAGGAACGACAGCGCCAGCATCTTCAGCGACGGGTGCTTCTCGATGAACGCGCTGATGGTGCCGGCCGACAGCATCATCACGCCGACCGAGATGACGATGGCCGCCACCATCACCGGCACGTGCTGCACCAGGCCCACGGCGGTGATCACCGAGTCCAGGGAGAAGACGATGTCGATGATCGCGATCTGGATGATGATGCCCATGAAGCCGCGGGACTTGCCGCCCTGCTGGCCGCCCTCCTCCGCGCCTTCGAGGCTGTGGAAGATTTCCATGGTGCTTTTGAACAGCAGGAACAGGCCACCGAAGAACAGGATCAGGTCGCGTCCGGAAATACCGTGGTCGAACACGGTGAACAGGTCCGCGGTCAGGCGCATCACCCAGGTGATCGAGAGCAGCAGCAGGATGCGCGTACCCATCGCCAGCGCCAGGCCAAAGAAGCGCGCCTTGGGTTGCTGGGCCGCCGGCAGGCGGCTGACCAGGATCGAGATGAAGATGATGTTGTCGATGCCCAGTACGATTTCCAGGGCAGTCAGGGTCAGAAAGGCAACCCAGATCTCAGGGCTTGTGAGCCATTCCATAGTGGGAGACGTCCGTCAGGGGGTGGTGGGAAAGTTCGGCCCGCGCCAACGGCGAATGGCCTTCTGGAAGAACAGGTTGTTCGGTACTTGCAGCAGTGCGCCGGGCGCGCCGTCCTCGGCGACTTCCTCCAGCGTGGTGTAGAGCAGGTTGATTGCCACGACCCGGCCTTTGACTCCGGGCTTGTCGGCGGACTCGATGACTTCCACCCGGTCGCCCAGGCGGAACGGCCCCATGGTGAAGATCATCAGGGCGCAGAACAGGTTGGAAAGCACGCTCCAGATCGCGAAGAAGGCCACGGCGGCGACGGCCGCAAAGCCGGTCAGCGCAGCCCACAGCACGTCCGCGGACACACCCAGGCGCTCCAGCACCAGCATTACCGCCGAGCCCATGATCAGCCAGCGCAGGCCGCCGCGCAGGGGCAGCAGCAGTTCCGGCGGCATCGGGTAGCGCTCACCGAGGCGACTGATGGCGCGCGTCACGATGCGCTGGACCACCCAGGCCAGCAGCAGGATGAGGATGATCTGCCCGCCACGCAGCAGTGGTTCGCTCCACGCCACCAGCAGGTTCACGTCATCCATCACTCACTGGCCTCGAGCTGGCGCTGCAGCTCTTCGAGGGTTTCCAGGGCCATCAGCCAGGACTCTTCCAGTTCGCTCTCGCGGGTCTTGAGGGTTGCCTGGCGCGCCAGCAGGTCGCGCAGTTCGTCCTTGCGCGCGGCTTCGTAAAGGGCGCTGTCACCCAGACGCTCCTCCAGTTCGGCGAGCTGCTCGTGGACCTTGCCCAGCTCCTTCTCCAGCTTGTCGGCTTCGCGCTTGTGCGGGGCGAGTTGCTGGCGCAGCGCAGCGGCCGCTTGGCGCTGGGCGCGCTTGTCGGTCTTGTCGCCGGCGGGAGCAGCGGGCGAAGACGGCGTCTGGCGGGCGCGGAAATCCACCAGCCAGCGCGCGTAATCGTCGAGGTCGCCATCGAACTCGCGGATGCGCCCATCGGCCACCAGCAGGAATTCGTCGGTGGTGCTCTTGAGCAGGTGACGATCGTGGGACACCACCACCACGGCACCGGAGAACTCCTGCAGCGCGAGGGTCAGCGCCAGGCGCATTTCCAGGTCGAGGTGGTTGGTCGGTTCGTCGAGCAGCAGCAGGTTGGGCTTCTGCCAGGCGATCAACGCCAGGGCCAGGCGCGCCTTTTCGCCGCCGGAGAAGTTCAGCACCGGCTCGTCGCAGCGCTCGCCACGGAAGTCGAAACCGCCGAGGAAGTCGCGCAGGGTCTGCTCGCGCTCAGCCGGTGCGATACGTGCCAAGTGCAGCAGCGGGCTGGCCTTGGGGTCCAGCGAGTCGAGCTGGTGCTGGGCGAAGTAACCGATGGCGAGGTTCTCGCCACAAGAGAGTTCGCCGGCCAGCAGCGACAGGTCGCCGGACAGGGTCTTGATCAGGGTCGACTTGCCCGCGCCGTTGGGGCCGAGCAGGCCGATGCGTGCGCCGGGCACCAGTTGCAGCTTGACCTTCTCCAGCACGGTCTTGTCGCCGTAGCCCAGGCGAGCCTCGGAGAGGTTGAGCAGCGGGCTGGAGATCTTGTCGGACTCACGGAAGGCGAAGTCGAACGGCGAATCGACGTGGGCCGGCGCCAGTTCTTCCAGGCGTTCCAGCGCCTTGATCCGGCTCTGTGCCTGGCGAGCCTTGGTGGCCTGGGCGCGGAAGCGGGCGATGTACTTTTCCATGTGCGCGCGTTGCGCCTGCTGTTTCTCGTATGCCTGTTGCTGCTGGGCAAGGCGTTCGGCGCGGGTGCGCTCGAAGGCCGAGTAGCCGCCGCGGTACAGGGTCAGCTTGCGCTGTTCGAGGTGGGCGATGTTGTCCACCACGGCATCGAGGAAATCGCGGTCGTGGGAGATCAGCAGCAGCGTGCCTGGATAGCCCTTGAGCCACTCTTCCAGCCAGAGGATGGCGTCGAGGTCCAGGTGGTTGGTCGGTTCGTCGAGCAGCAGCAGTTCGGACGGGCACATCAGCGCCTGCGCGAGGTTCAGGCGCATCCGCCAGCCACCCGAGAAGTCGCCGACGCGGCGGTCCATCTGCTCGGGCGTAAAGCCAAGCCCCGCCAGCAGCTTGCGCGCACGGGCGTCGGCGGTGTATCCGTCGGCACTGTCCAGCTCGCTGTGCAGGCGCGCCAGAGCAGTACCATCGTGGGCGTCTTCGGCCGCGGCGAGGTCCGCCTGGATCTTGCGCAGGTGCACGTCGCCGTCGAGTACATAGTCGACGGCAAGGCGGTCGAGGGTATCGACCTCCTGGCGCATGTGCGCGATACGCCAGTCCGCCGGCAGGTAGCAGTCGCCGGCATCCTGGCCGAGCTGGCCGCGCAGCAGGGCGAACAGGCTCGACTTGCCGGCGCCGTTGGCGCCGATCAGGCCGACTTTCTGTCCGGCGTGCAAGGTGAGTTCGGCACCTTCCAGCAAGCGCTGGGGGCCACGCTGTAGCGTAAGATTTTGTAGTCGAATCATGGCGGCGGAGTTTATCAGCTTCGCCTGGCAATCGCTGTGGGTGCTCTATGTCTGATGATGTCTGGTCGTATGCGCTGAAACTCTACGCCCGCCCTGGGGTTGAGGCGGCTTGCCTGTCGCTGCAGGAAGGCGGTGGGGATGTCTGCCTGCTGCTCGCTTCGGCCTGGCTGGGAAGCACTGGCGTGGCCTTCTCGCCGTCGCGAATGAGCGCGCTGGAATGCACTGCGCGGGAGTGGCGCGAGGAAGTGATAGTGCCGCTGCGTTCGCTGCGTCAGCGCTGGCGCCAATCGGCGAAGCAGGACGCAGAGCTGGCGCCGCTGCGAGAGCGGATCAAGCAGCTCGAACTGGAAGCGGAAAAGGTGCTGCTGGGAAGACTGGAGGCGGTGGCAAGGGGTTGGCCACGAGGTGAAGCGCAGGAACTGGTGTACTGGCTGGAAGCTGCAGCCGGTGAAGCGGGCGGCTTGCGCCGCGATGCGCAGGAAACCCTGCGCATCGCGGCGAGCCTCTCCTGAGCCTCAGGAAGCGCTGGAGGGGGTGCTGCTGGCCGGAGTAGCCGGTGCCGGAGTGGTGCTGGCAACCGGGGTAGCGGCCGGAGCGCTCGGCTGGGCAGCCGGTGCGCTCGGGGCAGCCGGAGCGGCCGGTTTGGCAGCGGCGGCAGGCTTGGGCGCAGCAGGCTTGGCGGCCGGTTTTGCGGCTGGCTTGGCAGCGGCTTTCACCGCAGGTTTGGCAGCCGGTTTCGCGGCGGGCTTGGCAGCGGCGGCAGGCTTGGCAGCCGGCTTCGCGGCGGGTTTCGCAGCCGGCTTGGCAGCGACGGGCTTGGCCGCAGCAGGCTTGGCAGCGGCTTTCGCGGCGGGCTTGGCGGCCGGTTTGGCAGCGGCTTTCGCAGCTGGCTTGGCAGCCGGTTTCGCGGCAGGTTTGGCAGCAGGCTTGGCCGCAGCAGCGGCAGGCTTAGCAGCGGGTTTGGCTGCCGGCTTGGCGGCGGCTTTCGCAGCTGGCTTGGCGGCTGGCTTCGCGGCAGCTTTGGCAGCCGGTTTGGCAGCAGCGGGTTTTGCAGCGGCAGTTTTCGCAGCCGGTTTGGCAGCGGCTTTAGCGGCAGGCTTGGCGGCGGGCTTCGCAGCAGGCTTGGCAGCGGCTTTGGCAGCAACAGGCTTGGCAGCGGCAACCTTGGCAGCCGGTTTCGCAGCAGGCTTGGCAGCGGCTTTCACGGCAGGCTTGGTGGCGGGTTTGGCAGCGGCTTTAGCGGCCGGTCTGGCGGCAGCCTTGGCAACCGGCTTGGCAGCAGCAGCGACCGGCTTGCGGGTAGCGAGGGACTTGCCAGCGGCTTCCTTCACCTTGGTCACGCCCTGGGCGAGCTTCAGGCTCTCCTGCACATCACGCTTGAGATTGGCGATGTAGGCACGGGTTTCGGTCTGACGGGTCTTCAGGACATCCAGGGCGCCGTCGATATCGGCGATGGTCGACTTGGCTTTTGCCTGCGCCTTCGCCTTGCCGGCCTTGGTCGCGTCCTGCAGTTTGGCGCGAGCCTTGTGCAGCTTCTCCTGTGCCTTGCCGCGTTGTTTCTCGAGCTTGGCGAGCAGCTTTTCGGAATCGACCAGCGCCTGCTTGCAGGCACCTTCGAGGTGTTCGATCAGACTGTTGGACAACTGGTGCAGCAGATGCAACGGAGTGGTGACGGGTTTCTTGTTGGCCGACATGACGTGCCTCCTGGCGGACGTGGTTGCGCCCATACTAGCCCCGCTGATGGCCTCTCGCCAATGTCCTGATTACGCTGCAGGCCGCAGCAGGCATCGGCTTCAGAGGTTTTCAGCGGTGCGCGAAGGCGCGTTTTTTCACTCACCCAGTGACGCTGTAACTCGCACTTGGTTCCCGCAAGTGATCGCCTGGCCACACGCAAAGCCGCATGACGCGCGGGTTTGAGCACCGAAAATAAATTTTTCGAGACTGCCGCAAAGCCGCGTCGCAGAGCCTTTCAAGCCATCATTCGCCAGGCCGCCAGGCCGCCATTCAGAACCCACTGACGCACCTCGACGCCGCTCGAAAATATCTCCGGCGAAGGAGCGAATCGATGCTCGCTCACACCCTTGCACACAATCGAAAAACAACCGCCTCGGGCATCGTTTTCACCTTCGAAAAATTCACGCACCACCCTCATTGCGAGCTGCCGAACGGCGTGAGTTTTCACCATGGCACGCTGACGCCGAGACAAGCTGCGAAGTGCGAAAAAAATCGCGGACAGGGCCCGCCCCTGCGCTCCGGGACGATGCTGGGGAGGGACGCGAAATAGCCCCACGGCAGAGGACCGGGGCGAAGAGATGGCCTGGTACAGATTCTTCAAAAGACGACGGCGCCTTTTAACCGAACATGAACCACGAGCAGGCTCTGTCCGTGATCGGCTTGAACGGCACGAACCCAACCCTGAAACGAAAACGGCGCGATCACTCCCGGTGATCGCGCCGTTTTCGGCAACACCATGATCAGGCCAGGACGGCTTTCTGCTCGTGGGCGTTGTGCAGCACCTCGATCAGGCAATCTTCCAGCTCGAAGCGTTCGTGCAGTTGCTGGCGCAGACTCTTCAGCTCGCTGGTCAGGCAGGTGCCTTCGCGGCAGTCGCCGTTATCGCAACGGTCGTTGAAGTTCAGCGCGTTGGCGGTGATGGTTTCCAGACGCGGGTAGATCTGCTTGGCCAGTTCCAGGCCCCGCGTATCACCAAAGGCCTGCGCCTCGTTCATCAGCTGTTCGTAGACTTCGAAGTGGCCCGCCGACACGTAGTCGAGCAGGAGCTGACAGAAGTTCTGGAGATTCTCGGCGTTGGTCTTCGGCGCCTGGACACCGTCCAGGGAATCGAATGCCCGGACCAACTCATGTCGATCCCGCAACCAGCGGTCGATCAGCTGGTGTACGCCTCCCCAACGTTCCTGGGCATTACGGCAGCTCTCGAGCATGTTGTCCTCACTTCCCTTTTCGCCGTCCCGGCAAAGTCCGCCCCGGGACAATATTCTGTCGAATCTCGACATCCGCGATGTGTGAAGCTTGTTCGGCGGCGGCTTTCCGACGGAGTGGAAACCCAGAGTATGCCCGCCCGTTATCGCCTTCAAGACACCAGCAGCGGGAAAATTCATACGGGCGTTTAATCGACAGACCGCGATGCCTCTGGCCTGCACCGATCAGGTGCAGGCCATGGCGATTTGAGATGCGACGCTCAGCCGCGGCGGCGGAAGAACTGCACGATGGCGAACAGGGCGAAGCCAATGAAAGCCAGCAGACTCCACTCCGGAATGCTCAGGCCGAGCAGGGTCCAGGAGACTTCGGCGCAGTCGGCCGAACCGTGGAACATGGTCCAGATGATGTCGGCGTAGGGCATGCTCTCCATCATGTATTCCAGCGGTGGCAGGCAGGACGGCAGCTGGTCCGGCGGCAGGGTCTGCAGCCAGACCTGGCGCCCTGCGGTGCCGGCGCCACCCAGGGCGCAGAGCAGGATCAGCAGTGAATACACGCGCGGCGCACGGCCGTGCAGCGCGGCGATCAGCGAGAACAGCCCGCAGCCGGCAAAGAAGATGCGCTGCAGGATGCACAGCGGGCAGGGCTCCAGCCCGACCATGTACTGCAGGTAGAAGCCCGTGCCGAGCATGGCGACGCAAGCGAGGAAAGCGAGGAAGAACAGTGACCGAGGGCTGGCCAGATTCATGGCGGCTCCGCTGAAAAGCGCTGTTGCAGGAAAGGCCGCTACGGTAGAGGAAACACCGCGATCAGTTCAAGGCAAGTGTCTAGACTGGCCGGGGCACTCATCCGGGAATCCATGCCATGCGTCGTCATTTCCTGCTTTGCTCGCTGCTTTCCCTGACAGCGGTTCCAGCCATCGCCGCCACAGACCTCAGCCACATCCGCTTGCCTGAAGGCTTCCATATCAGCTTGCTGACCGACCAGGTTCCCGGCGCGCGCGCCATGGCCTGGGGCGACAAGGGCACGCTGTTCGTGGGCAGCCGCTCCTCCGACAAGATCTACGCGGTGAAGCCCGACGGCCAGGTGAAGGTGCTCGCCGATGGCCTGCAGATGCCCGTGGGCGTGACCTTCCACAAAGGCGACCTGTACGTATCCTCGCTCAGCCGCATCGTCATGCTGCGCGATATCGAGGCGCGCCTCGATGCGCCTCCCAAGGCAGAGGAACTGCCCGCAGAGTTTCCGAAGGAGACTGCGCACGGCTGGAAATTCATCGCCTTCGGCCCGGACGACAAGCTCTATGTGCCGGTCGGCGCCCCTTGCAATATCTGCCGCCCGGATCGCGAACAGTACGCCAACCTGCAACGCATGAACGCCGATGGCAGCGCACGGGAGGTGGTCGCCTACGGCATTCGCAACACCGTCGGTTTCACCTGGCATCCGCAGACGAAGCAGCTGTGGTTCACCGACAATGGACGCGACATGCTGGGCGATGACAAGCCCGACGACGAGTTGAACAAGGTCAGCAAGGTGGGCGAGGACTTCGGCTATCCCGACTGTCACCAGGGCGACATCGCCGACCCGGAGGAAGGCAGGAAACCCTGCTCCGCATTCACCCCCCCAGTGGCCAGACTCGGCCCGCACGTGGCGGCGCTGGGGCTGCGCTTCTACACCGGCGAACAGTTCCCGGCCGAGTACCGCAACAACCTGTTCATCGCCGAACACGGCTCGTGGAACCGCACGCAGAAGATCGGCTACCGAGTGGCGCGGGTCGAGCTCAACGAAGACGGCACGCTGAAGCGCCAGAGCGTCTTCGCCGAAGGATGGCTCGGCAAGGACGGCGAGGTGCACGGGCGGCCGGCGGACGTATTGGTAGCGCCGGACGGCTCGCTGCTGGTCAGCGACGATCAGAACGGCGCGATCTACCGCATCCGCTACGGCAACCCCTGAAAACGAAAACGGCGCCCTCGGGCGCCGTTTTCACTGCCAGTGACGGGATCAGGCCCGCACCGCCACCGCCGAGGAAGCCGGAGGGGCCAGCAAACCCAGGCCTTCCTGGAACAGCTGGTTGCTGCGCTCCACTTCACCGAGCTGCGCCAACAGGCGCGCCAGTTCGGCGCAGGTTTCCGCGCTGCGCTGGCGAGCCAGGCTGGCTTCCAGGTATTCGCGCGCCTTGCCCCACAGCTTGTTCTGCAGGCAAAGGCGACCGAGGGTGAGCAGCAGCTCCGGATCGTCGCCGTGCTGCTTCAGCCAGCCTTCGGCGGTCTTCAGCTGGTGCGCGCCATCACGGCCACGGGCGCGGCCGTAGAGGTGTACCAGACGGCTGTCGTAGCCCTCCTTGAGCGCCTTGCGCAGTACTTCCTCGGCCTCTTCCGGCGCACCCAGGCGCAACAGCTGATCGGCGTAAGCTGCCACCAACGGCGGTTGCGCGCGAAGGTTGGTCGGCACGTTCTGCCAGCGCTGGGTCAGCGGCTGCAGGCTGCTTTCGCCCTGGCCAACGCCCTGCTCGCCCGCCTCGCCCAACGCGGCCATCCAGGTGCGGCGCTCCAGATCGGCCAACTCGGCGTTCTGCAGCACGCGCTCCTTGCGCAGCTCAGGCAGCAACACACACAGCGCCTGCCACTCGTGGAGGCTGACGTACAGCTGCTGGAGCAGCCGCAGCACGGTCGGATGACGTGGGTGATCCTGGTGCAGCTTGTCCAGCACCACTCGGGCGCGGGCGAAATCGCCCCGGTTGATCAGCAGCTGCGCACGTGTCAGGCCCACGGCGAGCTCGGTGCCGGGCTCGCGCTCCTGCGCGCGGTCGAGCAACTCGTCGCATTCTTCGGTCTTGCCCAACTCGTTTGCCGCGCGAGCGGCGCCCAGGTAATGCGGCAGTGGGCGATCGCTAAGCTCCGCGGCACGACGCAAATGACGCAGCGCCTGCGCCCAGTGGCCTTCAGCGAGATCACGTTGACCATGTTCCTCGGCCAGTTGCGAGCGGCGACGACGATTGAAGCGCGACCAGGGATTCACCACCCGACCGGATACGCCCAGCAGGCGCAGCACCAGGCGCACGGCGAGATAGATCACCCACAGCACCACCAGCAGCGCGAGGAAGGTCCACAGGCTGGATTCGTAGCGGAAGCTCTTGTAGGCGATCAGCACGTAGCCCGACTGCTCGGCGATGGCCAGCCCGACCAGGGTGGCCGCCAGGACCACGGCGAGGATCAGGACATAGACGCGGCTCATGGCTGGGTCCCCGCGTCCGGCGCCACCGCCTCCTGCTGCTGCACCGCGCTTTCGCGGCGCGACAGGTAGGCCTGCAGCGAACTCAGGGCAGGGCCAAGGTCCGGCGTCTGCACGGTGACAGCCTGGCCGCTGAGCTCATCCAGGCGCGCGATCAGCGCACGGCTGTCGGCGAGGTCCGCGTTGAAGAAGTCGCCGACGATCTGCCTGGCTTGCTTCAGCGCCTGCTCGTAAACGTCCTGCTTGCCATTCAGCGCGGCCCACTGCGCCTGTTCCAGCGCCAGGCTCAGGGCCAGGCGCACGCGATCCAGTTGCTGACCGGAGAGCAGCGGGCGGATGTCCTGCCCGGCATTGAAATCGATGCGCACGTAGCGCGAGATGCGTTCCCACCACTGGTCCCAGGTGCTGCTGCCATCACCCCAGGCGGTGCTCGGGCCGGTACCGCCCTCGGAAGGCTTGAACGCCGGGTTCAACGGTTGCAGCTGGGCAGCCTGGTCACGCAGCGCGCCCAGTTGCAGGAACAACCCGGTGCGGTCCGGACGCGGCAGAGCGCGCAGCGCTTCGAGGCTCTTGGCCAGTTGTGCACGAGCGGCGAAGGCGCCCGGATCATTGTTCACACGAAGAATATCGTCCGCGCCCTGGACCAGCTCGGTGGCGCTGTCGATGTCCTGCAGCGCGGAGAGGCGCAGCGCGGCCAGGCGCAACAGGTGTTCGGATTCAGCCAGTCGCCACTGCTGGCGGCTCTGCCCCAGCACCTGTTTCACCTGCTTGGCCAACTGCTGCTGGTCGCCCTGCAGCTCCACCACCAGACGGCGACGGGCTTCCAGCTCATCGGCGTTGGGCAGGGTGTCCAGGCGCTTGTTCAGGTCCGCGTTGGCACTCTGCACACCCTGCGCCTGGGCGCGGGCATCTTCCAGTTGCGCCGCGCGCTGCTGCTCGGCGCCCTTGAGCTGCTGGACCTGCCAGATGCCCCAGCCGCCTGCGGCGAGGCCGGCGGCGCCGACCAGGAGGGCCAGCAACGCGATACCCGTGCCACCCTTGCGCGGGGCCGGCGCGGGGGCCGGACTGGACGATGTTGGTGAAGTCTCTTGGGGAGTGACGGCTTCGCTCACAGATCCATCCTTCGCTCGGAAATTGTTCTAGTCGGCGCTTCTCAACGCTTCCATTAGTGCCGCAGGGCTTGCGCCCCGGCAATCGATTACTTGCAGCGCGCCCATCTCCCGCGCCTGCTCAGCCACACGCGGGCTGGGCACGAACAACGGCATCGCACTCACCTGCGGCCAATCCTGGGCGGCGAGCAGCTGCAGATGCTCCAGCCCCTGCCCACTACTGACCGCGATGGCATTCAAACGCTCCCGCTGAATTCGCCGCAGCAATTCGCCTTCGGGGTAGCACGGCATTTCGCGCCGGTAGAGTTCCAGATAGTCCACCGCCACGCCTTGGCCGCGCAGGCGCTCGGCAAGGAATTCTCGGCCACTCTCACCGCGCATGATCAATACCTTCGGATCATGCACCTGCAGGGCCTGCTCGAACGCTGGCAGTGCCAGCAGCGCTTCACTGTCGTCGCCGTCCTGCGGGCAGACCACATCCAGGCCGTAGTCTTCGAGGATAGCCGCCGTAGCGGCGCCGACGGTAAACCAGCGCTGGGTCAGCGGCGGTTGTGGCCAGTAGCGGTCGAGCCGCTCCAGGCCCAGGCGCGCCGCGGGCTTGCTGACCACGATAACCGCGCAGTAGCGGTCCAGGTCAAGGATCAGGCTGCGTTCGACGGGAGTCTCTTCGCGGGGCGTGATCGCCAGCAAGGGCATGCAGTCGCCGTGGATACCGTGCTCGGCGAGGGTGGCGGCGAGCGCCGCGCAATCCTCTTCGGGACGGGTCAGCAGCAGCCGCCAGCGGCTCACGGGTGGCCGGCCTCGCCGTAGACCGCGTTGAGGATTTCCTCGGCGCCTTGGCCCAGCAGGTCTTCCGCGACCTTCACGCCGAGGGTTTCGGCTTCGGTTACAGGGGCGCGAGCTTCGGCGCGCAACAACTGGCTGCCGTCGGGCTGGCCGACCAGGCCGCGCAGCCACAGTTGATCGCCTTCGAGGATCGCGTAACAGGCGATGGGCACCTGGCAGCCACCATTGAGGCGCTTGTTCAGCGCACGCTCGGCAGTAACGCGCAGAGCGGTCTCGCGGTGATGCAGCGGCTGCAGCAGAACGTGGATTTCTGCATCGGCGGTGCGGCACTCGATACCCACCGCGCCCTGGCCGCCGGCTGGCAGGCTGGCTTCGACGCTGATGGAGGAGCGGATGCGGTCTTCGAAGCCGAGACGGATCAGGCCGGCGGCGGCGAGGATGATGGCGTCGTATTCGCCAGCATCAAGCTTGGCCAGGCGGGTGTTGACGTTGCCGCGCAGGAAACGGATCTGCAGGTCCGGACGGCTGGCCAGCAGCTGGGCCTGGCGGCGCAGGCTGGAGGTGCCGACCACGCTGCCGGCGGGCAGGTCGTCGAGGCTGGCGTAGGTATTGGAGACGAAGGCGTCGCGCGGGTCTTCGCGCTCGCAGATGCAGTACAGGCCCAGGCCTTCGGGGAAGTCCATCGGCACGTCCTTCATGGAGTGCACGGCGATGTCCGCTTCGTTTTCCAGCAGGGCGGTTTCCAGCTCCTTGACGAACAGGCCCTTGCCACCGATTTTCGCCAGGGGCGCGTCGAGCAGTTTGTCGCCGCGGCTGGTCATCGGCAGGAGGGTCACGGTCAGGCCGGGGTGGGCCTGCTCCAGGCGGGCCTTGACGTATTCGGCCTGCCAGAGTGCCAGGGCGCTCTGGCGCGTGGCGATACGGATTTCGCGAGACATGGGCATTTCCAGGCAAAGGAAGCGTGCAAGAAAGTGCCCGCATGATAACAGCTCACGCAAACGAAAAGCCCGGGGGCCGCCCCCCGGGCTTCAGGCGCTGCGGCACTGTGTCGCTACAGGTTGTGCATGAGCCGCCGGACACCGGCGACATGGCGGCGGCTGACGGTCAGCGCATCGCCGTTGAGTCCTTTCAGGTACAGCTGGAAGTGTCCCAGCGGGGTGCGCTGCAGGCGCTCAATACGTTCGCGGGAGACCAGCGCGTTGCGGTGGATACGCACGAAGCGATCACCGAACTCGTCTTCCAAGGCTTTCAGCGGCTCGTCCAGCAGCACTTCGCCGCCGGCGTGGCGCAGGGTCACGTACTTGTGGTCGGCAATGAAGAAGATCACGTCTTCCAGCGGAATCAGCTCGATGCCCTTGCGGGTCCGCGCGCTAATGTGACTGCGCGGGCCGGGGCCGCCGGCCGCCGGGGGCTTGGTCAGCGCCGCCAGTTGCACGCGGTTGGGCCGCGAGGCCTTCTTCAGGGCCTCGGCCAGGTCCTCGCTGCGGACCGGTTTGACCAGGTAGCCGACCGCACTGACCTGGAACGCCTCCAGGGCGAATTCATCATGGGCGGTACAGAAGATCACCGCCGGCGGGGCTTCGCGCTCGCACAGCTTGGCGGCCACCTGAAGCCCGTCCAGGCCGGGCATGCGGATATCCAGCAGGACGATATCCGGCTTCAGGCTGTCGATCAGCGTCAGCGCTTCTTCACCGTTGCTGGCGGAGGGCTCGAGGACGCGATAGCCGTCCAGTTGCCCCACCAGCCGGGCCAGGCGCTCTCGCGCCAGGGGTTCGTCATCGACGATCAGGACATTCATAAGCTCAGGCTTCCTGCATGAGACGCGCACATGGATAGCGTAGACAGGTGAAGTGCCGTCCGTCACGGCGCTCGACGCTGAGACTAGCTTTTGGCCCGAAAAGTGCCGCAAGTCGCGCTGCAATATTTTGCAGGGCCTGCTTGGTCCCCTTCGTGGGCAGCGTCTCGGTCGATTCGTCGTACGGGTTGCTCACGCAGAGCTGGAACACACCGTCACGGTATTCCGCCTCAACTTTCACCAGCCCGCCTTCGATGCGCGGCTGGATGCCATAAATCAATGAGTTCTCGAGCAACGGCTGCAGCGTCAGCTGGGGAATCGGCACGCCATCGGGCACGCCGCTCACCTGCCAGTCCATCTGCAACCGGTCGCCAAGACGGAACTGCTCAATGGAAAGATAGCGTCTGGCCAGCTCAAGTTCCTCTCCCCAGGAAATTAATGTTCCAGGTTTGGCCAGGCTGGCGCGAAAAAGATCCGAAAGATTCAGCACCGCCAGCTCGGCCTTGCCCGGATCGATCTCGATCAGGCTGGCGATACTGTTGAGGCTGTTGAACAGGAAGTGCGGACGGATGCGCGCCTGCAGCGACTCGATCCGCGCCCGCAGCTCGGCCTGTTCCTGCCGCCGCCATTGGCTCTGGAGATAAAAGTAGCGTAGCAACAGCGTGGACATGATGAGCGCAATCAATGCGTGTCGCAGGTAGAGATTGACTTCGCCGGTGCGCGACATGGGGCCGCCGAGGGAGAAATAATCCGCCACCCAGGTGCAGCCCAGAGTCAGCAGCACCACCAGCGCGCAGCTGAGCAGCCCGGAGACCCACGTCGGCCAGCGCGCCATGAACGGTCGCAGCTGGCACAGCAGGCCGGCCGAGAGCAGCACGATCCACTGCACGAACAGCGAGGACAGCGCCAGGCGCACCCAGTTGAAACTGGGTGTCATCGGCTCGGCGAGCACCAGCACGAGCACCAGCAGCTCGGCGAGCAGCACCAGGCTGAACAGCGCCTCGGGCTGGCAGAGTTCGGGAATGAAGAAGTCTTCGTTGGGCGCCGGCTTGTCGCCGGTCTTCGTCAGTATGGGCATCGACGCAGTTTCCGTAAGCGCCTGCACGGCGGCAAGCACCGCGTGCGACCAAAAGCCTGGAATTGTCGGCCAGCGCAAGGATCGGCCACCGGCCCCGCGGCGATTCGCCGCCGCTGCCCGGCCGCAACCCGCCAAAGCGCCGCCGGTTTTGTCCCTCAGCCTGCTATTATCGTCGCACTTTGCCCTTCATGCAGGCCGCGCGCCGCGCCTGCCCGTTTCAGCGAGAGAGATCCATGAGCGTAGAGAAGACCAACCAGTCCTGGGGCGGCCGCTTCAGCGAGCCCGTCGATGCCTTTGTCGCCCGCTTCACCGCTTCCGTCGACTTCGACAAGCGCCTCTACCGCCACGACATCATGGGCTCCATGGCCCACGCCACGATGCTGGCCAAGGTCGGCGTGCTGACCGACGCCGAGCGCGACACCATCATCGACGGTCTGAAGCAGATCCAGGGCGAGATCGAGGCCGGCACCTTCGACTGGCGCGTCGACCTGGAAGACGTGCACATGAACATCGAAGCGCGCCTGACCGACCGCATCGGCATTACTGGCAAAAAGCTGCACACCGGCCGTTCGCGCAACGACCAGGTCGCTACCGACATCCGCCTGTGGCTGCGTGACGAGATCGACCTGATTCTCGCCGAGATCACCCGCCTGCAACAGGGCCTGCTGGGCCTGGCGGATGCCGAAGCCGACACCATCATGCCCGGCTTCACCCACCTGCAGACCGCCCAGCCGGTGACCTTCGGCCACCATCTGCTGGCCTGGTTCGAAATGCTCAGCCGCGACTACGAGCGCCTGGTGGACTGCCGCAAGCGCGCCAACCGCATGCCCCTGGGCAGCGCCGCGCTTGCCGGCACCACCTACCCGATCGACCGAACCATCACCTGCGAACTGCTGGGATTCGAAGCGATCTCCGGCAACTCGCTGGACGGCGTCTCCGACCGTGACTTCGCCATCGAGTTCTGCGCCGCGGCCGCCGTGGCGATGATGCACCTGTCGCGCTTCTCCGAAGAGCTGGTGCTCTGGACCAGCGCCCAGTTCCAGTTCATCGACCTACCCGACCGCTTCTGCACCGGCTCCTCGATCATGCCGCAGAAGAAGAACCCGGACGTTCCGGAGCTGGTGCGCGGCAAATCCGGCCGCGTGTTCGGCCATCTCGCCGGCCTGCTGACCCTGATGAAGGGCCAGCCGCTGGCGTACAACAAGGACAACCAGGAAGACAAGGAACCGCTGTTCGACGCCGCAGATACCCTGCGCGACAGCCTGCGCGCCTTTGCCGACATGGTTCCGGCGATCAAGCCCAAGCGCGAGATCATGCGCGAAGCGGCCCGCCGTGGCTTCTCCACCGCCACCGACCTCGCCGACTACCTGGTCCGCCGCGGCCTGCCGTTCCGCGATTGCCACGAGATCGTTGGCCACGCCGTGAAGTACGGCGTGGACAGCAGCAAGGACCTGGCCGAGATGAGCCTGGACGAGCTGCGCCAGTTCAGTGACCAGATCGACGACGACGTGTTCGCCGTGCTGACCCTGGAAGGCTCGGTGAATGCCCGCGACCACATCGGCGGCACCGCACCGAACCAGGTTCGTGCCGCTGTCGTCCGCGGCAAGGAATTGCTGGCTTCGCGCTGATTGCGCTACTCGCGAGAAGCAAAGGCCGCGTCAATCGACGCGGCCTTTTTCATTTCAGCTTCTGCCTAGAAAGCCCAGCTGCGCTGGCGTCAGCCGCAACATCCGCGCAGCCTTGTGTTCGGTCAGGGTCGGCAATTCGCTCTCCGGCAGGCGCGCTGCGCTGGAAGCCAGGTTGACGATCAGCGCCTCGCGGCTGAACACACCGTTGTCGATGGCGTAGGCAGCGGCGATCAGGTTGCGCAGTTCCAATGGCAGGCGCCAGCGGGTGCGCAGGGCGGAGCCGAAGCTCGCGCCGTGCTCCTTCAGGGACTTCTCCACCTCCACCGCGCTCAGCGCGCCGCCGGCGCTGTGCCAGTCCTGCAGGCTGCGCAGCAGCGCGAGGTCCCCCAGGCAGTGCAACAGCCCGGCGGTGAAGCAGCGGTCGGCATCGGCACCCAGGGACTCAGCCAGGGCGAAAGCGCCATCGGCGGTGTGCCGCGACAGTTCCCAGAAGAGCTCGGCGCGCTCTTTCAGCAGCGGGTCGGCCAGCGTTGCGGCGCGCTGCAGCGCCACTGCCAGCATCAGGTTCAACGCCTGCGCTACACCCAGGCGCGACAGCGCCTGCATCAGCGTCTGGCAGGGCATGCCGACGTGTCGCGCGGCGCTGTTGGCGGCGGAGATCAGGCACGCGGTGATCTGCGGATCATGGCCGAACTCCTGTTCGAGCATTTCCAGGTTGATGTCACTGGCTTCCATGCAGCGATTCACCGCTGCACCGACCTCACCCATCAGCGGGGCGCCCTCGGTGGCGTCGCGTTCGGTTTGCAGGAAGCGCTCCAGCGACAGGCTCTGCTCCAGCGTGGGCAACTCGCAGACGACGTTCTCGCCCGGCGCCAGCAGCAGCGAGCGCAGCCGCTCGCGCAGGTTCTCGGCGTTGAACGGTTTGACCAGGTAGGCCGTAGGCGCCAGCGGCAAGGCAGCGCGCACACTGGCGGCATCGGCCTTGGAGCTGATCAGGATGAAAGGTTGGGCGACCGGTCCGCGGCGGCGCATGCGCACATGACGCAGCAGCTCCAGCCCGTCGCTGCCGGGCAGCTCGCGCTCGGCCAGGATCAGGGCGAAGGGATGACGGCGACAGGCCTCGATGGCCGTGTCGCCGTCTTCGCAGAATTCGACGTTCGCGTCGCAGCGCACGCTCAGCACCAGTTGGCCGAGCAGCTCGCGGCTCCAGGGATCGCTGGCAGCCACCAGCACGCCGGGAGAAACGCTCATGGATCACACCTCGTTCGGGACGAATGCCGTCGCGGGCGGAAACAACCGATCCAGAGCCTTCCCTGCCGAGTGCCCGGTCCTTCGGATGCCGCCGGCCAACGGCCTACGGATACTGCGCAGCGTAGTCCAAAGCCCACAGGCTTCCCATGCGCACCATCAACTTCGGATGGCCAATTCTCACAAAAAAAGACGCAGAAAAAGAAAGGCCCGCTTGCGCGGGCCTTTCTCCTGAACGGCTAGAGCGATGAGGCTCAGGCCAGTTCGTCGAAGCACTCGGCCAGGATGGCCAGGCCTTTTTCCAGTTGTGCGTCAGGGATGGTGACGGGCATCAGGAAGCGGATCACGTTGTAGTAGGTACCGCAGGAGAGCAGGATCAGACCCTTCTCACGGGCACGAACCACGATCTTGCTGACCAGTTCAGCGGCCGGCTTGTTGTGATCGCCGCCTTCGAACAGCTCGATGGCGATCATCGAACCCAGGCCACGAACGTCGCCGATTACCTTGTGCTTGGCCTGGATGTCGCGCAGACCAGCTTTCAGGCTTTCGCCAACGGCTTGCGAACGCTCCAGCAGTTTCTCTTCGTCGAACACTTTCAGCACGGCCAGAGCAGCGGCGCAAGCGATCGGGCTACCGGCGTAGGTGCCGCCCAGGCCGCCCGGAGCGATGGCGTCCATGATTTCGGCTTTACCGGAAACACCGGAGATCGGGAAACCACCGCCAACGGACTTGGCGAAGGTGGTCAGGTCCGGAACGATGCCCAGTTGCTCGGTGGCGAAGAAGGTGCCGGTACGACCAGCGCCGGTCTGCACTTCGTCAGCGATCAGCAGGATGCCGTGCTCGTCGCACAGGGCGCGCAGGCGCTGCATGAAGGCCTTGGAGTTGACGTAGAAGCCACCTTCGCCCTGAACCGGCTCGATGATGATGGCAGCGATGTCGCGCGGCTGAGCGTCGTTCTTGAAGATGCGCTCGATGCTGGCGATGGACTCGTCTTCGCTCACGCCGTGCAGTTCGCACGGAGCCAGGGCACGGAAGATGCCGCCCGGCATCAGGCCCATGCCAGCGGAGTACGGAACGACCTTGCCGGTCAGGCCCAGGGTCATCATGGTACGGCCGTGGTAGGCGCCGGTGAAGGCGATCACGCCAGCGCGGCCGGTGGCGGCACGGGCGATCTTGACGGCGTTCTCAACAGCTTCGGAGCCGGAGGTGACCAGCAGGGTCTTCTTCGGGAAGTTGCCCGGAACGCGCTTGGCGATTTCTTCGGCCAGCTCGATGTAGGGCTCGTACGCCAGCACCTGGAAGCAGGTGTGGGTCAGCTTGGTCAGTTGTTCCTGAACGGCGGCAACCACTTTCGGGTGCAGGTGGCCGGTGTTCAGTACGGCAATGCCGCCGGCGAAGTCGATGTACTCACGACCTTCGACGTCCCACACGGTGGAGTTCTCGGCGCGCTCGGCGACGACCGGGTGGATCTGGCCTACACCGCGCGGTACGGCGGCCTGACGACGTTGCAGCAGGGATTCGTTGGTTTTGCTCATAGCTTCCTCAGTGGCCGCTCATCGGGCGACCGGATCAAAGGATGAAAGCGGGGAGAAGCCTCACGCGACAGCATACGATGATCGACTGTCGTGGAACTTGCGGCCCGCCAGACGGGTTGTCCGGTGCTACCACCGGAAAACGCCGACGCGAAGGTGGCTGTCAGCTCTTGCCTGCCACCTCGCGCCCACGGAAAAAACGGATCAGATACCGCCGAGGCAGAGGTACTTGATCTCGAGGTAGTCCTCGATACCGTACTTCGAACCTTCGCGGCCAAGGCCCGAGGCCTTGATGCCGCCGAACGGCGCCACTTCGTTGGAGATCAGGCCGGTGTTGATACCCACCATGCCGTATTCCAGCTGCTCGGCGACGCGGAACACGCGGGCCAGGTCGCGGGCGTAGAAGTACGAAGCCAGGCCGAACTCGGTGTCGTTGGACATGGCGATGACTTCGGCCTCGTCCTTGAAGCGGAACACCGGCGCCAGCGGGCCGAAGGTTTCGTCCTTGGACACCAGGGCGCTCTTGGGCACGTCGACCAGGATGGTCGGCTCGAAGAAGGTGCCGCCCAGGCTGTGCGGCTTGCCGCCAGTGAGGACTTTGGCGCCCTTGGAAACGGCGTCGGCGATGTGCTCTTCGACCTTGGCAACAGCCTTGGAATCGATCAGCGGGCCGGTGGTGACGCCCTGCTCCAGGCCGTTGCCGATGTTCAGCTTGGCCACGGCGGCCTTCAGCTTCTCGACGAAGGCGTCGTACACGCCGTCCTGAACGTACAGGCGGTTGGCGCAGACGCAGGTCTGGCCGTTGTTGCGGTACTTGGAGATCAGCGCGCCTTCGACGGCGGCATCCAGGTCGGCATCGTCGAACACGATGAACGGAGCGTTGCCGCCCAGCTCCAGGGACACTTTCTTGATGTCCTTGGCGCACTCGGCCATCAGCTGGCGACCGATCTCGGTGGAGCCGGTGAAGGTCAGCTTGCGCACGATCGGGTTGCTGGTCAGCTCGCCGCCGACTTCGCCTGCGCTGCCGGTAACCACGCTGAACACGCCTTTCGGAATGCCGGCGCGCTCGGCCAGCTCGGCCAGGGCCAGGGCGGAGTACGGAGTCTGCGAAGCAGGCTTGAGCACCATGGTGCAGCCAGCGGCCAGGGCCGGGCCGGCTTTACGGGTGATCATCGCGGACGGGAAGTTCCACGGGGTGATGGCCGCGGTTACACCGATCGGCTGCTTGATCACGATGATGCGCTTGTCGGGCTGGTGGCCCGGAATGGTGTCGCCGTAGATGCGCTTGGCTTCTTCGCCGAACCACTCGAGGAAGGAGGCGGCGTAGGCGATCTCGCCCTTGGCCTCGGCCAGCGGCTTGCCCTGCTCGATGGTCATCAGGCGAGCCAGGTCGTCCTGGTTGGCGATCATCAGGTCAAACCACTTGCGCAGCTTGTTGGCGCGCTCCTTGGCGGTCAGCGCACGCCAGGCCGGCAGGGCCTTGTCGGCGGCTTCGATGGCGCGACGGGTTTCGTCGGCGCCCATCTTCGGCACGGTGCCGATGATCTCGTTGGTGGCCGGGTTGTTCACGTTGATGGTCTTGCCGTTATCGGCATCGACCCAGGAACCGTCAATGTAAGCCTGTTGGCGGAACAGCTTGGCATCATTGAGTTGCATGACCTGTCTCCTTTCGAGGAAAGCCTGTGGACGGCGGGTCTACCTCGAGTCCCCGCCTGCCTTGTTGTCTGGATGGGAGAGACCGCAGTCTCTGCCGTTCATTCGCCCCGGCCGACCATTATCGACCCTGGATGCGAATGTCGCCCTGCTATGGAGGCGACGCCAGGCGAACGGCTCTTAGTTCGCTCGGCATGCGGACACGGAAAAACGCAGGCCGGGGTCATTGCCCGGTCTGGTTGAACTCGTTCACGCGCAGATTCCCGGGCTCGGCCCAGGAGTACGACTGCCCTACAACCTTCCGGTACGCTGATCGACGGAAGCCGCACGGAGACCTGTCACAAGGGACATGCGGTGGGTGCAACGGAAGACTGTCATCCCGCAGGCTGATTGCCGGCTGGTGTGATGCCAATTCTCCGGTCTCCTGTTGTTGTGATGGGGAGGCGTTTGAAATCTCAAACGAATCCTAGGGCCCTCGACTGCAAAGGGCAATAGCTCGTTCGACAAAACCAACGAAGGTATCAGGTTGCAGGGCGTTTTCGGAGGATTTCTACCGACAGGCGGCTGTTTTCGTTCGATATCATGAACGAGCGTACCCGCATTGGACGCCCGCGAAGGAGATGCGTATGATTGCCGCCTGCCGCGCCAGCCGCGGCATACGCACCAGTAGCTCAGCTGGATAGAGTACTGCCCTCCGAAGGCAGGGGTCGTGGGTTCGAATCCCGCCTGGTGCGCCATCTGCCTTGTTTCGGGTTGCCTTAGGCCATCTGCGAAACCGCCTGAAAGGCCCGCTCTCAGCGGGCTTTTTCGTTTCTGCCTGTAAAGCCTTGCGCCGCTCGCCGGCGCCCCACTGTGCGAGCCGGCAGGCTCGGAGGCGAGGGTTATCCTCGACGCCCGACGATTCAACTTCGCCGCCCAAGGCTGTATAAGCCTTGCGCCATCGCGCGAGAAAAGGACTCACCGCCCATGCTTCGGCTCTCGATGCCAGCCCTGCTCCTGGCTCTTGCCGGGTGCGCCACCAAACCCCCGGCGCACCCCGAAAACCTCTGCGAGATCTTTCGCGAAAAGCCGAAATGGCACGAAGCGGCGCTGAAGGTGCAGAAGCGCTGGGGCGGGACGATCCAGGTGCCGATGGCGATGATGTACCAGGAGTCTTCCTTCAAGCACGACGCCCTGCCACCGCGCTATTACTTCCTCGGCTTCATTCCCTGGGGCCGGGTCAGTTCCGCCTACGGCTACGCCCAGGCCAAGGATGAGACCTGGGCGGACTACAAGAAGGAAGCGGGAGGATGGGGCGCCGACCGCGACGACTTCGCCGACGCGCTGGATTTCATGGGCTGGTACATGAACAAGACCTACAGCGTGAACCGCGTTTCCAAGTGGGACGCCTATGCCCAGTACCTGAACTACCACGAGGGCTGGGGCGGCTATCGCAACCGCAGCTACGATGCCAAGCCGTGGCTGAAGGCGACTTCACAGAAGGTCCAGGCTCGCGCCTCGCTGTACGGAGCCCAGTACAAGAGCTGTGAGCAGGAACTGTCGAAAGGCGGCTGGCTCTAGCACCCCCGAATGTTCACGCTACAGCACAGGGGCGCTCAGCGCCCCATGATCCGCTGATATTCGTCGCGGTATTCCTCGTACGGCAGGTTGCGCCGCTGCAACTCCATCAGGCGCTGCTCCTTGGTGAGCGGCCGCGAGACATGGGCGACGGTTTCCGCCGCGGTGGGCGAAACCGGTTGCGGGACCGCCTCGGGCGGTTGCGCCGGCGTAGTGGCAGGCCGCGGCGCCGGCAGGCTGCGCGACGGGCGGGCGACCAGCAGGGCTCCGGTGATCTCCTCGACTATCTGCTCGGACACCGCACCGACTTCAGACGAACTCATGGAATTGAACAGGTCGCCATCGGCCTCGCTCTCGTAGCGCCGCGAGGCGAGCAACTGGCCGGTGAGGCCATCGTGGTAACGCACGGTGGAAGTGATCCATTCCTCGCCATCGCCGCTCGTACGGCTGTTCGCACTGTGACCGGCGCCCACCTCGATCACCACCAGGGTCGACAGGGTGTCGGTGGCGCGCGGTTCGCCGTCCTGTTCGGTGAGCTGATAGTCCGCCGAACCCGCCTCGTCACGCAGCGCCTCGCGCCAGCTGGTTTTCAGCGCGCCCCAGCGCGGGTTGGTCGCCACCGTGGGGTCGGGCTGGAAATTCACCACCATCACATGGCGGGTATCACGGTAGAGGGAGATGGGCGCGGTGCGGTCATCCCGGCGGACGTCAGAAGAACATCCGCAAAGCAGGGAGACGGCCAGGGCGAGCGTGACGTAGCGCATGGTGCTTTCTCTTTATTGTCTGGCCAGCATTCTGCCAGCCAATCATGACGCCCGGGTATCGTCCGAAGGTCAGTCCTCTACCAGTCCTCGTCGTCGTCCAGGCCCGGCTGGTATTCATCCGCTGCCTCGTCCTCCTCCTCGCGATCGCCGGGCTGATCTTCGAAGAAGGCCGCATCCTCCTCCAACAGGCCGTCGAGGTCGTCGTCGAGGTCCAGCAGGTGGTCGTGTTCGGGCTCGTGGAGGTCGAGGTCTTCGTCAGTCATGGCCGGTCTTTCGTGAGGCAGAAACGCACAAGGGAATCACAGTATAAATCGTGCCGGGACGGGATGACGCTCTCGATACGGTGGACGGCGCTTTCCGACCTTGCCGGATCGCGATCTGTTTACGATTCTCTATGAACCACGGGCATCGCGCCGTGAACGACGAACAGGGGGTAGGAATGAAGACTGTGGCTCAGCTGTTGAATGCCAAGGCGGACCAGCAGGTTTACACCATCGCCCCGGACGCGATGGTGGTCGACGCATTGCGCCTGATGGCGGAGAAGAACCTCGGCGGCCTGCCGGTGGTGGAGGCCAACCAGCTGGTCGGCTTCTTCAGTGAGCGCGATTACGCCCGGCGCCTGGCGCTCAAGGGGCGCAACTCGGAAGACACGCCGATCAGCGCGGTGATGACCGCGCCGGTGATCACCGTGGACACCCACCTGAACGTCGACAAGTGCATGGGCATCATGACCGAGCGCCACCTGCGCCACCTGCCGGTGGTGGAGAACGGCGAGCTGCTCGGGCTGCTGTCCATCGGCGACCTGGTGAAGGCTGCCATCGCCGAACAGGCCGAGCTGATCCAGCAGCTGGAGCAGTACATTCGCGGCGAGTGATCGCCCCGGCGGCCGCTCAGCGCGCGGCCGCCGTTTCCACCTCGCCACTGTGCATGTCGACGATGCTCAGGCAACCGTCGGCATAGCCGCTGCCCGTGTCAATGTAGTGGGTGTTGCCCAGGGGACGGACCGCCTTCTGCGCGGTATGCCCCACATAGAGACGCTCCAGGCCTTCGATCGCCGCGGCATCTTCCTTCTCGATCCGTGTACGAGCCCACATCGCCAGGCCGACGGCGTTGCGCCGGGCGGTCTCTCCCAGCTCGCCAGCCAGCGCGGCGACGCCGCTGTCCCAATCCGGAAATGCCGGGGAGACCGGCGCCTCGGCATGCACGATGCCAACGCGGCGGTCTTCGTCCAACTCGACTTCGATCACCAGCGGCAACTGCTGCAACCGCCGCGCGATGCGCTCGCGAGTCACCGGCGTGAGCTTGTAGAGCCAGGCGCCACCGTTGCGAAAGTGCAGGTCGCGGTCATCGCCGGCGAGCACCACGTCGATCACCAGTTGCTCATGGTTGCCGCGCACCGAGGCAAACCAGGGCTTGGCGAGCCAGTCCAGCACCTGCGGCGAATAGGGACCGCGGTCCACAAGGTCGCCGGCGCCGAACAGGCGGTCGGCGGACGGCTCGAACCCGACCTGATCAAGCAGACGCTGCAACAGTTCGAAATGGCCGTGCACATCCCCGACCACGAAGTCGCGGCCGCGCAGGTTGCGCGCAAAACGTTGCAGGGGTTGCTCCGGCAAGAGCGTGTTCATTGCCAACTCCAGGTCATGCGAGGGACCAGCTTAGCAGCCGCAGCCGGCCATCCCGAGCCTGTGCGACGAAAGTCCCGCGCGGGCACGAGGTCCCGGCGGGAGCGCTTTTACCACTGCGCTGCGCCGGAGCTCTTGGCGTATTTCTCGAACTTGGCGCAGGTGTTGTAGGTGTTCATGTCATCCACCAGGTTCGACAGGCAGCGGCCGTAGGCGACCATTTCGTACACCTGCAGCTTGTGCCGCTTGGCCAGGTAGTACTCGACGGGTAACAGTTGGGTCATGTAGCCGATTTCCTCGTGGGACGCGTTGATCGCCTCCAGCACCTGGCGGCTGTCGCCACTACGGTCTACCTGCTTGAACAGGTAGTTGAAGGTCCAGGCGGTGCGCCCGTTGCTCTGCAGGCTGCGGGTGAGGTTGTCAGCGGCGCGCTGCTGGTCGCCGGCGATGTTGTACGCCATTGCCAGCTTGTTGGTGACGGCCACGTTGCCGGCCAGCGTCGGCGGCAATGGTTGCGCCTGGACCCGGGCCAGCGCCGCGATGAGCTGTTTGCGGTCGCTGGAGACCAGGCTGTTGAGGCCGAACAGGTAATTCACCGAAGCGAAGCTCGGCGGCGCTCCCGCCGGGCGTCGCCGACGCTGGTCGTCGGGCAGGCTGGCGGCGTAGTCCATCACCGGTTTCAGGCGTGCCGGGGCGGTCTGATAAACGCTGGCGCCGGAGCCGCTCAACTGCTTGCCGCATTTCTTGAAGTTGAAGGTGTAGACGCCGTTCTTGCTGGTCACGCATTGCGGCGGCGGTTCGCTGCTGCGCGCCTGCAGGGCGCCGGCACTGTAGGCATTGAGCCGGCGCACGGCCATCTTCAGGCCGTCCAGCGAATAGCCGGCCTTGACCAGCAGTTGCGCCGAGAAGGCATCGGCGGCTACTTCCTGCTGTTCGTTGAAGCGGTGGTAGATCAGGCCCTTGGCAACATCGTCCACCGTCTCGCCGAACATCATGGTGTAGCCGCCGGCCCCGGCGGCCCAGCCACCGGCCTTGACGACCTGCAGCGCGGTTTCCTGCAGCGTGCCCTTGGTCGTGTCGCCCTGGTAGACATGGCCCAGCTCGTGGGCGATCACGGCGGCGATCTCGTCTTCGGAGCCGGCCTGGGCGACCAGCCCGGCGGAGACCACGATGGTACGTGTGGACAACGAATAGGCTTCGTAACCGCCGAACGAGTCCACCAGTACGGTGCAATCGCATGGCTGGCCGTGGGCCTTTTCGAGACGGGCGCGGACGGTCTGTACGTAGTTGAGCAGGCCGGCGTCCTGCACCGGTGTGCGGTCCATCTGGCGCAAACCGCGCACGTCGCTCATGTCGACCTTGCGATCCACGCCTTGCATAGGTTGCAGCGTGCTGTAGCGGCCATCGCTGGCGCAGCCGCCGAGGATCAGCAGGCTGGCAGCCAGCCATGGCCAGCGCCAGCGGCTCATTTGCAGCCCTCGCCGGCACCTTTCACGCTCGCCGAACGGGCGTCGCCCGGCAAGGTCGCGGGGATGGTGCTGCAGGCGTCCACTACCAGTTTCTCGTCGGCCAGTACCACGTCCGCACGGGAAATGGCCCAGGTCTCGCCGCCCTGCTGGAACTCCAGCGCGCCATTGCCGGCGGCCCTGGCGGCCAGCGGGAATTGCAGGGATCCCAGCTCGCCGATGTTGCGGTACTGGCCGCTGCTGCGCGCCTGGACCTCGGTGTAGGCCGGATCCACCAACGCGGTGATGTGCAGGCCGTCAGCCAGCGCCGACCCCAGGTTCAATCCCGCCAGCAGCAGGCCGATCGTCACAATCCCTTGCTTCATTGCTCACCTTCTCGCTTTCTGAGTACTTCTTCTCGCCCGCCAGCACGACCTCGCGCAGGAAGGGCATCAACCCGATCAGCGACAACCAGCCCTCTGGCGTAGCGTGGCCGAACCACTGGAACAGTCCGTAGAGCAGCAGCACGATGCTGCTGAAGACCAGGCCGAACAACAGTGTCGTCAGCAGCCTGCGGTGCAGCGCGGCGTGCTCATCAACCTCGGGAAACAGCCAGCCCAGCGGCCGGCGCGCGTGGCGGCGAATGCCGCCGAGCATGCACAGCGCGATGGTCAGTGCGACGGCGGCAACGCTCCACCACTTGAGGTTGCGTTCGCGCAGGTAGTCTTCGTCCTTGCGCAGCAGGTTCTCCAGCGCGTTGGCATGCAGATAGACGCCGGCTACCTGTCCATACAGCGGCGACGGCACGTAGTCGCGCAGGCTCGGCATGACCACGCCGACCAGCACGGCGTACGGCTCGCCCGGTGCCAGTCCCGGCGGTCGCAGGCTGGCCGGGTGTTCGCCATAAAGCTCGGAAAGACGGACCTGATGGATTGGCATGCAGGCGGCTTCGAACGCCGTGTCCTCGGTGGCGAAGCCGACCACACGGCCGACGCCCGACCACAGATCACGCCCCAGGTTGCGCCAGAAACCATCGCAGGCGCTGTCGGTGCGGACCCGCCATTGCACCGCGAGATTGTCCAGGCCCTCCTCATCGGCCCAGCGGCAGTCCTTTCCAGCGGCCGTGCACAGGGTTCGATAAAGCGCGGTGGCGGCACTGGCCTGCGGGGCCGCGGCGGTCCCCAGCGAGGCGTGCAGCGGATAGAAGTCCCCCATGCCATCCCAGGCGGAGACGGCCAGCGCGGGGTGTTGCAGAGCAGCAAAGGCAGCCGTGGACATCGGCACGAAACTCCCGCCGCCGGCGAGGAACACCCGTGGCATGCCCGGGTCGTTGCGCAGACGCTGCAACTGCCGGCCGAGCGGCTCCAGGTCGCCGCTGATGACCCGCGGACGCTCGAAGAAGATGTCGTAGAAGATCGCCGCCGGCGCCGGCTCACCACGAGGAGCGCTGAGGTCGCGAAGGATGCGGCGGTGGTCGGCGTAGGTCAGTGGCCAGTCGTTGGCGGTCATCCAGCCGCGTCCGCCGTTGTGCAACCCGTCGATGCTCGGGTAGTCGATGGCCACCACGGTGACCGCTGCAACCGGCTCCGGAAACAGATAGGACACCAGGCGGCTGATCTGGGTGGCCAGCGCCTTGTCGGTGGCGGCGGAGAAACCGAACGGATCGCTTTGCAGCGCCCAGTAGCCGAGCAGCACGTACATCGCCCAGCGCATCAGCCAGGCCATGAAGAGACGCGGCGAAAGCCATTCCTTGGGGAAAATCGACGGCATATCCATCCTTGGCAAACCGGCCGAGCACAGCAGTGATATCGCTTGGCCATCACCCAAGAATAACGAACCAGTTCACAAATCACCAGCTTGCGGGCCCGCTGCTGCAACGCTGTTGCCCAGGCAACGGCGACCCAGCATGAACTGCTGCGCCAGCAGCACCGCCTCTCCACGCAGAGGAAAAAATCCTTACAGATCATGCCATTGGAAAGTCGGTACGGAAGTTGCGATGCCCCCCACAAGCCAACCGGCCTTATCACGCGTGAGCCAGCAGAAGCGCAACGCAATAACAGCTTGATGCCTTGCGGCGACGACCGAGCACCACAGAGCCAGCCGTCTTTTCGCCGCCCCCTGGGGACACCATGTTCAAACGCAACACCCTTTCCCTCGCGATCCTGGCGGGCCTCGCCAGCGTCGCTGTGCATGCCGCCGACGGCGATACGCAGAACAAGGAGGACGCCAGCACCGCGCCGACCCTCGGCAAGGTGGTGGTCACCGCGCAGAAACGCGAAGAGTCGGTGCAGGAAGTACCGGCGCCGATCACCGTGCTGAGTGGCGAGAAGATTCGCGATGCCTCGCTGCAGTCGGCCAACGAAGTCACCCGCTACACCCCCAACGCCTCCGCCGGCACCACCGACGGCCATGGCCGCCCGCGCTGGTGGATCCGTGGCCTGGGCACCGGCGACCAGGGCGCCAACACCGTCAGCCCGATCGGCATCTACGTCGACGACGTGTACATCGCCAACATCAGCGCCACCGGCTTCCCGCTGTTCGACCAGGAGCGCGTGGAAGTGCTGCGCGGCCCGCAGGGCACGCTGTGGGGCAAGAACACCACGGGCGGTGCGATCAACTTCATCTCGCGCAAGCCAACCTTCAGCCCCGAGGGTTACTTCAAGGTCGACATGGGCAACTACGCCAACCGCATCGTCGAAGGCGCGGTGAGCGACGCACTGGTGGACGACAAGCTGGCCGGGCGCGTGTCCTTCCACCACCAGGGCCGCGACGGCTACACCGAGAACAAGAACGACGGCAACGACCAGGGCGCGCTGGAAGACGACGCCGTGCGCCTGCAACTGGCCGCGCGGGTGAATGACAACCTCGACGCCAACCTCAACGTCCACGCCCGCCACTACCACGACACCGCCAGCTACAACACCGTGAGCTACGGCACCCGCCCGAACGGCACCAACCAGTTCGGCTACTCCATCGATCCGGAACTGGGCAAGGCCAACTTCAACGCCAAGTACCAGGCCGAGATCGACCAGGCCGGCAGCAACCTCAACCTGGTCTGGCAGCTGGGCGAACTGGAGCTGACCTCCATCACCGCCTTCGAACACTTCACCCGCGACGGCTGGACCGACAGCGACAATACCCCGCTGGAACTGCAGCGCAGCTACAGCTATGCCGACAGCCAGCAATGGTCGCAGGAACTGCGCCTGGCCTCGCCGCGCAGCGACCGGCTGAACTGGGTGCTGGGCTTCCACTACTTCAACGAGGACCTGGAGTCGAAGAACGCCAACGCGGCGCTGCCCAACGTCTACGTGCCCAGCTACTACAACAACGTCAGCTACGACCAGAAGACCGAGAGCTACGCGATCTTCGGCAGCACCACCTACAACTTCACCGACGACTTCAGCCTCACCGCCGGCCTGCGCTGGACCCGCGAGACCAAGGACATCGACCTGGAGCGCCTGGTCAACCGCGGCGCGGCGAGCTTCGGCGACGGCCACTGGTGGCAGCCGGGCAACGTCGAGACTCCGCTGATCGTCAACGCCACCCAGGACGAGAGCAACACCTGGAGCGACTACAGCTGGGACCTGACGCCCGAATACCGGATCTCCGACAACGCCCGCGCCTACTTCCGCTATGCCCGCGGCTTCCGTTCCGGCGGCTACAACGCCGGCGTCACCAGCCAGGCCACGGTGGCCAAGGTCGATCCGGAATACCTCACCTCCTACGAGCTGGGCCTGAAGTCGGAATGGTTCGATGGCCGCCTGAACGCCAACGCCAGCGTCTTCTACTACGACTACAAGGACATCCAGCTCAACATCGTCACCGCGGTGAACAACCAGACCGTCTCGCGCCTGGCCAACGGCGCCCAGGGCGAGGCCTATGGCGCCGAGTTCGAGCTCGAAGCCATCCCGGTGCAGAACCTCCACGTCAACTTCGGCCTGGGCCTGCTGCACACCGAGTTCACCGACTACACCTCGGGCACCGACGACTACTCCGGCAACCACTTCGTCCGCGCGCCCAGCGTCTCGGCGGTGATCGGCGCCGACTACCGCATCCCGCTGAACGTCGGCGGCGCGGTGATCCTCGGTACCGACTGGAACACCCGCAGCCGCCAGTACTTCTTCACCAACGACCAGAGCGCCAACATGCGCAGCGGCGGCTACACCCTGGGCAACGCGCGGGTGACCTACGAGCTGCCGGGTGAAACCACCCGCGTCACCGCCTACGTGAACAACCTGACCGACAAGGAATATCGCAACCACACCCTGCCGGGCGGCTACCAGACCGCCGCGGTGATGTTCGGTGATCCGCGCACCTTCGGCGTCTCGGTCACCACCGACTTCTGAGCGAGGTAACTGCCATGTCCCTGATCCATCGCACGTTGCGCCGCCTGCTGCCGGCGGCCGCCATGCTGCTCGCGGGCCACGCGCTGGCCGCCGAGCAGCCCAGCACCCTGCGCATCGCCACGGTGGCCTACGCCAACGCCGGGCAGATCACCTTCAACGGCCCGGCCTACGTGATCGACCGCGACAAGTGGCTGGAGCAGCAACTGGCCCAGCGCAACATCAAGCTGGAGTGGGTGCCCGCAGCCACCGGCTCGGTGGGCACCTTCGTCAACGAGGAGTTCGCCAACAAGCGCATCGACTTCGCCTTCTACGGCGACCTGCCGTCGATCATCGCCAACGCCTCGGGCGTGCAGACCCAGCTGATCGTCCCCGGCGGCATCGGCAACAACGTCTACCTCGTCGTGCCACCGGGCTCCACAGCGAAATCCATCGCCGACCTCAAGGGCAAGCGCATCGCCCTGCACCGTGGCCGGCCGTGGGAACTGTCGTTCGCCAAGCTGCTGGAAGCCAATCACCTGGGCTTCGAGGACTTCCGCATCTTCAACCTCAACCCGCAGGCCGGCGCCGCCGCATTGAGTGCCGGGCGGGTGGATGCGTTCTTCACCCTCAGCGATGCCTTCCTGCTGGAGGACAAGCAGGTCGGCCGCGTCATCTGGTCGAGCAAGGAGGCGCCGGCCGACTGGAAGATGCGCGCCGAAGTCTGGGGCGCGCGGGACTTCGTCAAGGATCATCCGGACCTCACCCAACTGGTGGTGGACGCCTACCTGAAGGCCGCATGGTGGGTGTCCCAGGACGCCAACCAGGCGGCGTACCAGGAAGCGCAATCACGCTCCGGCGTACCGCTGAGCGTGCTGCAACGCGAAGTCGCCGGCGAGCCTTGGCCTGCGCACTTCTCTCCGCTGTACGACGACGCCCTGCGCCAGCACTACACCGATGGCATCGCCTACAGCCTCAAGGCGAAACTGATCCGCAACGAGGTGAAGGTGGACGACCTGCTGGAGCCGAAGTTCGTCGAGCAGGGATTGAAGAACCAGCAGCTCGAGGGATTCTGGAAAGAGCAGGTGAAAACCGTCGCCAGTCAGCCCTGACATTCCTGGCGCCAGCCCAAATAATAAAGCCCCGATAGCGGGGCTTTATTATTTGGGCGATAAACTTTCACGAACAACTGTTCATAACAAGTAGCTGCCCCAGCACCACTGTAAACGCAGTTGCTGCAGCAACAGCAGAGAAACACCTAAAATCCGCACTAAACCGCTCTAAATCGCATGGCACAGAGCTTGCTCAGGCTAATGGGTAAATTATTAAAAGCCCCGAGCGACTGCCATGAAGCATGCAAGAGATTTTCGATTGAAACCGCTGGCCATTGCATTATCCAGCGCCCTTTTATTCAACGCTGAAGTTGCACTTTCCGACGAATCCAATAGCGCCGGAAATATCACCCTGAGTACCGTCACGGTCCAGGGGCAAAGCCAGGAAACCCAGGTCGGCGATGCCCGCAAGGAAGTCGCGCCGGTCTCCAAGGGCACCCTCACCAAATCCCAGCTGGAAAAGTTCGTCGGCCTCGACAGCGCCGTCACCGGCGCCCTCAAATACCTGCCCGGCGTGCACGTCAGCGGCGGTGACAACAGCGGCATCACCGAAGGCGGATTGAACATCCGCGGCTTCTCCCAGGACCAGATCGGCTTCGTCCGCGACGGCATCCCGCTCAATGACCCGCAGTTCCTCACGCCCCATGCCGACTTCATGGGCGACCCGGAGAACTACGAGTCGGTGTCGGTGCTCTACGGCTCCTCCTCGATCAACGCGCCGACCCTCACCGCCAGTGGCGGCAGCGTGCTGATCAAGTCCGTCGCGCCAACGAAGGAAAGCGGCCTGCTGGTGAAGCAGAACGTCGGCAGCGACAGCCTGTTCCGCACCTTCGCGCGGGTGAATACCGGCGAGGTGAACGGCTTCTCTGCCTGGCTCTCGGCCTCTCGCACCACCGCCGACCTCTGGGACAACAGCGGCGGCGAGCTGTCCTCCAACCGCTATGAAGGCAACCTGCAATACGAGTGGGACGGCAACCGCATCAACGGCATCTTCTCCAGCTTCCTGATGCGCACCAACAGCTACAACCACCCGACGCTGGCCGAGTACCGCGCCAACAAATACGACCAGGGCTACCCGCGCGACATCTACCCCACCAAGGGCAACGGCACCAACGGCGTGCCCGACGTCACCGTGCCCGGCCAGAGCGCGGCGGCCTCGCGCGCCGACTTCAAGATCCAGACCTACGCGCTCAATGGCCTGTTCAACCTCTCCGACAAGGTCCAGCTGAAGGTCGACCCGTACTTCGTCCGCGTCACCGACGGCACTGCCGCCGTGGCCGTGGTGCCGGTCAACGAAAACCGAGTGAATGCCGACCTCAATGGCGACGGCGACAACATCGACCCTCTGGTGACCGGCGCGCTCAGCGTCTACCCGACGCAGTACCGCATCGGCTCCACCAATACGTTGGACTTCCTGGTCAACGACGATCACACCCTGCAACTGGGCCTGTGGACCGACTACACCCACGCGCGCAACCAGTTCCCGGTGGTCGAGATCAAAGGCAACGGCAAGCCCGCCGGCATCGACGGCAGCCACAAGCTGCGCGATGGCAACGGCAATGCCATCTACTTCACCGACCAGCGCAACGAGATCACCACCCAGAAGCTCTGGGTGCAGGACACCTGGGACATCACCTCGCAGCTCGTCCTCACCGGCGGCCTGGCCTGGCAACACACGCAGAACAAGGGCGACGATCGCCTCAGCGGCTTCGACGACAGCGCCGACTACAACCGCTTCCTGCCCAGCCTGAGCCTGAGCTACCAGCTCGACCCACAGCAGCAGCTCTACTACAACACCACCTCGAACATGCGCACTCCGGCGGTGGCCTCGGTCTACGGCCAGGCCAATGGCGGCGACAAGCAGAAACCGGAAGTCACCTGGAACCAGGAGATCGGCTGGCGCTACAGCACCGATGACGTGCTGCTCAGCGCGGCGCTGTTCTACGACAAGTTCAAGGATCGCCAGGCGGCGTTCGAGGAAGTCTCCGGCGTCACCTCCTACTTCAACGCCGGCGATGTCACCACCAAGGGCCTGGAGCTGTCGCTCAACGGCCTGCTGCCGGCGAACTTCAACTACTTCGCCTCCTGGACCTACCTGCGTTCCACCCAGGACGACGACTACAGCGCCGGCGGCGCCAGCCTCGACACCAAAGGCAACCAGCTCTACGACACCCCGCGAAACCTGTTCAGCGCCGGCATCGGCTACGACAACCAGACCTTCTACGCCAACTTCCTCGGCCGCCACACCGGCAGCTTCTACGGCGACCTGGCGAACAACGAGAAGATCGGCGGCTACACCGTGTTCGACGCCAACCTGGGCTACCGCCTCAAGGACCTGGGCAGCGCGCTGAAGGAAACCACCCTGACGCTCAACCTCAACAACGTCTTCGACAAGCACTACCTGTCGGGCGTGAACTCGGGGACGGTCTCCGCCGACCCGGCCGACGGCGACTTCTACGGCGCGCCGAAGTACTACAAGGGCGCCCCGCGCGCCCTGGTCGCCGGCATCTCCGTCGGCTTCTGATCACCCTGCACGCGCCCGGTGCGGGAGCGCCGGGCCGGGAGGCGACATGACCACTCCTCGCTATGACCACATCATCGTCGGCGGCGGCAGCGCCGGCAGCGTGCTTGCCAGCCGCCTCAGCGCCGACCCGAAACGCCGCGTCCTGCTCATCGAGGCCGGCCCGGACACCCCGCCTCACGCCACGCCGGCGGAAATCCTCGACGGCCACAACCCCTTCCGCCTGCGCCTGGAACTGCGCGATCGCTATTTCTGGCCGGACCTGAGCGTCCGCCACGGCGCGCAGCCAGAAGGTGTGGAGCGCCCCGAGCGCTACCTCGAACAGGCCCGCGTGCTCGGCGGCGGCTCCAGCGTCAACGTGCTGGTGGCCAACCGCGGCCTGCCGCGCGACTACGACCAGTGGGCCGAACTGGGCGCAGCCGGTTGGGGCTGGGACGACGTCCTACCCTACTTCCGCAAGCTCGAACGCGACACCGATTACGCCGGCCCACTGCACGGACACGACGGGCCGATCCCGATCAGCCGCGTCTCTACCCGCGACTGGACGCCCTTCACCCGCTCCGTGGTCTCGGCGCTGCAAGCCGAAGGGCTGCGCGACATCGGCGACCAGAACGGTGTGTTCGACGACGGCTACTTCGCCCCGGCGGTGAACCTGGAGCACGGCCAACGAGTGTCAGCCGCCCGCGGCTACCTCGATGAAGCAGTGCGCGCGCGGCCCAACCTGACGCTGTGGACCGACAGCCAAGTGCTCAGCCTGCAACGCGACGGCACGCGCATCACCGGCGTCGAGCTGCAACGTGACGGTGAGCGCGTTGCCGTGGAGGCCGGCGAAGTCATCCTCGCCGCCGGAGCGCTGCAATCGCCGGCCTTCCTGCTGCGCAGCGGCATCGGCCCGACCAGCCAGTTGCAGGACCTGGGCATCGAGGTGATCGCCGACCGCCCTGGCGTTGGTGGCAACCTGTGGGAGCACAGCTCGCTGGGCACCCTCGCCACCCTGGGCGATGCCGCGCGCTCCGACGCAATACTGGCGCGGCCCGGCACGTCGCACCAACTGGGCATCCGGGTCTCCTCGGGCGTCGATCCGGACATACCCTCGGACCTCTACCTGGCCATCGGCGCGGACGCCGAGCGCGGCGTGGCCCACGCGCTGTTCTGGATCAACAAACCCAACTCCAGTGGCCGCCTGACCTTGCGCGATCGCGACCCGGCAAGCCCGCCGCAGGTCGATTTCAACCTGCTCTCCGACCCGCGCGACCTGCAACGCGCGCGCGTGGCGCTGCGCACCATCCAGCGCCTGTTCAAGCACCCGGTCCTGGCGCGCTACGAGCTGCAACTGGCGCTCACCCCCTTCGCCGTGCCGCAACCGGGCGGGCCGAAGCTGGAAACCCTGCTGGCCGACGACGCGGCGCTGGAAGCCTACCTGCGCCGGCACATCGGCGGCGTCTGGCACCCCAGCGGCACCTGCCGCATCGGCGCCGCCGATGACCCGCAGGCCGTGGTCGACAGCGCCGGTCGCGTCTACGGCGTGGAAGGCCTGCGCGTTGCCGACGCCTCGATCATCCCGGTGATCCCCACCGCCAACACCAACCTGCCGACCCTGATGCTCGCCGAGAAAATCGCCGACGCCATCCTGGGCGGTGCCTGAGGAACTCGCCATGTCGCGCTATGAACTGCTGATCGATGGTCGCCTCCAGGCGGCCGAGCACTACGACCGGGTTATAGACCCGGCCAGCGAAGAACTCGTCGGCGAAGCCGCCCGCGCCAGCCTGGAGCAGGTCGACGCGGCGGTGGACGCCGCGCACCGCGCCTTCCCAACCTGGGCCACCGATCTCGACGGCCGCCGCCAGAGCCTGGCCCGAGCCGCCGAACGAGTACGCGAGAACGCCCAGGCGCTGGCCGAGCTGATCACCCGCGAACAGGGTCGCCCGCTGCGCTCGACACTGGAGGAAGTGGCGGGCGTCGCCGCCACTTTCGAGCACCACGCACATCTGGAGCTTCCCGCCGATACCCAGTTGCGCGACGACGGCGAACGCCTGGTGCGCATCACCCGCAAACCCCTGGGGGTGGTCGCCGCAATCACCCCGTGGAACGTCCCGCTGATCCTGCTGGTGCTGAAGATCGCGCCCGCCCTGCATGCCGGCAACACCGTGGTGGCCAAGCCCTCGGAACACACGCCGCTGTCCACCCTGCTGCTGGCGCGACTGCTGGGCGATGTGTTCCCTGCTGGCGTGTTCAACGTGATTGCCGGTGCAGGCGAGGTCGGCGAACACCTGGTGCGCCATCCCCGAGTGCGCCACGTGACCTTCACCGGCAGCGTCGCCACCGGCAAGCGCCTGTATGCCGGCGCAGCGGACGACCTCAAGCGCCTGACCCTGGAACTGGGCGGCAACGATGCCGCGCTGGTGCTGGAAGATGCCGACCTCGAAGCCATCGTCGAACCGCTGTTCTGGGGCGCCTTCTGGAACAGCGGCCAGGTGTGCTTCGCGATCAAGCGCCTGTACGTGCATGAAAGCCTGTTCGAACCGCTGCTGGCCAAACTCGCCGAACGCGCCGAGCGCACCCGCCTCGGCCATGGGCTCGACCCGCAGACGGAACTGGGGCCGCTGACCAACGCGCAGCAACTGGAACGGGTCATCACCCTGGTGGAAGACGCCAAGGCTCACGGAGCGCGCATCCACAGCGGTGGCACGCGGCCCGACGGCCCCGGTTACTTCTACCCGCCGACCCTGGTCAGCGGCGTGGCGGCCGGTGTCGCGCTGGTGGATGAGGAACAGTTCGGCCCGGTGCTGCCGGTGATCCCGTTCCGCGACGAAGAGGACGCCATCGCCCAGGCCAACGCCAGCCCCTACGGCCTCGGCGCCTCGGTGTGGACCCGCGACCTGGCGCGCGGCGAAGCCATCGCCGAACGGTTGGAGGCGGGCCTGGCCTGGGTCAACCAGCACGGCCACATCCAGCCCGGCGCGCCCAAGGGCGGGCACAAGTGGAGCGGGCTCGGCTACGAAGGCGGGCAACGCGGTTACGAGGCCTTCAGCGAGCTGCAGGTGCTCAACATTTCGCGGCGCTGAGGCGCGGCTTATCCAGATCAAAGCCCCTCACCCTGACCCTCTCCCGCGAACGGGAGAGGGGGCCGTTCGGCGCAGGATGAAACTGCCGCGTCAGCCGGCACGGACCGCCCCCTCTCCCCGAGGGAGAGGGCTGGGGTGAGGGGGAAGGCGCCGGCACAGGCTTTCCCGGAAAACAGACAGCCATTCCAACCCAACTCTCAAAGAGGATTCCCCGATGCGTGCCGGAAGCTGGCCCTCGATCCTGCTCACCCTGGCCTTCGCCGTGATCATCGCGGCGTGCCACGGCAAGACCATCCTGCTGGTCGCCGACATCGCCAACGCCTTCTCGGTCAGCCCCTCGCGGGCCAGCTGGGTCGTGTCGGCGGTGGCGGTGGTCGCCGCCCTCGCCTCGCCCCTGGTCAACTGGATCGTGGCGCGGGTCGGCGAGCGCCGTGCCATCGTCTTCGGCCTGTTGCTGGCGGCGGCGTGCAGCTACCTGGCGAGCCGCACTGAAGATTTCACCACGCTGATCACCCTGCGCGTCATCGAAGGCGCCGGCTACATCAGCGTGGTGCTCGCCGCACTCGCCTTGCTGGTACACACCACCGAAGGCCGTCGCCGCACCACCGCGCTGGCGTTCTGGTCAGTGGCCTCGCCCCTGGGCGGGGCCATCGCCATCTTCGCCGTGGCGCCCTATGTCGGCGGCCAGCATGGCGAATGGCGCAACGCCTTCAGCGGCCACGCGCTGGTGCTGCTGGTCCTGCTGCTGGCGACGCCGCTGCTGCCATCGGTGAACCTGGCGACCCGCAGCGAGCGCCACTCCCTGCGCCAGACCTTCCGTCTCTACGCCGACCCGTCCGTGCTGCGCCTGGCGCTGGCCGTGGGCGCACCGCTGACCGTGGCGCTGGGCCTGGTGACCATCACCCCCGACTACTTCATCCACAGCCTGGGCGTTGCCCCTTCGACCATCGGCGTGATCTCCACCATCGGCATCCTCTCCAGCGTGCTGGCCGGGCTGCTCGCCGGCTTCGTGCTCAACCTGCGCTTCTTCGGCCCGCTGGCCGTGGTCGGCGGCGCGCTGATCGGGGTGGTGCTGGAGGTGCTGGTGTTCATTCCCGGCATCGCGGCGTCCACCGCCATCGTGGCGAAGATCATCCAGGGCTTCGTTGGCAGCTTCGTCGTCGCCTGGGTGTTCACCAGCATCCCGCGCATGAGCCGCGGCGGCGACGTGATGGGCGCCGGCGGCGTTGCCGAACAGGCGCTGTACCTGTCGATGTTCCTCGGCCCGGTGCTGCTGTTCCCGCTGTTCAGCCTGCCCTCGCGCCTGCCGTTCTTCGCCGTGCTGATCGTCGCCAGCCTGCTGCCGCTGTTCCTGCTGCCGCTGGGGCTGCGCTGGCGCGCGGCGGAACCGCCGGTACCCGCCTGACCGGGTCGCTATCTACAGGAGGCTCACACTCGCGCTTTCCGTAGAATGGGTGGAGCTTGCGATATCCATCAGCCATGGACGGGCGAAACACGATGGGTATCGCTTCGCTCCACACCATCCTACAAAGGCGCGCCAGAAAGCCTGGAGTATGAGTGTGGGTAGGAGCGAGCTTGCTCGCGAACAAACCCCGCGGCGGGCTCGGATCGCAAGCAAGAACTCAGCGTCTCCCTCGCTCCTACAAAAGCATCCGAGATGGCTGGCCTATCCCGAGGAAATGGCAACCGCAGAGTGCTATCATATGGCGATAGCATTTCTGGATGCAGAACCGCCACCGTAAAACCCTCGCCATGATCTTCCGCACGCCAACCAGTGCATCGATAGTCTTTACCGACATCGAAGCTCTGGTTCTGCATTTGGGCGGCGCCGTGGATGAGCGTGAAGGGTCACGGGTGAAATTGGTTCTGCATGGCCAGACCTGGCGCTGCCATCGCCCGCATCCGGGCAAGGAGGCCAAGCGTTACCAGGTCGAGGAAGCCCGCGAGTTCCTGCGTCGGGTTGGAGTGGAAACATGAGCCGCATGACCTACAAGGGTTACACCGCCCGTATTGAATTCGACGATCGTGATGATCTCTTCGTCGGCCGCCTACTGGGCGTGAACGACATCATCAGTTTCCATGCAGACAGCGTTGGTGGGCTGCATGCTGCCTTCCAGGATGCCGTCGAGGATTACCTGGCCGACTGCGCGGAGCGCGGTGTGGAACCGGAGAAGCCGGCGTCCGGCAAAATCATGCTGCGCATCCGCCCGGAGGTTCACGCCGCAGCCGCCATTGCGGCGAAGGCGTCCGGCAAGAGCCTGAACCAGTGGGCGGAGAGCGTTTTCGAACGCGCAGCCCGGAGGCGCACTGGCAGCTGAATGCAGGGTTGTAGGAGCGAGCTCGCTCGCGAACAAACCCCGCGGCGGGCTCGGATCGCTCCTACGAAAAGCCCGCCGATTCGCAGCCATGAAAAAGCCCTCGCAAGAGGGCTTTTTCAGTTCAGGGGAAAACTCAGGCCGCTGCGCCCAGCAGCTTCTGGCCCTGCTCCCAGAGGCCGGTCATCTTCCATTGCTGTTCCAGCACGCCGGGGCCGAATTCCTGTGAGCCGCCTAGGCCTTCGGCGAGGCCCTGGAAGTAGGCGCCTTCCTCGATCAGCAGGATCAGCTTGGACGCCTTGATCAGGTCCTCGCCCCAGAAGGTCGCACCGCCGTTGGCTTCGAGGATGGCCGGGGTGTGCGGGTTCTCGGCGATCCTGTCGAGGATGAACAGCGGCTCGGGCTGGCGGCGGTCGATGTAGATCGGCAGCTCGCGGGCCAGGGTCACGCGCTGGGAGGCGGCGTAGCGGATCGGCAGCACGCGGTGGGCGCTGGCCCAGCCGCCGAGGTACGGCGTGTGGACGTGGATCACCACGTTGATTTCCGGGCGCGCCTGGAAGATCGCCGCATAGCGCTTGCCGTTGCCACCGGCACCACGGCCACTGAGCGGAGTCGCCCCGGCGATGCTTTCGTCGAGGATCACCTCGCCGTCCCAGGTCGAGATCACCGCGCGGATTTCCTGATCGTCCGCCCATGGGTTGGGCGCGTGGACGGCGATCACCTTGTCGCTGTCCGGCACGCGGACATAAGCCTGGTAGGTATTGGTGGCGGTCAGGGTGCGACTTTCCTTGAGCACACGGAAAGCCTTGGCGAAGTCCCGGCGGACCTGTTCAAGCTGGCTGGCGAGTTGCGGATCGAGGGTGGACATGGAGTGCCTCCTGGCAGTCGGGGATGGATGAACCGCTTGGCGGTGTTCCAGTGACTGAGCAGGACTTGTGCCACTAAAAAATATCGCTATTAATCAACAAGTTAGAAGACAACAAAGCCAACAGCGGGGCATCACGCCTGGCTGAGCGGGCAAAACTGCTGCCCGCCCAGCATCCCCTGCTGACCCACTGCTGCTGTACAGACAAACGCCCTGCTGCCGCAGCAGCACACCCGCCTGCAAGTCCCGCCACGCCTGGCCTGCAGCCTTTGGGCACAGCCCTTGCTCAACACCTTGCACGAGCAGCACGACGCTGCCCCCGCCACGTAAAGGAGCAAGGCCATGAGCACCGAATTCTTCTGGCGACTGCCGCTGGGCAGCGACGGTCCCTATCTCGCCTCAGACAAGAACAACCGCGGCAGCCACATCGAGCGCCCCGGCAACATCGCTCCGGGCCGCCTGCCCAACGGCGAGCCGGACGGCTTCACCTACATCGACTACATCGCCCAGGTGGCCAAGGCCGCCGAGATCGCCGGCTTCGAGGGCGCGCTGCTGCCCACCGGGCCGGAGCCGTGGATCGCCGCCGCCGCGCTGGCCCGCGAGACCCGGCGGATCAAGTTCCTCATCGCCTTCCAGGCCGCCTGGACGCTGCCCGCCTATGCCGCGCAGCAGGCGGCCATCCTCCAGCACCTGTCCCGCGACCGCCTGGAGTGGAACATCATCACCGGCGGCAACCCTGCCAGCCAGCGCGCCAACGGCGACTTCCTCGAGCACGACAAACGCTACCAGCGCACCGGCGAGTTCCTCGACATCATCGACGGCCTGTGGAAGAACGAGCAGTTTTCCTACCAGGGCGATATCTACCAACTGGAGAACGGCTCGCTGCCCATCGCGCTGCGCAACGTGCGCAAACCGGGCGTGTACTTCTCCGGTTTCTCCGACCCGGCGCTGGATGTCGCGGCGAAGCACGCCGACGTCTACCTGAACTGGGCCGAACCCATCGACAAGCTCAAGCCGCACCTGGAACGCGTGCGCGAGCTGGCCGACAAGCAGGGCCGTGAAATCCGCTTCGGCATCCGCATCGACCTGTTCGCCCGCGAGACCGAAGAGGCCGCCTGGAGCGAGCTGCGCCGCCAGTACGAGCGCATCGACGCGCGCACCAGCGCCTTCATCAAGAACTTCGCCACCGGCTCGGATTCCGTCGGCGCCGCACGGCAGACCGCCTACCACCAGAACGTCGAGCGCTTCGACGACCTGATCCTCGGCCCCAACCTCTGGGCCGGCTTCGGCAAGGCCAAGCCGGGCCCGACCATCGGCCTGGTGGGCAGCCACGAGAACGTCGCCGAACGCCTCGCCGAATACCGCGACGCCGGTTTCTCCACCTTCATCCTCGCCGGCAATCCGCACCTGGAAGAAGCCCTGCGCATCGGCCAGGAAGTGCTGCCGCTGGTGCAGGGCAAACGCGCCGACGTCCACGAACTCAAGGCCCGCGCCTGACCCACAAGGAGCTGCACATGTCCCGTCCCCTCGATACCCTCTGGTACACCCGTTGCCCGGTTCCCACCGGCCTTGGCATCGCCGTGCAGAAAGGCTGGCTGGAAGAATCCCTGGCCGAGCAGGGCACGAAGATCCAGTCGCTGCGCGAGTCCGCCGACCAGGCGGTGCGCGAGTCGCACTTCGACCACACCCTGCAGAACTCGGTACGCCACGGCGGCAATATCCCGGCCATCTGGGCCCGCGCCAGCGGCCGCGAGACCCGTGTGATCGGCCTGTCCTGGGCCGATGAAGCGCAACTGATCCTGACCACCGCCGAGAGCGGTATCCGCAGCGTGCGCGACCTCAAAGGCCGGCGCTTCGGCCTGCCGGACTGGAGCGGCGCGCAGATCGACTTCACCCGCGCCCAGGCCATCCGCGGCCTGGAAAACGCCCTGCGCCTGGAAGGCCTGGAAGTGCGCGACCTGGAGCTGGTGGACTTCGGCCTGAAGGGCACCTTCAGCGATGAAGCGCCGGGCAACATCGTCGGCATCACCGGCCATGGCGGCAGCCGCCGACGCAGCCAGAACCCGGAACTGGTCGGCCTGCTGCGCGGCGAAGTCGACGCAATCTTCCTCAAGGGCGCCCACGCCGTGCAGCTGGCGCAGCAGTTCGGCCTGCACACGGTGATCGACACCGGCGCGCACCCCGAGCCGCTGATCCGCGCCAACAACGGCACGCCGCGCACCCTGAGCGTCGACCTCAACCTGCTGGAGCAGCACCCCGACGCCGCCACCGCGATCCTCGCCTCGGTGCTGCGCGCGGAGGACTGGGCGCACCAGCACCCGGACGACACCCGCCGCTACCTGGCGCGTGAAACCAACAGCAGCGAGTTCTGGGTCGCCACGGCGTACGGCGAAGACGCCCACCTGCGCCTGCGCACCAACCTGGACGAAGGCTCGATTCTCGCCCTGCAGGACTTCACCGACTTCCTGCACCGCTGGAACTTCGTCCCGGCGCGCTTCGACGTGCGCGAGTGGATCGATCCGCGCCCGCTGGAAACCCTGCGCAGCCGCCTGGCGCAAAAGGCCGGCTGACCAACGTCACGAGGGCGATTCCCTCTGTTTCCCGACCTGAGCCCCCGCGCGCCGGCGCGGGGGCTTTCATCCCCCGACGGACACCCATGAGCACACCGCTGGAAACCCTCTGGTACACCCACAGCCCCGTCCCAACGGGCCTCGGCATCGCCGTCGAATCCGGACGCCTGGCCCAGGCCTTCCGCCCCTTCGGCACGCGCATCCAGTCGCTGCGCGAGTCCTCCGAACGCGAGGTGCGCGAGGCGCATTTCGACCATCACCTGCCCTTCTCCGTCCGCCACGGCGGCAACATCCCGTCGATCTGGGCCCGCGCCAGCGGCGCACGCACGCGGGTGATCGGGCTGTCGTGGAGCGACGAGGTGCAACTGATCGTCAGCGCGCCGGACAGCGGCGTGCGCAGCGTGCGCGACCTGCGCCACCGGCGCTTCGGCCTGCCGAAGTGGGCCAACGTGCAGATCGACTTCACCCGCGCTCAATCCCTGCGCGGGCTGGAAAACGCCCTGCGCCTGGAAGGCCTGGAAGTGCGCGACGTCGAACTGGTGGACTACCCCTACGGCGGCACCTTCAGCGACGACCCGGTACGCCATGTGTTCGGCGCCCAGGTGGCGCTCAAGGGCAACCGCGTGGTGCAACGCAACAACGAGCTGATCGGCCTGCTGCGCGGCGACATCGACGCGATCTTCCTCAAGGGCGCCCATGGCCTGCAACTGGCCCACGAATTCGGCCTGCACGTGGTGATGGATGTCGGCTCGCACCCCGAGCCGCTGGTGCGCGCGAACATCGGTACACCACGGACCCTGACCGTCGACCAGCAGCTGCTGGACGAGCATTTCGACGCTGCCGTACTGGTGCTCGACAGCGTGCTGCGCGCCGAGCAATGGGCCTGGGCACACCCGGAAGAGACCCGCCGCTTCCTCGCCCGCGAGCTGAACACCAGCGAATTCTGGGTGGCCAGCGCCTACGGCGACGACGCCCACCTGCGCCTGCAGACCAACCTGGCCGAGCGCTCGATCAACGCGCTGCGTGATCTCACGGCGTTCCTCCAGCGCTGGCAATTCATCGCCCGCGACTTCTCGGTGGAAGACTGGATCGACCCGCGCCCACTGGGAGCGCTGCTGGGGAAAGTCGATGTCGCCATCTGACGCGCCGCGCGAAAGGCCCGGCGCCTTCCTGCTCAACTTCATGCTGCTGGCGGCCTTCAGTGGGGCCACCATCGGCATGGCGAAGATCGTCACCACGCTCTACGCCATCAGCATCGGCGCCAATGCCATGCAGATCGGCATCATCTCGGCGATGGAAGCCCTCGGCATGGTGATCCTCACCCTGCCCGCCGGCTTCGTCATCGCCCGCTTCGGCGCGCGCCGGGTGTACTTCCTCGCCAGCCTCGGGCCGATGCTGCTGAACCTGGCCATTCCGCTGTTCGGTGGCTGGCTGTGGCTGGCCTTCGCGCGGCTGCTGATCGGCCTGTGCATCCCGTTCCGCATCGTTGCCATGAACAGCGCATTCCTGCGCCAGCTCAAGCGCATCGGCAACGACAAGGCCGGCTGGTACCGCGGCTCGCTGACCCTGGGCATGGGCCTGCTCGGCCCGCTGCTGGGCAACTGGCTGAGCGGCGCGGCGAGCTTCACCTGGGGCTTCGCCGCCATCGGCCTGTGCTTCGGCCTGATGGCTTTCTACAGCCTCGGCTTCTGGGAAGGCGAGGCGCCCAGCGAAGACGTGCCCGTCGCTGCCGCCACCGGCGGACTGCTGCAACAGGTCGGCAACATGCTGGCCAACGTCGAGATCGCCGAAAGCTGCCTGATCGAGCTGCTCAGCGCCGCCACCAGTGCGCTGTTCGGCACCTTCATCCTGCTGCTGGCGATGGAAGTCGCCGGCCTCTCGCAAGGCCAGGCGGTGAGCCTGGTGATGATCCAGGGCCTGGCCTCGGTGCTCGGCCTGTTCGGCTTCGGCTACCTGATCGAGCGCAGCGGCCGGCGCCTTGCCTACATCGGCAGCCTCAGTGCGGCACTGCTCGCTCTGCTGCTGCTCGGCAGCGCGCACAACTACTGGCTGCTGGCATTGGGCGGCGTGCTGCTCAGCGCGGCGGCGGCGCTGATCCACCTGGTGAACATGGCCCAACTGGGCGAGCACGCGATGGACAAGAGCAAGATTTCCGGGCTGTTCAACCTCGCCTCGATGTCCGGCAGTTTTTCCGGCGCGCTGCTGGGCGGGGCGATCAGCCACTTCGTCGGGCTGGGCAACCTGTTCCTCTGCTGGATTCCCCTGGTGCTGCTGGCTGCGCTGTTCTGCTGGCAACGCAAGCTGCGCCGGCAAACCACCGAGCCTTTGCTCGGGCAGGAGGGCTGAATGGCCAAGCGTACCCTGGATCGCCTGAGCTGGTTCGTCTCGCCGCTGCTCCTGCTGCTGGCCTGGTTCGTCGCCGCGCGCGCCGGCTGGTTCCCGCCGCAACTGCTGGTGCCGCCCGTGGAAGTCTGGGCGAGCTTCAAGGACCTGCTGGCCAGCGGCGAGTTGCGCGAGCACGTGGTCAACAGCCTGTCGCGCCTGGCCATCGGCTTCAGCATCGGTGCCCTGGGCGGCCTGGTGTTCGGCACCGCCATGGCGCTGTCGAAGACCGTGGAAGCCTACTGCGCACCGCTGTTCCACACGCTGCGCCAGGTGCCGTCGATTGCGCTGATCCCGATGTTCATCCTGTTCTTCGGCGTGGAAGAGACCTTCAAGATCCTGATCGTCACCAAGGCCGCCTTCTTCCCCGTAGCGCTGGCTGCCAGTGAAGGCGTGAAGGGCATCCCGCGCGGCTACTTCGAGGTCGCCAGCGTGTACCGCCTGCCACTCTGGAGCCTGCTGCGCGACGTCGCCTTCCCCGCCGCCGCGCCGCCCATCGTCACCGGCCTGCGCATCAGCCTGAGCCGCGCCTGGATGGTGCTGGTAGCCGCCGAGCTGCTCGCCGCCGACAGCGGCCTGGGGCAGATGATCGAGCTGAGCCGGCAGATGCTGCGCATCGACATCGTGATGGTCGGGGTGATCGTCACCGGCGCCATCGGCTTCGTCCTCGATTTCGCTTTCCGCCTGCTGGAGAAGCGCCTGCTGCGCTGGAGACCGACGCCATGACCCGACTTCTCAAGAGCCTGCGCGGGCTGGTGCTGCCGGCACTGCTGATCGCCGCCTGGCACTGGCAGTCGCAACAGGGCGCCAGCGCCGCCTATGCCTTCGTGCCGCTGGAGCGCATCGGCGCCGGTTTTGCCGAGCTGATCCGCACCGGCGAGCTGTGGCTGAGTGTCGCCGCCAGCCTGCAACGCACCTGCCTCGGCCTGTTGATCGGCGTGCTCGCCGGCTTCGCGCTGGGCGCCGGCATGGCCTTGTCGCGCCCGGTGGAGCGGCTGTTCGCGCCGCTGTACCACACGATCCGCCAGGTGCCGATCCTCGGCCTGATTCCGCTGATCGCCCTGTGGTTCGGCAGCGGCGAGCCGTCCAAGGTGCTGATCGTCAGCCTCGCCGCCTTCTACCCGATGACGCTGAACGCCTTCGAGGGCTTCCGCGACGTGGAGAAGCGCTACCGCGAAGTCGGTCGGCTGTATGCCTTCGGCCCCTGGCAGCAATTCCGCGAGGTGCTGTTGCCTGGCGCGCTGCCCAGCCTGGGCAACGGTGTGCTGCACGCGCTGGCCTTCGCCTGGGTCAGTTCGGTGGGCTGCGAGCTGTTCCTCTCCACCGGCATGGGCCTGGGCAACCTGATGATGAATGCCGAGACCGGCTCGCGCATGGAGGTCGTAGTGATCGGCGTGCTCAGCATCGGCCTGCTCGGCTACGCCATGAACCAGCTGTTCGCCCGCCTCAGCCGCCACCTGCTGCGCTGGCGCAACCTGCGCTGACCCTATTGCCATGAGTGCCTCGATCATGAACGCGATCCTCGACCCCGCCATCCTTCCCGCCCAGCAGGCGCAATCGGGCGCGCTGGCCATCCAGGGCCTGAGCAAGGCCTACGCCATCGACGGCCGCAGCCTGCCGGTGCTGGAGAACATCTCCCTCGACGTACGCCCCGGCGAATTCGTCAGCATCGTCGGCGCCAGCGGCTGCGGAAAATCCTCGCTGCTGCGACTGATCGTCGGCCTCGAAAACGATTACAGCGGGCGCATCCTGCTCGACGGGCAGACCATGAACGGTACCAGCCTGGAGCGCGGCATCGTGTTCCAGGACCACCGCCTGTTCCCCTGGAAGACCGTGGAGCAGAACGTCGCCCTGGCGCTGAAGAACCAGAAGCTCAGCCGCGCCGAAAAGCGCGAGCGGGTCGCCGAGCACCTGGAGCTGGTCGGCCTGACCGGCTTCGAGCAGGCCTATCCGCACCAGCTCTCCGGCGGCATGGCGCAACGCGCGGCCATCGCCCGCGCGCTGATCACCCAGCCCAAGGTGCTGCTGCTGGACGAACCCTTCGGCGCCCTCGACGCCCTCACCCGCGTGCGCCTGCAACACGAACTGCAGCGCATTTGGGTGCAGCAACGCAGCACCATGATCATGGTCACTCACGACGTGGAGGAAGCGCTGTACCTGGGCGACCGAGTGGTGGTGATGGACGCGCGGCCGGGGCGGATTCGCCATGAAGTGCGGGTCGACCTGCCGCATCCGCGCGAGCGTGGGGAGCCGGTGCTGACGAAGCTCAAGGAGGAACTGTTGGCGGAGCTGATGCAGGGCTGATCGTTGGGTAGGAGCGGACTCCGTCCGCGATCGGCTTCCGGCGTGATGCAGACCTATCGCGGACGGAGTCCGCTCCTACGGTGTTTGGGACTCCTCTGCGGGGGGTTGCCCTCTCCCCAGCCCTCTCCCTGAAGGGAGAGGGAGCCGTCAGTGCCGGCTGATGCCACGGTGTCAGCCGGCGCCACTCCTGTCCCCTCTCCCTTCAGGGAGAGGGTTAGGGAGAGGGTGCTAATCCCGTGCACCCAACCTTCCCGTTACTGATCCACACCCTCCGCCAACGCCGCAGGGAAATCCGGGTGATACCCCGCCCCAATCTCCTCCAGCACCCCGGCCTTGCGCAGCTTGCCCAGCACCCGCGCATTGGCCTCGCACAGCCGTACTTCGATGCCGCGCCGCTGCAGTTGCTCGATCACTTCCTGCAGGGTCTGCAAGCCGGTGATGTCCATGAACGGCACGTGGCGCAGGCGGATGATCAGCACTTTCGGGTCAGTATGGGTCTTCGCCAGCGCGCGCTCGAAGGTCTCCGCCGCGCCAAAGAACAGCGGTCCCTCGATGCTGTACACCAGCACGCCCGGCGGCAGGTCGCCAAGGCCGCGGCCGCGCAGCTCCACGTCCAGCTCGGGGCCGTCGTCGGCGTGCACTTCCACCGAGGAAGCCATGCGCCGCAGGAAGTGCAGCATGGCGAGGATCACGCCGATGTTCACCGCGATCACCAGGTCGCTGAACACCGTGAGCAGGAAGGTCACCAGCAGGATGGCTACGTCGGCGCGCGGGGCACGCTTGAGCATGAACAGGAAGTGCCGAGCCTCACTCATGTTCCAAGCCACCACGAAGAGGATCGCCGCCAGCGCGCAGAGCGGAATGTTCGACGCCAGTGGCGCGAGGAACAGCAGGATCAGCACCAGCGTGGCCGCATGGGTGATCCCGGCCAGCGGGCTGTTGCCGCCGTTGCGGATGTTGGTCGCGGTGCGGGCGATGGCGCCGGTGGCAGCGATGCCGCCGAACAGTGGGGTGACCAGGTTGGCGATGCCCTGGCCGATCAGCTCCTGGTTGGAGTCGTGGCGGGTGCCGGCCATGCCGTCGGCAACCACCGCCGAGAGCAGCGATTCGATGGCACCGAGCATGGCGATGGCGAAGGCCGGGCCGATCAGTTCGAGCACGCGCGGCAGCGTCACTTCCGGCAGGCTGAAGCTGGGCAGGCCTTGGGGAATGCCGCCGAAGGCGCTGCCGATGGTGGCCACGCCGTCGAAGTGGAACAGCGACTGGATCGCCGTCACCACCACCATCGCCACCAGCGGGCCGGGCACCCGGCGCAGCGCGGCGATGCGCGGGGTGAACAGCACCAGAGCCAGGCTCAGCAGCGCCAGCAGGGTCGTCGCGATGTGCAGTTGCGGCAGGGCCTGGATCAGGTGCCCGAGCTTCTGGTGGAAGTGTTCGCCGGTCACGGCGGGAAGGCCGAAGAAGTCCTTCCACTGGCCGACCCAGATGATCACGCCGATACCGGCGGTGAAGCCGACGATCACCGGCGCGGGGATGAAGCGGATGATGCTGCCCAGGCGACTGACGCCCAGCAGCACGAGGATCGCGCCGGCCATCAGCGTGGCGATCTGCAGGCCGTCGACGCCGTACTTGGCCGTGACCCCGGCGAGGATGACGATGAAGGCGCCGGTCGGCCCGGCGATCTGCACCCGGCTGCCGCCCAGCAGCGAGACCAGGGCGCCGGCGAAGATCGCCGTATAGATGCCCTGCTCCGGCTTCACGCCGCTGGCAATCGCGAACGCCATCGCCAGCGGCAGCGCGACGACCCCGACGATGACGCCGGCCACCAGGTTGCGCGTCCAGTGTTCGCGGCCAAAGAGTCCGGCCTTCCAGGCTTCTCGCAGGGCGATCATCACAGTCTCCGACGGGATATCGATGCTGGATGCTAGCAGGCCGGAGCAGGAAACGGCCTGGCGCAGGTCATGACTGTGGCGTGCTGTCGCAGGCGAAACAAGGTGAACAAAATATTGCACAACCCTGACGACACGCTGCTTCCAGCAGGCTTTTGAAATGTCGGAATATGGGCGTTTAGCCCCGAAATAGAGGCGGTCGATTTGCCAGGCGACCTGAAATTTGGCACAATATGTTCATTATGTTGAACATCAAGGCTCTACCTCTCCCCACTTCCCGCCTGGTGTCGCGCGAGCGCCACTGGACCGGCGACCTCTAGCTCCTCCCTTCGGCTGCTACCTGTTGGTGGTGCCAAGTGCGGCGAACACTCCTAGGTGATTGCCGCCCGAGTCGGCGCCACGAAACCCGAACCGAAACCGCCGCAAGGATGCTCTTAGCGAGACTGCGCGCGGCTGCCCGTGGGAGGGCTCCACCATGCGTTCCTGGATCTATCTGTTTGCCGCCATCGGCTTTGAAGTCGTTGGCACCACCTCGATGAAATTCACCCATGCGCTGTACCCGGTCGTGGGTCTGCTGCTGATGTACGTAATGATCGGCCTGTCTTATTACTTCCTGTCGCTGGCCATCAAGCATGTGCCGGTCGGCGTGGCCTACGCCCTGTGGGAAGGCATCGGCATCGTGCTGATCACCCTGGTCAGCGCCTTCTTCCTCGGCGAGCACCTGAGCCTGGACAAGGCCCTGGGCCTGGCCGTGATGATCGCCGGCATCCTGCTGGTGAAATCCGGCACCCGCACCACCCCGCGAGAGAAGAACCTTGAGGTGGTGACATGCTGAACCATGACCTGATTCCGATGGCCTGGCTGGGCCTGGCCATCGTCCTGGAAGTGATCACCAACCTGCTGCTGAAGTACTCCGATGGCTTCCGCAAACGCGCGATCGGCGTGGCCTCGATCCTCTGCGTACTGGGCGCGTTCACCGCGCTGTCGCAGGCGGTACGCGGCATCGAACTGTCGGTGGCCTACGCCATCTGGGGCGGCTTTGGCATCCTCGCCACCGTTGCCATGGGTTGGGCGCTTTTCGGCCAGCGCCTGGTGTGGCGCGGCTGGGTCGGCCTGGCGATGCTGGTGCTGGGTATGGGGCTGCTGAAGCTGGCGTGATTGCTGGCGTTCGGGACTAACAAGGCGGAGCTGGGCTCCGCCTTTTTGTTGTCTTGAAGAGGGTGCCGTGCGGTTCGCGAGCAAGCTCGCTCCTACAGAAATCCTAACGGAGTGGATGCCCCTTGTAGGATCGAGGGGGACGCCTAGTTCTTGCTCGCGAACAGCCCTTGCGCCGGCGTATCAGGATCGTAGGGCGCATAACCTGGAACAGGTTATCCGCCGGCATGTCCGCGGCGGATAACGCTGGCGCGTTATCCGTCCTACGAAAGACCGACGCGAATCACGCCAGCAGGCTGACCACCGCAAAGCGGCTGAGATTCGCCTGCGCCACCACTGTCTGCGCCGCCGCGCTGTAGTGGGTAGCGCTGCGCCCCATGCGGTCGAGCATCGAGGCGGCGAAGGCGTGCGCCCACTCGCGCTCGTCCTCGCTGGCGTGGCGGTCGAGGAAGTCGCGGATGTCGTCCTGGCGGTGGCGCAACTGATCGCGCAGGCCGCCGATACGATCCAGCGCCGAGACCACCGAATCGAGCAACTGGCGCTGCTCGCGGAAGGCATCGGTCCTGATCTCCGTGGGGAACGCCAGCAGCCCTTCTTCCTGGCTTTTCAGCCGGGTGTTCTTGCCCTTGGCGAACAGCTTGCCCTCGCCCTGCACCGCCAACTGGCCCTTGAGCTGCTGCCAGTCGGCCTCGGGTGCGGAGAACTTCAGCGCGCCGTCGCTATCGAGTTCGGCGCGGATGCCGGCCTGGCCCAGTGTCGCATTGAAGCGGCGCAGCACCTGTTCGGTGCTCATGCCGTCGTCCAGGACCACCGCCGCCGGTTCGGCGAGTTGGCGGCCAGCACTGAACAGCAGGGTTTCCTTGCCGGAACGCTGGATCGCTTCCACCGACTCCAGCCCCTCCAGGCTGAAACGGCTGCGCACCGGTTCGTTGAGACGCAGGCGGAAGTTGGCGTCGAGGCTGCCGTCCGAGCGCTGGGCGCGCTGCTCCAGCAACTCGTTGACCTGCCGGGTAGCCTGGCGCACGCCTTCGCGGTCCTGGGACTGCGGCGCGCTGAGTTCGCGGCTGAGGTTGAGCTTGAGGCCGCCGAGGCGGTCCTGCAGGTCGCCCAGGTAACTGTCGGCGGACTGCATGGACGACAACTGCTGGTTGAGCTGCAGGTTGAAGCTGCCGCTCTTCTGCGCACCGCGTGCCATCTGCGCGGCGTTCTCACCCTTGTCCTCGCCCTTGCGCAGGGCATTCTGCCGCTCGCCGGCGGCCGGCAGGATGGCGTCACGGCGGGCGCTCGGGTCGAAGACGGCGGCGGCCGGCAGTTGTTTGATGACCTTCATGGCGACCTCTGCACCGATGTGCCTCCGCCCGGCGCAAGGGCCGGGCGGAGGCGGGATAAAAAGTAGGGGCGACCCGCCGATTGGCGTCCAGACCTCCGTGCGGGGCCCCTACGAAGAAACTTACAGGCGGCTGAACAGCGACAGGTCGTTGAGCTTCAGGTAGGTCTTCTGCGTGGCCTGCAGCGCGAGCTGGTAGGTGTTCAGGTCGATGCTGGCGCCGGCGTAGTCCAGCTGCGACAGCTCGCCGTTGATCTTCTGGTTCACCAGCGAGACTTCCTCGTTGCTCGAATTGAGCATGGTCAGGGTGTTCTGCCGGCCGCCCAGCTCGGTGATGGCGCCGAGCACGCCGTCGTGGCCGCTGTCGAGGCTATCGATGGTCGCGGCGATCTGCGCGTGCACCGCCGGGTCGGTGACGTCCAGCGCCGGGTCCTTGAGCATCTTCACGGTGGCATGCAGCTGGTTGAGGAAGTCCATGTTGCTGCCGAACACCCCCAGCGCGGTGACGTTCTCTTCCACCTGTACGCCATTGGCCACGGCGGCCTGGCGCGACTTGTCGTTGCCGGTGGCGACGTAGCTGTCGGTCAGCGGTTCGTAGGTCACGGCGGCGGTGTCGCTGAGGGTGCCGGAGAACAGGTAGCGGCCCTCTTCGTCACGCACGTTGACGAAGCTGACGATGGTCTTCTCGATGTTCTCCAGCTCGCCGGCCATGGCGTTGAGGTCGCCGCCGGTGTTGGAGCCGTTGGCCGCCCAGAGCAGCAGGTCGCGCACGTTGAGCATCGCGTCGGAGGTGGCCTGCAGGTTGGCTTCCTGGGTGGAAAGGTTGCCCGAGACGTTGCTGATGTTGGTGCGGTACTGCGCCAGGCTCGCTTCCTCGCGCTGGATGCGCAGCATGCGCACGCTGGCGATGGGGTCCTCGGAGGGCTGGAGGATGCGCTTGCCGGTGGACATCTGCTGCATCAGCTTGCCCAGGGCCGCCGAATTGCTGTTCATCGAGCCGCTCATCAGCGCGGTGATCTGTGCGTTGGTAATGCGCATTCTGCTTTCCTTGCGAGGCCCCTTAGAAGGCCGCGAGCATCGAGTCGAACAGCTCCTTGGCGGTGCTGATGACTTTCATGTTGGCCTGGTAGGCCTGCTGGTAGGTGATCAGGTTGACCGCCTCTTCATCCAGGCTCACCGCGCTGACGCTGTCGCGACTGGCCTGCGCCTGGGCCGCCACGGTGGTGGCGGTCTTCTGGTCGGCCTGGTTCTGCCGGCTGGCGCTGGCGACCTTGCCGAGCAGGCCGGCGAAGGCGTCGTTGAGCGTCACCTGGCTGCCGCCAACGGTGATGGTCTGGCCCTTGAGCTCGAGCAGCGCCAGCAGGTTCTTGTTGTTGCCGCTCTCGCCGACAGTGTCCGACAGCGCGAGCTCCTCGGGCTTGAGGCCATTGAGCGAAAGCATCGCCGTGGTGCTGCCGGCGTTGTAGGTCAGCAGCGGCTGGCCGGCGTTGCCGTTGAGGTCGAAGCCATTGGCGAGGGTGTCGTTGACCAGCTGGGCGAACTGCCCGGCCATCTCGTGCAGGGCGGTCTGGTTCGGCCGCAGGGTGTCGTACTCGGTGTCGTACAGCGCGCCGAGGGAACCGCCCATGCCGTCCTGGGACAGCGGGAAGCTGGTGCCGGCGAAGGTCAGGGCGATTTCCTGCTCGCCGCTGGCGCTGCGGCTGATCGCCAACTGGCCGGCGGAGTTGCCGGCCACCAGCGGCTGGCCGTTGGCGAGTGACACGGTGAGCGAGCCGTCGGCCACTTCGTTGACGCGGATCGAGGCGTACTTGGACAGATCCGCCACCAGGCTTTCGCGGTGGTCACGCAGCGCGGTGGTATCGCCACCGGCGGAGCCGACTTCGACGATCTGCTTGTTCAGCGCGGCGAGGTTGGCAGTCAGGCCGTTGATCTCGCCGACCATGGCGCCGCGCTGTTCCTGTAGGGCGCGCAGCTGGCTGTCGATGTTGCCGGACAGGCCGTTGAAGCGCTGGGCGAGGTTCTTGGTCTCGTTGATGATCTGCTGGCGCAGGGCGACCGAGCCGGGCGTGGCGGTGGCCTCGCTGAGCGCGGCGAAGAAGTTGTCCAGGCCGACGCTGATGCTCGAACCCTCGCCGCCCATCAGCCCTTCCAGCGCGGACAGATACTGCTGGCCGCTGTCGTAGTAGCTCTGCTCGGTGGTGGCGCGCCACAGCTGCTGGTTCTGGAAGTCGTTGGCCATGCGGCGGATGCTGGTCACCACCACGCCGCCGCCGACGTTCAGGCCGCCTTCACCGGCCAGCGAGGCGAGGATCGGGCTCAGTCGGCTGAAACCGGGGGTGTTGGCGTTGGCGACGTTCTGCCCGGAGGTGGCCAGGGCGATCTGCGCCGCACGCAGGCCGCTGTAGCCGATCTGGCTCAACATACTCAAGACGCACTCTCCTTCGACTCGATGCGGATCGGCTGGGCGAACGCCGCCGAGGCCGGTCGGGATACAAATTCAGGCTGTTGCCCCTGATAGGCGACGGAATCGGCGTGGCGCTTAAATCCTTCCTGCGGCGCGTGCTTCAGGCCGCTCTCAGGCGACAGGCCGCTGCCAGGGATACGCGCCGGCGCCTGGGCCTCGCGCACACGGCGCAGCACGCCGAGGGTGTAGTCACGGGTTTCGTCGTAGGGAATGCTGCGCACCCAGTCGGCCATGCCGATCTGCCCGCTGCGCGGGTCGCCGTTGTTCTTCAGCCACTCGTCGACCTTGCCGGGGCCGGCGTTGTAGGCCGCCAGGGCGAGCACATGCTGGCCGTCGTAGCGGTCGAGCATCTTGCCCAGGTAGGCGCTGCCCAGCGCCTTGTTGTAGGCCGGGTCGCTGGTCAGGCGCTGCTCGTCGTAGGGCAGGCCGAGTTCGCCGGCGACTTCACGGGCGGTATCGGGCATCAGCTGCATCAGGCCGCGCGCACCCTTGGGCGAAACGGCGGCAGCGTCGCCGCCGGACTCCTGGCCGATCACGCTGTCCACCAGCGTGCGGAAACCGGCGCTGCCCTGCTGCCAGGCGTGGGCCAGGCGATCGACACCGCGCTGCCAGGTATCCACCAGCGGGTTGCGGCTGGACACCGAAGGCCGGCGTAGCGCCTCGCCGCCATCGGCGAGTGCGACGGGTTCGGCAGCATCGGTCGGCTCGGCGGAGAGCTGACGCACCAGCAAGTCGGCGATGCCGGTCTGCTTGCGCGAGGCCAGGTGCTCGGCCAGCGCTTCGTCGTAGAAATCGCGCATCGTATCGAGGTCGCGGCTGCGCAACGGGCTGCCGGTGGAGAGCACGTCGCCGGCCTTGCGCATCTGCTTGAGGATCTGTTGCAGGAACATCGCCTCGAACTGCTCGGAGGCGGCCTGCAGCTGCTCGCGGCGGATAGTTTCGGGCGACTCGCCGGGCTGGCCGGTCGGCACGATAGGACGGTTGAGCGAGGTGATGCTCATCAGATGACCACCAGCTCGGCATTCAGCGCGCCGGCCTGCTCCAGCGCCTGGAGGATGCTCATCACGTCGTCCGGGGTGGCGCCCAGGCTGTTCACCGTATTGATGATGCTTTCCAGGCTGGTGCCCTCGGGCCACTTGAACATCGGCTTCTTGTCCTGGCTGACGGACACATCCGACTGCGGCGTGACCGCCGTGGTGCCATTGGAGAACGGCCCCGGCTGGCTGACCTGGGGGTTCTCGCTGATGGTCACGGTGAGCGTGCCGTGGGCCACGGCGGCGGCCTTCACGCGCACGCCCTGGCCGACCACCACGGTGCCGGTGCGGCTGTTGAAGACGACCTTGGGCCGGGTGCGGCCTTCCTGCACCTCCATGCCTTCGAGCATGGCCATGAAGCTGGTGCGCTGGGCGCTGCTGACCGGCGCACGCACCGACACCTTGGTGCCGTCCAGCGCGGTAGCGGTGCCGGAGCCGAAGCGCTCGTTCACCGCGTTCATCACCTGGGCGGCGGTCTGGAAGCTCGGCTTGCGCACGTTGAGCATCACGTCCGGGCGCCGGGTGAAGTCGCTGGGGATCATCCGCTCGATGGTCGCGCCGTTGGGGATCAGGCCGCTGTTGGCGCTGTTGATCGACACGCTGGAGCCACTCTGCCCCTGGGCATGCAGGCCGCCGACCACGAGATTGCCCTGGGCCAGCGCATAGACTTCGCCGTCCACGCCCTGCAGCGGGGTCATCAGCAGCAGGCCGCCGCGCAGACTCTTGGCGTCGCCCAGCGAAGAC